>DATMND010000013.1:0-27664 GCA_035569235.1 Acetobacteraceae bacterium | reverse complement strand
GCTGCGCTTTCACCTGCACCCGGATGTGAGCGCCAGCCTGCAGCAGGATGGCGAGGCCGTGCTGCTGCGCCTTCGCACTGGCGGCGGGTGGCGGCTGCGCGCCGATGGCGCCCGCATGAGCCTGGAAGAGAGCATCTACCTCGGCGGCCCAGAGCCTCGTCGCAGCGAGCAGGTTGTGCTGACCGGCTACACTGACGGCCCGCAGCAGGTGAAATGGGCGATCAGCAAGGTCGGGTAGGGGTGGACCGGGAATATCACCCGTCATGCCGACACAGGTCGGCATCCACGGCTTTGCTTTGTGCGCGTGGCGTAGATGTGGATGCCGACATGCGTCGGCATGACGGCGGTGGGGACCTTTACCACCGTGGCTCGCATTGACGCACCGCTCAGCCGCCATGCTTGCCACCGATGAAAATCATCGAGATCACCAACATAGACTTCTCCCTTCGGCACTTTGTGCTGCCGCTGATGCGCGCGATACGGGGCCGAGGGCACGAGGTGGTCGGCATGTGCGCCGAAGGACGGCTGCTCGAAGGAGTGCGCGCCGAAGGATTTCGGATCGTGTCCGTGCCGTTCGCACGCCGGCTGTCGCCGCTGGCACACGCGAAGGCATTCCGCGACCTGGTGCGGCTGTTTCGTGCAGAGCGGCCCGACATCGTGCATGCGCACATGCCGATCAGCGGCTTCCTGGCCCGGCTGGCGGCCCGCCTCGCCGGGGTTCCCCGCGTCGCCTACACGTGTCACGGCTTCCTGTTCAACCAGGACGGATCGTGGCTGCGCCGCAACGGTAGCGTCGTCATGGAATGGATCGGCGGCCGGTTGACTGACGTCTACATGACCGTCTCGGCCAGTGAGGCGGCGGACGCGCGGCGACTGCACATTTTCCGGGACGCTGTTGCCGTCGGGAATGGTCGCGACCCGGCGCTGTTCCGACCTGATCCAGACGCTCGTTCCGCCATTCGTGCCGCGCTGGGCACACTAGCGGATCGCGTGGTGATCGTGGCGGTCTCCCGACTGGTTCGCGACAAGGGCTATCCGGAACTGGCCGCGGCGATGCGAAACGTTCCGGAGGCGGAGCTCTGGGTGGTGGGGGAGCAACTCGTTTCGGATCGCGGCGAGGACATGGCCGCGCTCCTCCGGGAGTCCGGCTTGGGCGATCGACTGCGGCTGCTCGGCTATCGCGATGACGTCGCCGCGGTGCTGGCCGCCGCTGACATCTTTGTCCTGCCGAGCTATTTCGAGGCCATGCCAATGTCGGTGATCGAGGCGATGCTGGTCGGCCTGCCGGTTGTCGCCAGCGACATACGGGGGCCTCGAGAACAGGTTGTGCCGGGGGTGACCGGATTGCTGGTGCCGCCACGGCAGGTCGCGCCGCTGGCCGAGGCATTGAAGCAGGTGGCCGCGGATGCTGGATTGCGGGCGGCGATGGGCGTGGCGGGCCGCGAACGGGCGAGCATATTGTACGATGAAGGCTTGGTCGTCGCGCGGTCGCTGGACCTGCTTGGGTTGTAGCGCGTGAGCCTGTATCCAGAGGCCATGATCGACATTGTCCCCGTTCGCCGCGCGTTGATTTCCGTCTCCGACAAGGCCGGCCTTATCCCGTTTGCGCAGGCACTGGCGGCGCGCGGCACTGAGATCCTGTCAACCGGTGGTTCTGCCAGTGTGCTGCGTGAGGCCGGCGTGGCTGTGAAGGAGGTCTCGGAGCATTCCGGTTTTCCAGAGATACTCGACGGACGGGTGAAGACGCTGGTGCCGCAGATCCATGGCGGAATTCTCGGCAGGCGCGATGTGCCCGAGCATGTGGCGCAGATGGCGGCGCATGGCATCGCGCCGATCGATCTCGTCGCAGTGAACCTCTATCCGTTCGAGGCGACGGTGGTCCGGGGTGCAGCGGAACAGGAGTGCGTTGAGAATATCGACATCGGCGGTCCGGCGCTGATACGCGCCGCGGCGAAGAACTACGACTTTGTCACCGTGCTGACGGAGCCGGATCAGTACCAGGAGGCGCTGGACGAGATCGCGCAGCATGGCGGCACAACCCTCTCCCTACGGCGTCGGCTGGCCGGTGAGGCGTATGCGCGGACCGCTGCATATGACGCCGCGATCGCCGCTTGGTTCGCCGAACGGCGCGGCGACGATTTCCCCCCGCGCCTCGCAATCGCAGGCACGCTGCGTCAGACTCTGCGCTATGGCGAGAACCCGCACCAGTCTGCGGCATTCTATGGGAACGGCGCACGCCGCGGCGTCGCGACCGCGGTGCAGGTGCAGGGCAAGGAACTCTCCTACAACAACCTCAATGATACTGACGCCGCGTTCGAATGCGTTGCGGAGTTCGACGCACCGACAGTCGCGATCATCAAGCACGCCAATCCCTGCGGCGTCGCGAGCGCCGGTTCATTGGCCGAGGCGTGGGAGAAGGCATTGCGCTGCGATCCGATTTCGGCGTTCGGTGGCATCGTGGCAGTGAACCGCACGCTGGATGGGGCGGCGGCCGAGAAGATCGCAGCAATCTTCACCGAGGTGATAATTGCGCCGGATGCCGACGATGCGGCGAAGGCGCTGTTCGCGCACAAGCGCAACCTGCGCCTGCTGCTGACCGGCGGCGTGCCCGATCCGTCCGCATCCGGACTGGTGTTCCGCAGCGTTTCGGGCGGGTTTCTGGCGCAGACACGGGACAATGGTCGGGTGCTCCCCCATGAGCTGAAGGTGGTGACGAAGCGCCCCCCGACCGATGCGGAATTTTCCGATCTTCTGTTCGCCTTCACGGTCTGCAAGCACGTGAAGTCGAACGCCATCGTTTACGCCAAGGACGCCGCGACAGTGGGCATCGGCGCAGGCCAGCCGAGCCGCGTGGACAGCGCGCGCATCGCCGCCTGGAAGAGCGAGGCCGCCGCAAAGGCAGCCGGGCTCGATGCGCCGCTTGCGCGGGGCAGCGTCGTCGCATCGGATGCGTTCTTCCCGTTCGCCGACGGTTTGGAGGCAGCGGTGGCGGCAGGCGCGACGGCGGTGATCCAGCCCGGCGGCTCGATGCGCGACAACGAGGTGATCGCAGCGGCGGACGCCGCCGGCATCGCTATGGTGTTCACCGGCATGCGCCACTTCCGGCATTGACCGTCATGGCGTCGCTGCCGCTGTCGGGCATTCGCGTGCTCGATCTTACGCGCGTGCTGTCGGGTCCGTTCTGCACGATGCTGCTGGGCGATCTTGGCGCCGAGGTCATCAAGGTCGAGACGCCGGGCGAGGGCGACACGGTGCGCGCGCAGGGTGCGATCAAGGACGGGCTGTCGTGGTATTTCGCCAATTACAATCGCAACAAGCGCTCGATCACGCTGAACCTGCGCGCCGAAGAGGGGCGCGACATTCTGGCGCGGCTGATCGCGAAGAGCGACGTGCTGGTCGATAACTATCGGCCTGGCGTGCTCAGCGCGATGGGTTTCACGGACGAGCGGCTGCGCGCGCTCAATCCGCATCTGGTGCGCGGTAGCATCACCGGGTTCGGGAACACCGGCCCGTATCGCGACCGCCCGAGCTTCGATTTCATAGCGCAGGCGATGAGCGGGTTCATGAGCGTCAACGGCGCCGCCGATCAGCCACCGATGCGCTCCGGCCCGCCGGTCAGCGATCTCGTCGCCGGGCTCTATGCCGCGCTGGGCATCGTCGCCGGACTCCTGCGCGAGGGACGGACCGGCGAGGGCGGCGCCGCGTCGGTGAGCCTGACCGGCGGGTTGATCAGCTTTCTGGGGTTCATGGCGACCGATTTTCTGGCGACCGGCCGATTGCCCAAACGCACCGGCAACGACCATCCGATCGGGTCGCCCTACGGCCTGTTCCGTACCGCCGATGGCGAGATTGCCATCGCGCCGGCCGGCGAGGAGATGTATCTGCGGCTGCTGCGCGCGCTCGATAACGAGGCGCTGCGCGAGCGGCCGGAGTTCGCCACCAACGCGCTGCGCGCTGAGAACCGGGCGGAGATCAATGCCGAGATTGAGGCACGCACGGTCCGCGGGACGAGCGAGCATTGGATCCGTGTGCTCAACGACGCGGGGGTGCCGTGTTCGCCGGTGATGAACCTGGAGCAGGTGTTCGCCGACCCACAGGTGATCGACCAGAGGTCCGTGGTGACGGTCGAGCACCCCGGACACGGCGCCGTGTCGATGCTCGGTTCGGCGCTGCACATCGACGGGGCGCCGCTGCCGGTGCGCGGTCCGGCGCCAAAGCTTGGCGAGCACACCCAGGACGTTCTGCGCGAGCTTGGTTTCTCCCCCGGGGAATCGGATCAGCTGCGCGAGCGCGGCGTGGTGTGAGACGCCGGCGCACGCAGGCCAAGCCTGCGTGCCACGCGGACAAGCTGCGCATCCAGGCTGACAAGGTCCGCATCGTAATCCTGCGCCAGTCGGACATAGCTTGCATCGTAGAATGTCAGCCCGGTTTCGTATGCCAGACGCAACGTGTACGTCGGATCGGGCATGACCAACCGCACAGGAAGCGACGCGGACCAGGCGGACCAGATTGCCATGACGCGGTCAGTGTCGGCGGGCGAACGTCGAAGTCGCTTCCAGCAGATGTTGCCGACCTCAAACGGCAGTATGGCAGGGCCAATCAGCTCGCTGCCGTCTGTCTGTTCAGTGACCCAGGCGGATGCCGGCTCCACCAGCAGAACGGCGCCGATCGCCGATGCGTCAACGATCCGGATCATCGCGATCGTCGCGGACCATTCTCGCCGATTCGCCCGAGGGCGAGCGCAGCCCGAGTTGCTGCGCAAGGTCGCCAAGCTCTCTCAGCGATCGCGGGGATTGGACCGCCGCAGTTTCGATGATCGCCATCAGTTCGCCCTGCAGTGATCGGTGATGTCGCACGGCCCGCTCGCGCAGCTGCCGGGCCAGCTCCGCGGGAACGTTCTTGATCGACAGCGTGACGGTCATGGATTGCGCCCCGGTTGCGATATGGTGCCAATATGGCTGCGCTGGCTGGCAATGGCAACCGCGATGCCGCCGGGTGTAGCCTGCCCCATCAAGCAAGGAGGCCCGCCATGGATTTCGGCTATTTCGCCATGCCCTCCCATCCGCCCGAGCGCGGCCTGAAGGAGGGCCACGACTGGGACCTTCAGACGCTGCGCTGGCTCGACGAACTGGGGTACGCGGAGGCGTGGATCGGCGAGCACTACACGGCGCCGTGGGAGCCGCATCCCTCGCCCGACCTGCTGATCGCCCAGGCGCTGCTGCAGACCAAGCGCATCCGCATTGGTCCGGGCGGTTTCCTGCTGCCCTATCACCACCCCGCCGAACTCGCCGCCCGTGTGGCGATGCTCGACCATCTGTCCGGTGGGCGGCTGAATTTCGGGGTTGCCGCATCGGGACTGCCGACCGACTGGGCGATGTTCCAGGTGGACGGCACCGCCGGCGTCAACCGCGAAATGACGCGCGAGGCGCTCGACATCATCCTGCGCATGTGGAGCGAGGAACCGCACTTCAAGTACGAGGGGAAATTCTGGAAGGTCGAGAAGCCGGAGCCGATGTTCGGTTTCCTGAAGCCGCACATCTATCCGCTGCAGAAACCGCATCCGCCGATCGGCGTGGCCGGCTTCTCCAAGCAGTCCGACACGCTGAAGCTTGCCGGCGAGCGCGGGTTCCTGCCGCTCAGCCTCAACCTCAATCCAGCCTACGTGGCGAGCCACTGGGAGGCGGTGGAGATCGGCGCTGCCCGCTCGGGCCGCACGCCAAACCGTGCCGACTGGCGGCTGGTGCGCGAGGTGTTCGTGGCCGACACCGATGAGGAGGCCTGGCGCCTGTCGGCGGGCAGCATGATGGGGCGGATGATGCGCGAGTATTTTCTCCCATTGCTCGGCAATTTCGGGTTCCTCGAGTATCTCAAGCACGATCCCGACATCGCGGATTCCGATGTCACGCCAGAGTACTGCGCGAAGCACAACTGGCTGGTGGGTTCGCCCGCGACGGTGGCCGAGAAGCTGGAACGCATCTATCACGAGGCGGGCGGCTTCGGCGGATTGCTGGTGTTCGGCTTCGACTACGTGGAACAGCCGGAGGCTTGGCACAATTCGCTGCGTCTGCTGATGCAGGAGGTGGCGCCGCGGGTCGCGCATCTGGTGCCTGGCAGGAAGGCGGCGGCGGAATGACGCACACCATGGGTGTTCGGAATGTCCGTGACGGCCGGGTTCGCTTTCATGTCAGGAGTTTGCGACCGGTCGGCGGAGGAGCATCGTGAAACCATCGGCATTGCTCGACCAGCATCGTGCGGCCATTCGCGATGTTGTCGCGATGCATCGCGCGAGCAACCCGCGCGTGTTCGGGTCCGTCCTCTATGGCGAGGACACCGAAGACAGCGATCTCGACTTGCTGGTCGACCCGGCTGACGGCATGTCGCTGTTCGATGTTGGCGCAATCCGCTGGAAATTACGCGACCTGCTCGGCATTTCGGTGGATGTCGTCTCGCCCCGCTCCCTGCCCGACAGTTTTCGCGATGAGGTCCTGGCGACCGCCGTGCCGGTCTGATGACACGACGGCCTCGCTCCCTGCGACTCGCTGACTATCTGCGGCACATCATCGACGCCGTCGGACGGATAAGCAGCTAGACCACCGGATTGACGGAAGACGATTTCCTGCGATCGCCCCTGATCCAGGACGCTGTGATCCGAAATCTGGAGGTTGTCGGCGAGGCGTGTCGCAACGACCTGAAACATCATGCGGAGTTCGCTGCCGCCCACGACGATGTTCCTTGGCGCTCACCCTACGAGATGCGCAATGCGCTGGCGCACGGATATTTCAACATCGACCTTATTCAGACCTGGGCGACGGTGCGACGAGACCTGCCGGCCATGGAAGGGCAAGTGCGGGCACTGTTGTTGGGTCTCGATCGGTCGTTGCCGCCGGATGACGGGGTCACCTGATGCCTGTCCGAATACCCCGCTGTCCGATAGATTGCTGTGCATGACCAGCCGCGTCCTGCATCGTTCTGGCGCCGTCCCACCCACAGCGGTTGGCGGCGAGGGGATCTACCTTCACCTCGCCGACGGCACGAAGATCATCGACGGATCTGGCGGCGCCGCAGTGGCGTGCCTCGGCCACGGCAACCAGCGCATTGCCGCCGCGATCGGCAGACAAGCCGCGACGATGGCATACGCCCATACGGGCACGTTCAGCAGCCAACCCGCCGAGAACCTGGCGCACGTCGTGCTGGACGGCGAACCAGGCGGCCTGACGCACGCCTATTTCTGCTCCTCGGGCTCCGAGGGCACCGAGGCGGCACTGAAGCTAGCGCGGCAGTACTTCGTGGAAATCGGCCAGCCCCAGCGCACCCGCTTCATCGCACGCCGCCAGGGCTACCACGGCAATACCCTCGGCGCGCTGGCCGCCGGTGGCAACATGATGCGCCGCGCGCTCTACGAACCGATCCTGGCGCCAGCGTTCAGCCTCGTCTCCCCGTGTTTCGCCTATCGGTTCAAGCGAGACGATGAGTCTGATCAGCAATACGTCGATCGTCTGGCCGACGAACTAGAGGCTGAATTCCAACGCCTCGGACCGGATACGATCATCGCCTTCATCGCCGAACCGGTGGTCGGCGCCACCACCGGATGCGTCGCGGCGCTGCCGGGCTATTTCAGGCGCGTGCGCGAAATCTGCGACCGCCACGGCGCGCTGCTGATCCTGGACGAGGTGATGTGCGGCATGGGCCGCACCGGCACGATGCACGCGTGGGAGCAGGAAGACATCGCGCCCGATCTGCAGGTGGTGGCAAAGGGCCTTGGCGGCGGCTACCAGCCGATCGGCGGCGTGTTGATCGGCGGCAAGATCGTCAGTGCGATCGACAACGGCTCGGGCGGGTTCATGCACGGCCACACCTACCAGGCGCATCCGGTGGCCTGTGCGGCGGCGCTGGAAGTGCAGCGCATCATCCGCGAGGACAACCTGCTGGCGAACATCCGCTCAATGGGTGCGAGGCTGGAGTCCGCGTTGATCGAGCGCTTCGGCAACCACCGCCACGTCGGCGACATGCGCGGTCGTGGGCTGTTCTGGGCGCTGGAGTTCGTCACTGATCGCGCAACCAAGCAGGTGTTCGACCCGGCGCTGAAGATCAACGAGCGTGTCAAACGGGAGGCGTTGGCGCGGGGCCTGGCAATCTATCCGATGGGTGGCACGATCGACGGCAGGCAGGGCGACCATGTCATCGTGGCCCCGCCCTACATCGCCGGCGCGGCCGATATCGGTGCGATCGTCGACCGCCTCGGCGCCGCCGTGGACGCCGCGCTGGGCGGTTGAAATTGCTGTTGCGAAGCATTTGCACCGTTTCGCCGCTCACTTGACGGCGGCCAGCCAGTCGCCAATGTGCGCGCCATGCGCAACTTTTCCGACCTGACGGAACGCGAAGTCCTCGCATTGGCGATCGCCAACGAGGAAGAGGACAACCGCGTCTATACCGACATCGCCGAGGGCCTGCGGGCCGACTACCCCGCCAGCGCCAGCGTCTTCACCGAGATGGCCGAGGAGGAGAGCGAGCATCGCCAGCGTCTGCTCGAACTTTACCGCGCGAAATTCGGCGAGCACATCCCACTGATCCGCCGCCAGGATGTGCGCGGCTTCATCCACCACAAGCCGGTCTGGCAGATCTATCCGTTGAACCTCGACGAAGTGCGCAACCTCGCCGAGAGCATGGAAACCGAGACCCAGCAGTTCTACCGCCGCGCCGCCGCGCGCAGTGAAGATGTCTCGGTGCGGAAATTGCTTGGCGACCTGGCCGAGGCCGAGGTGGAGCACGAACACCGCGCCGACCAGTTGCGCGACCAGAACCTGCCCGACAACGTCCGCCGCGGCGAGGATGCGCATGCCCGGGCGTCCTTCGTCCTGAAGGTGATCCAGCCGGGACTGGCCGGGCTGATGGATGGTTCGGTGTCGACTCTCGCGCCCGTGTTCGCCGCGGCATTGGCAACGCAGAACACATGGCAGGCGTTTGTCGTCGGGCTCGCCGCCTCGATCGGCGCCGGCATCTCCATGGGTTTCGCCGAGGCGCTGTCGGACAACGGCAGCCTCACCGGCCGTGGCGCTCCGGTGATCCGCGGCGCAATCACCGGTGCGATGACCACGCTTGGCGGCATCGGCCATACATTGCCGTTCCTGATCCCTTCCTTCTGGACGGCCATGTCTGTCGCCGTCGCCGTTGTGGTGGCTGAACTCGCGGCGATCAGCTGGATTCGCTGGAAATACATGGATACGCCCCCTGTTTACGCGACGTTGCAGGTGGCGTTCGGTGGCGCGCTCGTGTTTGCCACGGGGATCCTGATCGGCAGCAGTTGAGAAAGTTCAGGCGGCCTGACATAACTCAACTCTGGTCTGTCAAACCGGACGGCGCAGGCCATTCGGTATCATTGGGCGCCATGGGGAATAGCGGGTCTGCAAACCTATCTGCAAATGACAAATGTCCACATCACAATTCGTCGTTCAGGCGAGGCTGTCCTCGCTAATCAGTTTACGCACTACTGGCGGGATTGGATCCATCAGCATTTCATAAACGTCCTGGAATAGATGATCCTTGTTCCAACGCCCTGACCGAAGGTTTCTCCAGCCGCGAGCGGTAAATAATTCCTGCCATGGGCAGTAGAAGCCGTGGCGCACGGATAGAGGCTGCGAAGTTTCAAATGGCAGACCTACCTTTACGAAATCCAGGCCGCACAGGCGCGCCGCCGAAAGTCGGCCGAAGAACCGCGGATTGCATTCGAACAGCTTCATCGAGTTTGTCTTGACATCAAGCCGCGCGTCGAAATTGGCAACGCCGGAGAAATTGGTCTCAGCAACAAGTGTGGCGGCCATGTCCAAGAGGTCTGTCCGGCTCTGAAACTCGGTGGTCTGGAATCGCCCAACGCCATACGATTTTTCTAACTGTCCAGGGCACTCCCATGCGATCCAGAGTGCTACCTTGCCGTCCAAGGCGAAGACACTGATCGCCCAGTCGGGGCCTTCGACAAACTCCTGCACGACCACACCCCCGTGGTCGGGAGCCTCGCGCCGGTAGCTCTCCACATCCTCGCGTCCGAAAAAATGGACGATTCCCCGTTGTCCATAGCCCTGCGATGGCTTCAGAACCGCGGGAAAGCCGATCTCGGTTTCTATCTGATGCGCGTCGACCGCGCACTTTTCCGGAAAGAATATGGTATTGGGGATCGCGACTCCGGTCTTGCGCGAAAGTTTGCAAAACTCCCATTTGTCGTTGAGCTGCAATATCACTGACAGCTTCGCCATGGGGAAGGTCGCGGGAAGCAGGCCGTCCTTGATGTTTGCCAATAGTGTCAGGCTCTCGACATCGCTTGCCATCACGCAGTCGATGAACTCGGTCTTGTGCAGTTCATTGATACGCTTGACTACGGTCGTCGGATCAGCCAGGTCGATGCGATCAGCGAACTGAATCACCTTGCAGCGGGTAGAGAAACGGAGCGAGGCAGATCGCCGGTCGATTACCGCGAACACCTCGGCTCCTATGCTGCCGAGCGCACGCAGGATATTGTAGCCTGTTCTGCCGTAATGGCAGAGCAGGACGATACGCAGGTTGCTGTGGTTCACGCTGGCTGCCGTGACAGCTTGTTTGCGACACGCGCTGTCTCGCTGGGTGTAAGCGACGGAGCAATCCGGCCGGATGTGAACTTGGTGCCATAGATGAACCGCATGGATGGCCCAAACGTCGTTGCACTGATGGCACCCACGAAATGCAGTCCGGGCACCGACGACTGGAAAGCACGGTCCAGAACGGGCAGGCCGCCTTCCCGCTGCCCACTGTCGTAGCATTTGATTGCCGACAGTATCGGCTCCAGGAAGGACAGACGGCGGATGTTTGGTGCGTAGCCTGTTGCGGCGATTACATGGTCGGCAGCCAGATGTGTCGTTCGCTCGCCCTGATGAACGGACAAATGCACTTCGTCTCCCCTGGTGCGAATGCCTCTGATCGTCCCTGTATGGACCGGAATGAGGCCATCCACCCGGTGCTTGAGCCAACCCGACCCAGCCGGGCCGAAGGTCGTGAACGCTTTTGCAAGCCGGATCCTTTGGGAAAGATAACCGAATGCGGCCGGCGCTTCCGACCAGAACCATGTGCGCCATCCAGGACCGAGACCGAAGTTCGGCCGACGGAGACGGCTCCAGGGATCGGTCTTCACCATCTCTCCAGCGGGGTCATACCAGTGAACCGGCCGGCGCGTGACGATAGTTACATCGGCACCGTTTTCCCGCAACAAGGCAGAAGTCTCCAAGGCGGACTGACCGCCGCCGATCACGAGCACACGCTTGCCAGCGAATGGCGACAGGTCGCGATGCGCCGACACGTGAGACCAGGTCTTGCTGGGCAAATTGGACAGGCTGATCGGGCAATTCCGAAATGCCATCAAGCCGGATGCAACGACCACTTTGTCGGCCTGGAAATGCTCGCCAGTGTCAAGGTCGATCTGAAACTGGCTGTCGCTTCGGCTGACGCTGACCACCTGTGACTCTTCGACTCTCCCGACATGCCGACGCTGGAATTCCAGTCCATAAGCGATCAGCGTATCGAGCGGGGTCCGCAGGCCGACAGGCGTATACGGCCGCTGGTTTTCAGAATAGAATCGCTCCAGCGGAAACTTGTTGCCCGGCGCGGAGAGATTGCTGGCAAAGGCGTCGGATTTCAGCACCATGCCCTCGGGCATGTGCTGCCGCCACATCAGCATTGGAACGCCGAACACGCGATACGGCACTTGCTTTTCGCGTAGATGAGCAGCAATCGACAGCCCGTACGGACCGGCACCAATCACGGCAACGTGTGTCACAAGGCACTCCTTGTTTTTGGCCGATCCAGCCGGGAATTCCGCCGCTGAAGTGGCCGGACTGACCAGCACAACAGCATCACGATGTGCCGGTCGGAATTCAAGAGGTGAGAAGGATATGGTGTCGAAACCGTGGCGTTACCCCCAAAGTATAAGTGCCCGGCCGTTCGCGCCGGCAAACGGCGGGGCAGTGCTCCCGCGCCAGCAACTGCCCAAGCAAGCCAGACACGTTCCAGCCACTTATTCTGATTTCGTGGTCTATTCTGCCATGCCAAGAGGTGAAACAGCGGAACTGGCGGCCGACATCCATCAAAAAAACGTCGCGTTCGGCAGCTAGCAACCTCGTGATCAATGCGCGATACCCGTTTGCCATGGGTTTGTCAGAAAGCGCTGGCACAATCGGCATACTCTCCCAATGGTGAGGTGCCCGCGCTGCTATGAGATGGTACTTAATCGTGGCGTCAGCCTTAGTCGTCGATGCGTGGTCTGAAAGACAGTTTCGGTAACCAGAATTGGGACGTTCAATGCGGCATTGGAATGATGGCGAGCGGTGAACGCATGTACGAGCCTGATCTCGACGGCTGCACGAGCGATACGCTAGCGCGCTACATGCCGAAGTTCGGGGGAGTTGCGCCGACTCCGGTGTGGAGGGCAGACTTGCGCAACCTCGACGTGTATGACCCCGGTAGCAACAGCATCGCGGCCCTTGACGACGAGGCAACGAGCAAACCGGCCCCGGCGCCGTTCAGCCGGGTGATGGCACCCGAGCCGTGCCACCGCGGCGGCAACGCGCGACGCCCCGTATCCAACCGGTCCAAGCAAGACGGCCCAGATCGGCATATGCTGTCGCAATTCACAGGCGTGGGTCCAGCATGGAGGCACAGGATGGCTTTTCGAACCGCGGATGCGGCGCCGACCGATGAATTCAGCCGTGTCAGGGGTGTGGAATGACCACGGCTGAAGCACGGCACGAGCCGCCAATTGCGGATGTCGATCCGGTGGCCGGCAGCGCGTTTGCGTCGATGGCGTGGAGCGAGGCGCATACCGGCGCGCGGACCTACTCGGCCAGTATCGAGCCTCTGCGGCTCCTCGCGGGGGGCCTCGTTTTCGGCGACGCGCTGGCGGTGATCCTGCCTTCCATCATGGCACACATGCTGCGGTACTTGGACTGGACGATCCCGATAGGAGTTTCGTCCACGACGCTGCTTGCCGCTGCGCTGATGCTGGAACTCATGCGGGGTTCGGGCGCCTACTCTGCACGAATCATGGACGGGCTGGCCGTTCAGCTTGGCCGGGCGCTCCGCAACTGGTCAGTGGTCTTCGCGCTGTTGCTGGCGCTTGGCTATGTCACCAAGACCTCGGAAGGTTTCTCGCGCGCCTGGGCATTCGCCTGGTTTGTGGGCGCGCTCGCCGGGTTCGGTCTTGTCCGTGTGGTCGCACTGCTGCAAGTCGAAAGATGGCGCCGGTGTGGAAGGTTGGCCCGGATGGTGGCCGTTATCGACATGGGCGGAAACGGGGACGCACTCGCGCATCAGATTGTCGAATCCGGCGGGGCGGATACGCATCTTCTTGGCGTGTTCTCAGCCCAAGGCGATCGGAGCGACGGAATCGACGACCTGATCCGACTCACTCGCCTTTTTCGGGTTGATGACATAATCGTGGCCGCCATGGGCGGAGACGAATCCGAGATCGGGACGGTGGTCCGAAAGCTCGGCACAGTCCCCACCAATGTTCATCTTTGCACGAGTTTCCTTCAAGCGGCCTTCCCGCGACAGGAGCCCAGACTTCTCTTTGGCAGTCCGGTCCTGACGATCTTTCGCCGACCGCTCACCGGCTGGGGAATAGTCGTGAAGCGTGCCGAGGACGTCGCGCTGGGAATTCTGCTTCTGTTGCTTTTTCTGCCGCTGATGCTGGCAATCGCGGTCGCGATCAAGTTCGACAGCGCCGGGCCGGTCCTGTTCCGGCAAAAACGGCTTGGCTTCAACAACAACGCCTTCGAAATCCTGAAGTTTCGCACGATGGTTCACGTGCCGGGCCCTGAGCTGGAAGTACCCCAGGCCCAGCGCAACGACCCGCGCGTGACGCGGGTTGGCCGCTTCCTCCGACGCACCAGCCTCGACGAGCTGCCGCAGCTGCTCAACGTGCTACAGGGCAACATGTCGCTGGTCGGACCGCGTCCGCACGCACTGGCGCACAATGATCAGTATGCGGCTCTGATCGGCGGCTATCTGGGTCGGCATCGTGTTCAGCCGGGCATCACCGGTTGGGCGCAGGTAAACGGTCTCCGCGGCGAAACCGACACGTTGGAGAAAATGCAGCGCCGCATCGACTATGATCTGGCCTATATCGAGAATTGGTCGCTGGTTCTCGACCTCAAGATCCTGGTCCGGACAGTCCTGTTCTGCTTCTCGAGCCGCAACGCCTACTAAAGCGTTTCAGCGCGACTGGAAACGCAAGCAGGTCGCCCCGGTCATTCGTTCCAGAGGACAATGACCGGCACGAGGCGCAGCAACCAGGCAAGGCGAGGCGTTGCGCTTCCTGAGTTCGTGTCCCCCTATACAGGTGGCAGTTTCGGCACCGGGCCGGCCACAGTCCGCTCAGATCAGGGAATCATCGTCCGAGCCGCCACCGCCACCGCCGGTGTCCCAACCGGGATCGCTGCCACCGCTGTTGTCGGTCAAGGAGGACTGGTCACCTCCGCCCGGTGTGTCCCACGTGCCGTTGTCGACATAGCCGGGATCCGTCGTACCCGCGCCACCAGCAGGATCCGACCACGTGCCCTGATCGATGTAGCCCTGGTCGGGTGCCGTCGGCGCGGTGCCCCAGGGGCTCGCAGCTGCTCCGCCGCCCCCAAAGCCCCCGCCGAACCCGCCCCCCATACCATGTGAGCCAGAGAAGAGGTTCATCAGCGCATTGCCCGCAACCAGGCCGCCGGCGACGCCCGCGGCGGTGGTCAGCGCCGAACCTAGGAATCCGGAGCCCTGGCGCTGGAACATGCCCTGCTGATAGCCGGGCGCATATTGCGGCGGGGGTGGGGCGCCTTGCTGGTAGTTCGGCGCCGGTCCCGGCCCCTGGTTCCAGGCCGGCCCCGGGCCGCCCTGCTGCGGCGGAGGTGCCGAGCGCGACCCACCGCCGAACAGGCCGCCAAAGAACCCACCGCCAGAACTTCCAGCGGGTTGCTGCTGCGCCTGCTGGGCCGCCTGCCGCGCCTGCTGCGCCTCCCATTCCAGGCGCTGTATGCGGTTCTGCGCCTCAGCCAGCGCATGCTCCTGGATGAACGCTAGCTGCGTGAGGCGATAGCGCGCTTCCGGGTAACGGCTGAACTGCTCTGCGATCAGCCTGTCCGCCTCGGGATCGACCGGCGGCAAGGGCGGCGCAGTCGTCGCCGGCACCGATCCGCCGAACGTCCCCTGGCCGGGCGCCTGCGCGCCGCCGACCCGGGCGATGAACTGTGTGATGATGTCGCGTTCTTCGTTTGTCATTGGAGCAACCCTTGGGTTTTCCGTGCCGTGCGATGTGGCGCCACGACGCCCTTCCTTCAATGCCGTGTGAGGCCCAGCCTGCGAACTTCGATCACCGGACAGCGGTCCATCGCCACGATTATCCCCACCGTCCGCGCCCGTTCCGCCGCAGCCTCGTCCGCCACGCCAAGCTGCATCCAGACCACTCTCGCACCGAGCCGGATCGCCTCGTCCACGACCGCTCCGGCATTGGCCGAGGCACGGAATATATCGACCATCTCCAGGGGCGTCGCCTCCGCCAGATTTGCGACGGCCGTACGGCCATGGATCGCGCGGCCGGCCAGCATCGGATTGACCGGCGTCACGTCGTAGCCGCGTGAAAGCAGAAAGCCGAACACGCCGTGCGAGGGCCGCCACGTCTTGTCGGACGCGCCGACCACCGCGATCCGCCGCGTTTCGGCAAGGATGGCACTGATGACCGCGTCACTCAGTCCGTCGATACTCATCGGGATATTTTGCTCCCGCCACGCGTTCGCCGCCAGCCTGGCTGCCTCATCCGCGCCGCATGCCCCGCGCCTCGCCCGTATTGCTTCTACTGCCCATCCCATGCCGACAGAGCGAAGCGATGCGGGCACGACCGAAATGGTAGGAGAACAATTGCGCCGTCGGTTGCCCTGTTTTCCATTGCGATCTTGGCTACTCGACGACCTTATGTTCGTCTTCCCGTGGACGGCCGCGGTGATGCAGCTTCTACTGCTGGTGGACCCACGACATCGTGATCTTCCCCTATCGGTGGGCATCGTGCCGCTGATTGCAACAACCACGCGCGCCCTGTTCGGCAATCTACCACTTGGAACCAGGGCGGGCGGAGCTGTAGGCCGGCCGCACGCCCGAGGTTGCCGCGGTCGCGAGTGCGATCAACGAGGGCCCGCCGAACCGGCAGTCGCTGAACTGGAACGCGGCAGCGCTGGTCCGGGCAGTGCCGGCGCTGTTCAGCGCCTTGCGTCCGGTGCGTGCTCGCGCTCCCGTCTAATCCACTCCCAGCGCAAGGCCGATCATCCGCCATGTTGCGTTCTAATTGGTGACCTCCACCGCCCATAGTGCCACTGCCGCCACCGCAACGATGGGTTGTCCATGCAGGAACACCCCGAGCCACAGCAACAGCGCCCCGATGCCCCAAAGATACCAGCGTTGCAGCCAGAGCATCTCGGCGCGCGGCAGGCACGACAGAGGCGGCGCCGCGGCGGCACACAGCTTGGCCCATTCGCGCGGCTCGACATATCCTCGCCGGAATAGGACCAGGCCGGCCAGGATGGTCGCGACAACGCCCAGTCCAACCCAGTCTGCACATTTCATCGCCGGAGTGTCTTGCTTCGTTCTGGTAACGGTGCTCTATACCGCCGCGTGACCAACCGAGCAGGTCAGATGGACTGCGCCAAACCCAGCTTCCAGGGTGTAATTTCGCGTCTGCACGACTTTTGGGCGCGCCAGGGTTGCGTGATCCTGCAGCCGTACGACGTGGAGATGGGCGCGGGAACGTTCCATCCGGCAACGACATTGCGTGCGCTCGGTTCCCAACAGTGGCGCGCCGCCTATGTGCAGCCGAGCCGGCGACCTACGGATGGGCGTTATGGCGAGAATCCGAACCGGTTGCAGCACTATTACCAATACCAGGTGATCATCAAGCCAAGCCCGCCGGACGCTCAGGACCTGCTGCTGGAAAGCTACCGTGAACTCGGCCTCGACCCCCTGCTGCATGACTTCCGCTTAGTCGAGGATGATTGGGAGAGCCCGACGCTTGGCGCCTGGGGCCTGGGCTGGGAGGTGTGGTGCGACGGCATGGAGGTGGGGCAGTTCACCTACTTCCAGCAGGTCGGCGGCATCCCGGTGGTGCTGCCAAGCTTCGAAATGACATACGGGCTGGAACGGCTGGCGATGTATGTGCAGGACGTTGACAATGTATTCGAGCTAGATTTCAACGGCGCCCCAGGGAACCAACGGGTGCTCTACGGCGATGTATTCCTGCGTGCTGAGCGTGAATACAGCGCTTACAATTTCGAGTTTGCCGACACGGCGATGCTGACGCGGCATTTCGCCGACGCCGAACAGGAGTGCATGGCACTGTTGGACCGCGGATTGGCGCTGCCCGCCTACGATCACTGCATCAAGGCGAGCCACCTGTTCAATCTGCTGGACGCACGCGGTGTCATCAGTGTGACGGAACGGGCAAGCTTGATCGGGCGTGTGAGGGCGCTGGCGAAGGGCTGTTGCGAAGAGTGGGTAGCGGGTGAAACTATATAGCAAACGGAGGGAACGACGTGTCTGACCTGCGGATCGAGGATGTCGTGGTGATCGAGGACGAAGAGGCATGCGAGCTTGCGGCCGAGTTGGCCGATCTGACCGGCGAGAGCCTACAAGTCGCCATGATCATGGCGCTGCGTGCGGAACTTGGGCGAGCCCGCGCACGCAAGGAACGAGACGAACGGATCATGGCGATCACCCGCGAAATCGCGATGAACATGCGAGATCCGTTCCGCGCGGTTGCGGCCTGATACAGCCGGCTCGGCATCCCCTGCATCGTCATGGCCGGGCTGACCCGGCCATGACGTAGGGGAGTTTGGCCGGGCATGCCGGAACTGTTCCTCGAACTGTTCAGCGAGGAAATCCCGGCGCGGATGCAGGCACGGGCGGCCGAAGATCTCGCCCGCCTTTTCGTTGAGGCACTTGCGAGCCTTTCTCCTCGCGACGTGCGAACTTTCCATGGTCCCAGGCGCGTCGCGCTGACCGCCATGGTGGCGAGCGAAGTCGAGGCCAACCGCACAACCGAACGTGGGCCACGGGCAAATGCGCCTGAGCAGGCGCTGCTGGGCTTCCTGCGCAAACATGCCGCGACGAAAGAGCAATTGCGCAAGGAAGGCGACTATTGGGTATTGGAGAAGTCGGCGCCCGCCGTGGCGGCTTCGGACCTGATCGCTAACCTCCTGCCGTCGTTGTTGCGCCGCTTTCCCTGGCCCAAATCGATGCGGTGGGGCGGCACCAGCGGTTTCGTATGGGTGCGTCCGTTGCGGCGCATCGCCTGTCTGCTGGACGGGGCGGTGGTACCGTTCGATTTGCGCGACGGCGCGGACGATGGCCATGGACTTGCCTCATCCAACCTGACCGAGGGACATCGCTTCCACGCCCCTGGCGCTTTCGCGGTGGCGTCAAGCGCCGACTGGGCGGCGAAACTGCGCCAGCGCCAGGTGCTGGTGGATGCGGACGAGCGCCAACGGGTCATCAGAGAGGGGATTGCAGACCTCGCCTCAACACGGCAGCTGGAGGTCGTCGACGATCCGGGTCTGCTGGATGAGGTTGCGGGACTTGTCGAATGGCCGGTGCCACTGCTCGGCCGCATCGACGAGGCATACATGGACCTGCCCCCGGAAGTGCGACAGGTATCGATGCGGGTCAACCAGCGCTACTTCGCGTTCCGCAATTCCGACGGTTCCGCTGCGCCGTATTTCGGCTTCGTCGCCAATATCCAGCCAGCCGATGGCGGCGCGACGTCGATCGCCGGCAACGAACGCGTCCTGCGGGCGCGCTTGGCCGATGCACGGCACTTTTGGGACCTCGACCGCAAGGCTCGGCTGGAATCGCGCGTGCCCCTGCTGGACCATGTCACGTTCCACGCGAAACTCGGGAGCCAGGGCGAGCGGGTGCGCCGGCTGGAGCGCCTGGCCGGAGAGATTGCTTCCCATGTCGGCGCCGGGCCTGCCCTGGCACGGGACGCTGCCCGGCTCGCCAAGGCCGACCTGGTCACCGGCATGGTCGGCGAATTCCCCGAACTGCAGGGGGTGATGGGGCGCTACTACGCCTTGCACGACGGCGAGGAACGGCTCGTGGCCGATGCCATCCGCGATCACTATGCGCCGCGGGGCCCGGCCGATGCAGTCCCCACCGCAGGTGTGTCAATCGCCGTCGCGCTGGCCGACAAGCTCGACCTGCTGGTCGGCTTCTTCGCCATCGGCGAGCGGCCGACCGGAGGCGGCGATCCCTACGCATTGCGCCGTGCCGCCCTCGGCATTATCCGCATCATCCGCGAGAACAGGCTGCGGCTGCACCTGGTCCCGCTCATCGAGGCCGCCGGCCAGACATGGCAACACCACGGCGTGGAGCCGGTCCCGCCCCAGGATATCCTGGATTTCCTGGCGGAACGCCTGCGTGTGCAGCTGCGCGCTGAGGGCGCCCGCCACGACGTGCTGGCCGCGGTATTTGCTGCCGGTGCGGATGACGATATCGTGCGCCTGCTCGTACGCACCGACGCGGTCGCCGACCTGCTGCGCTCCGGCGATGGCGCCAGCCTGCTGACCGCATACCGCCGGGCGGCTAATATTCTGCGCATCGAGGAGCGCAAGGATGGCGAGCGCCATGACGCCGATCCAGACGAGGCATTGCTCAATCAGACCGAGGAGGTAGCATTATACCGTGAGCTTGAGGCAAGCCGCGTCGTTGAACGACTTATTCACGATGAAAAGTATGGCGAGGCAATGGGTTGCATGGTACGCATCCGTAGCCCGCTGGACGCCTTCTTCGATAAGGTGACTGTGAACGCCTCCGAGCCGGGTTTGCGCCGCAATCGTTTGCGTCTTCTTCATAAAGTCCGGTCAACGATGGACCGGATTGCTGATTTCGCAAAAATCGAGGGCTGAATTGCCATGAGCAAATGGGTTTATAACTTTGGCGCCGGCGACAACGAAGGCGGCACCGATATGCGCAACCTGCTGGGAGGCAAGGGCGCCAACCTGGCGGAAATGGCGGGGATCGGCCTGCCCGTCCCGCCCGGATTCACGCTGACCACCGAGGTCTGCACCGCATTCTACCGGAACAACCGAAACTACCCGAACGAACTGGCCTCGCAGGTTCGTGATTCGCTCGGCCGCCTGGAAAAGGCGGTGGGCCTGAATTTCGGCGACAAGCGACGGCCCCTGCTGGTCTCGGTCCGCTCCGGGGCGCGCGTGTCGATGCCGGGCATGATGGACACCGTGCTCAACCTGGGGTTGAACGACGTCACCGTCGAAGGCCTTGGCGCGGAGGCCAAGGATCCGCGCTTCGCCTGGGACTCCTATCGACGCTTCATCCAGATGTACGGTTCGGTGGTGCTGGGCGTCGATCATCACCGGTTCGAGGAGATCATCGAGCACGCCAAGCTGGACACCGGGGTCACCGAGGACACGCAGCTTAGCGCACAGGACTGGCACCGGGTCGCCGCCAGCTACAAGGACATGATCCAGACCGACACGGGCAAGCCGTTTCCGCAGGACCCCGAGGAGCAGCTTTGGGGCGCGATCGGCGCGGTGTTCGGCTCGTGGATGAACCCGCGCGCCAACACCTATCGCAAGCTGCACGACATTCCCGCCGAATGGGGCACCGCCGTGAACGTGCAGACCATGGTGTTCGGCAACATGGGGAATGACTGCGCCACCGGCGTGTGCTTCACGCGCGACCCGTCAACCGGCGAGAACATGTTCTACGGCGAATACCTGGTGAACGCTCAGGGCGAGGACGTGGTGGCCGGCATTCGCACACCGCAGCCGCTGTCCAAGGCACGGGCCAAGCCAGACGAGACGCCGCTGGAAGTGGCGATGCCCGCGGCCTACGCCGAACTGATGAAGGTCCGGGAAAGGCTCGAGCAGCACTACAAGGACATGCAGGACCTCGAGTTCACCGTGCAGAAGCACAAGCTGTACATGCTGCAGACGCGCAACGGCAAACGCACCGCCGCCGCGAGCCTGCGCATCGCGGTTGACATGGCGCGGGAGGGACTGATCGATCAGTCCGAGGCGGTGCGGCGGGTCAACCCGTCCGCGCTCGACCAGTTGCTGCATCCGACGCTCGATCCCAAGGCGCCGCGTACACTGCTGGCGAAGGGACTCCCCGCCAGTCCAGGCGCGGCGGTCGGTGCGGCGGTGTTCACAGCGGACGAAGCGGAGAGCCGCGCGCAGAAGGGCGAGGCGATCATCCTGGTGCGCGTGGAGACCAGCCCCGAAGACATCCACGGCATGCATGCGGCCCGCGGCATCCTGACCGCGCGCGGCGGCATGACCAGCCACGCCGCGGTGGTGGCGCGGGGCATGGGTCGGCCCTGCGTTGCGGGCGCCGGCGGGATCTCGATCGACTACAACACGCAGACGCTATCGGCCGGCGGTCGCACGATCCGCGCCGGTGAGACGATCACCCTGGACGGTACCGCGGGCGAGGTGTTCGTCGGCAGCGTGGCGATGATCGAGGCCGCCATGTCAACTGACTTCGCCACGCTAATGGAGTGGGCGGACAAGGCGCGGCGGATGGAGGTGCGGGCGAACGCCGAAACCCCGCTGGATGCCGAGACGGCGAAGAAATACGGCGCCGAGGGCATCGGCCTGTGCCGCACCGAACACATGTTCTTCGACCCCGAGCGCATCAGCGCGGTGCGCCAGATGATCATGGCGCCAGACGAGGCCGGCCGCCGCGCGGCACTGGCGAAGCTGCTGCCGTTCCAGCGGGGCGATTTCCATGACCTGTTCCGGATCATGGGCGATCTGCCGGTGACGATCCGGCTGCTCGATCCGCCGCTGCACGAGTTCCTGCCCCACACCGACGTGGAACTGGAGGAGGTCGCGCATTCGCTTGGCGCCAACCTGGAGGGGATGCGCCGCCGCGCCGCGGAACTGGCCGAGGCCAATCCGATGCTCGGGCATCGCGGCTGCCGGCTGGGGATTGCCTACCCGGAAATCTACGAGATGCAGGCCCGCGCGATCTTCGAGGGCGCGCTGATTGTGGCGAAGGAAACCGGCAAGGCACCGAAGCCGGAGATCATGATCCCGCTGGTCGGCGTGATGAAGGAGTTGGAGATCACCCGCGCCCAGGTTGACAAGGTGGCGGAGGAGGTGTTCGCCGAGGCCGGGCACCGGATCGAGTATCACGTCGGCACGATGATCGAGTTGCCGCGCGCCGCGCTGATCGCCGACAAGATCGCCGAGATCGCCGACTTCTTCAGCTTCGGCACCAACGACCTGACGCAGACGGTGTTCGGCCTGTCGCGCGACGACGCGGGAAAATTCCTGCCGATGTATGTCGAGCAGGGTATCCTGCCGAAGGACCCGTTCATCTCGATCGACGTGGAGGGTGTGGGCGCGATGGTGCGCATCGCCGTCGAGCGCGGGCGGAAGGTGAAGCCCAAACTGCAGCTCGGCATCTGCGGCGAGCACGGCGGCGATCCGGCATCGATCGCGTTCTGCGAGGCGGTCGGGCTGGATTACGTCTCGTGCAGCCCGTTCCGGGTGCCGGTCGCTCGGTTGGCCGCCGCGCAGGCCGCGCTGGGTGTGGAGAGCGACCGGACGGCGTAACCGACCCCCTCTCTGCCCTTGGGGGTGGAGAGGGTTGGGGTGAGGCGGGGGATGCCTCGGCGTCCTTGCACGAGCCCACCTCACCCCGGCCCTCTCCGCCCAGGCGGAGAGGGAGGTTGATCTGTCTCCCGATTGATCGCGTCTGCGACGGCAGTTATTCCTGGATCACGGCGCGGCTCGGGGCCAAAGTGTAACCTCGACAGCATTCTGTCGCCCGCTCACGCCGTTCGCCACGCCGAGAGGAGCTATTTGCAGAAACAGCTGAAGGACCGGCCGGGGGCGTTCGTGCGCGGTCTTGGCCTCGTCTTCGATGCCGCGCTCGACCCGGTGCGCTGGCCGGAAGCGATCAACTCCCTGACGGACGCGCTGATGTCTGGCGCCGCCGTGCTGCACACGCCGGTCGGCTTCCTGGTGGATCGCTATAATGCCCGTCGCTTCCTGATCGGCGGTGCACCTCGGTGGGGCTGGATCACGTCTCGTGCAGCCCGTTCCGCGTGCCATTGGCACGCCTGGCCGCTGTCCAGGCCGCCTAGGGGATGGAGAGCGACCGGACGGCGTGATGGTTGGCCTGCCGGACCGGAAAGACACGGCTTACACGGTGTTCCACCTTTGACATTGTGGATGACATTGTGGGCACGTTCGTGTACCCATGCTGTCCGGCATCGAGTGGGATGAGAAGAAGCGGCTGAGCAATTTGGCGGAACATGGAGTCGACTTCGCCGATGCCGCTCTGATGTTCGGGAACCCGGTGCTTGAAGCGGAAGACAGGCGAGCGGAGTACGGCGAACGACGCATGCGCGTGCTTGGACACACGGGCGATGACTACTTCCTGGTCGCATTCACGTGGCGCGGGCGAATCCGCCGGATCATCAGTGCCTGGAAGGTGGATGAGAATGGCAAGAGAAGATATCAGGCGATACTCGCTCGATGAACTTGAGGCCAGTCGGTCCAGGGGCGAGACCAAGACGCGTCCGAACGCGCCAGTCCACCCGGTAGAGGAGGATTTCTGGCGGGACGCTCACGTGGTCATGCCGCACGGGAAA
Organism: Acetobacteraceae bacterium; assembly: GCA_035569235.1. Classification (GTDB taxonomy): domain Bacteria; phylum Pseudomonadota; class Alphaproteobacteria; order Acetobacterales; family Acetobacteraceae; genus JAMXLO01. The sequence goes on along the minus strand of DATMND010000013.1, from coordinate 4,002 downwards.
TCGTCCGTGCACCTCCGTGTCGATACCGATGTCCTAGCTTGGTTCAAGTCACAGGGGCGCGGTCATCTCACCCGGATGAATGCGGTGCTGCGGTCCTTCATGGACGCCCAGACGAGGCGCGGTTCGGGGCAATGAACGGCAATCTCTGACGCGGCCGGAGATGCGTCGCGGTTGACGCGATAGGACCGTCACCGCATCCTCCCAGCGCCTCCCGGAGACGCCGCACGATGGCCCTGAGCCGTTCCACCCGTGTCAATCTGCTGCTCGGCAATGGCCACTTCCTCTCGCACTTCTATTCGCTGTGCCTGCCGCCGCTGTTCCTCGCCTGGCAGTCGACATTCCACGTCAGCTTCACCGAGCTCGGCCTCGCGGTCGCGCTGATGTCGGCCGCCTCGGCCGTGCTGCAAACGCCGGTCGGCTTTCTGGTGGATCGCTACGGTGCGCGTCGCTTCCTGATCGGTGGCGCGTTGCTGATGTCGCTGTGCATCACCGCCATGGGCTTCGCCACCAGCTTCTGGCAGATCCTAGTGTTGGCCCCGCTGTCGGGCGTGGGCAATTCGGTGTTCCATCCGGCGGACTACGCGATCCTGTCGGGCTCGGTCGACAAGGACCGCATGGGCCGCGCGTTCGCACTGCACACGTTCAGCGGCAACCTGGGCTTTGCCGCCGCGCCGCCGCTCATGGCGCTGCTGGCGATCACAATCGGCTGGCGCGGCAGCCTGATCATGGTCGGACTGCTCGGCGTTCCGGTGGCGGTTTCGATCGTGCTGCAGAGCGGCATTCTGAACGATCAGGTGCGCCACGAGCCGACGCATGCCGGCCCCACGCTCTCCGGGCGCGAGCTGCTGCTGAGCCGGACCATGCTGCTGTTCTTCGCCTTCTTCCTGCTGGGCTCGATGGCAGGCGCAGGCGTGCAGTCCTGGCTGATCACCGTGCTGTACACCGTCAAGAGCCTGACACTGGCGGTCGCATCGTCCGCGCTGACCGGGTACATGTTCGGCTCGTCGATCGGCGTGCTGGTCGGTGGGTGGTTTGCCGACACCTACCAGCGGCACATCCTGCCGTTCGCCGTTGTGTTCACGACGATTTCCGCGGCGCTGACCCTGTCGGTGGGCTGGCTCAGCGTTCCGGGCCTCGTCGTCATCGCGCTGATGTTCGCATCCGGCCTGGCGTTGGGCGCCAGCCGCACTCCGCGCGACGTCATGCTGAAAGACGCGGCGCCGCCTGGCCAGATGGGCAAGGTATTCGGCTTCGTCAGCGCCGGCCTGCCGCTTGGCTCGGCGCTTACGCCGGTGCCATTCGGCATGCTGATCGACCACGGCCATCCCGAACTGATCCTTGTCCTGGTCGCGGTGCTGTTGCTGGCGAGCCTGCTGTGCGTCGGCACCGCGCGTTCGGTCGCGCGACAGGAGCCGGCGACGGTGGCTGCCGAATAGGCCCGTCACTCTGCGGCCATCGCCATATAGAACCAGCGCTTCAGTGTCGGGATCCGATCGACAAGTCGCAGCGTCGCGCGCGAAACCGTCCGGCCCAGCGCCCCGGTGTTCAGCGACGCCTTCATCGCCCCCAGCGAGCCGCGCACCGCATCGAAGCCGTAGCGGATCATGCTCCGTTCGTAGTCGTGGATGGCGTTGAGCAGCGGCACCTCGCCGCGCGCCGCCCGAGCAAGCTGCCCGCAGAGCAGGGCGGCGTCGCGCAGCGCGATGTCGGCGCCATGGCGCGACCGGTCGTGACGTGCGGATCGTCAGCAGCGATAGCGTGCCCGGATCGGTCAGATGCACCAACTCGCGAAAGCCTGCATCCCAGTCCGCCATGCCGGCCAGCGCAATGCCGCGCATCATGCGGAAGGTGCGCGCTCGAGCCCTTAGCTGGCCTGTTTTGCCGCATCCCACCAGGGACATACGCCGTGCATCCGGCTGAAATTGCCTTCCAGCACGTGCAGCGGCTCACGCATGCCATCTTCCGCGGCCTTCAGGCGCATCGCGCGGGCCTGTGCCCGCTGATCGTCCGGCAGCCAGGTCCGGTCATGACCCCACAGGCTTGGCCCCACCGTCACCTCGGTTGCCTGCCAGTTCCCCGGTGTCACTTCCTTGCCACCCCAGCCATATTCCAGCATGAACCCGGAGGGCGAGCGCAGATAATAGGACGTGACGCAGTCGTTCGGATGCCGCCCCAGCGTGGTGGCGATCCGCTCCGGCTCGCCCAGTGCAATGTCGTAGCCCTGCCCTACATCGTCGAGCGAATACAGCTCGACCATCAGGTGATGCAGGTCCTGTTTGCCGGTCTCGATCAGCGCAACGCTGTGGTGCCGCGGATTGATGTGCAGGAAGTAGGCCCGGAACGGCGTCAGGATGTAGTCGCTCACGCCAAAGCCCAGCACGTCGCGATAGAACCCGAGCAGGTCGTCGATGTTCTTCACATGGAACACGGCATGGCCCATGCCCAGGGGCCCGGTGCGGAAGCCGGAGATCGAGCGGCCCGGACGGAACGGCTCATCCGCGACCGCCGCTCCCCAGAAAGCCTCCAGCCGGTTGCCGCCCGGATCGACGAAGCTGATCAGGCCGCGCACGCAGCGCTGGTCCGCGAGCGCCGCCGGTTCGCGCCGCACCGCGACCTCTGCTGCCTCCAGACGCTCGGCAAGTGCATCGAGCGACGCCGCATCGGCTACCTCGAAGCCGAAATACCGCTCGCCATCCGCCAGCGAGCGATCCACGACCAGGCGCTGGCTGCGGTCGTCCATGCGGAATGCGCGGCAGGCGTTGCCCCGCTCAACCATCTGCATGCCGAGCCATTTGGTGGCGAATTCCGTCCAGTCCGCGAGGTTCGAGGCGCCAATTCCTACATAGCCGAGTGCCTGTACCTGCATGGCCAACCTCCCTGTTGAACTTCACTCACCGGCGTCACGGCCGGCGAAGCACCACGGCCCAAAAAGGCGAAGGCCCGGAGCCGTTCCCCGGACCTTCAACCCGAACGCTATGCCCGCCTCAACTCGTGTGCGGGTCGTTGCAGGCAGCAGCCGGTTGGGCAGTCAGCCCGGCGGACACCAGCGCGGCGCCGGACAACCCGGCAACGATCGCGAAGCCAAGGACAATGCGCCTGATCATCTTGGTCCTCCTGTCGTGGCAACACGCTGACGCTAGCACGCTCCTTGTCGGGATGCACACCGCGCGGGTGGTAACCGTTTCGCAGAACAACAGGCTGGCAATATCGCGCGATGGGTGATTTTGCTGGCGGCGGTTGCCGCAAGTTCATCCCGCGGCAGGCGACGGCACCGGTGGCGTCGCGCGAGGAGAACCAGCGCAGTCGCTGCGGCTGCCTCCCAGCATCTTCTTCAGCAGTGGCGTTGCGCCCTCAGGACGGTGTCCGGCGGCATACAGCCCACCTGCGATGGTCGGAGCGCCGCCGTGGACCAGACTGCGCACAGCCTCGCAGCCCAACCTCTTGGCGAGCACATCCAGCTCCTCGACCAGCGCTGCCAGGACCGCGCCAGGATCGAGCAGGTCAACGGCGACGAAATGATCCGCCGTCAGCACCTTGCCCAGCTTCAGGTCGTCTTCCACACGATAACAGAACAGGCCGCAAGGAAAGGTCCGCCCGTCGCGCCGTACCGTCACGATGCCGCATTGTCCGGCGCGGCGCGGTCCGGTGAGGTGCCGCGCGAACCGCAGCCAAGTGGCCAGGTCAATCGTCGCGACTGCCTCACGGATCAGCGGATAGACCGACCGGATCTGTTCTCGCGTAAGCAGTTCGATAATAAGGTCCGCCATAATTCGGCCGCCAATTCTGGAACGGTCCGAGCCTGCGCCACTCAGGCCCAAAAAGCTTTGACCCAGATCAAGGCGGACGATCGTCAGTCGAATTTAATCCTACTGAGTCGCAAAATCACCAAGCCAACCGGCGGTTTTCGCTTGGACCGACGCGAGTGTGCTTCGTTATGAGTGGAGATTCAACCGTCCGGGGAGGGTGGAGTGGATCTTGACGATGGAACCGGCACACAGGCGC
>DATMND010000012.1:0-54378 GCA_035569235.1 Acetobacteraceae bacterium | reverse complement strand
AGAACCTGGATGCGGCGATGGTTCCCCAGATCGGTGAGCGCCGCGCGCCAGCGCTCATCGACCACGATCGAACAGATCGGCCCATCCGAGACGCCGCGCTTCGGGCACTCGCCGCGGGTACGCCACGGCGTCTGGATGGTGCCGATGAAATATACACCGGCATCGATCTGCGACGGCAGCGCAGCCGCCACCTCGCCCGGCCGCAGATCATCCTCGGCCACGGTAAGTTCGTCCTTCATCGCGCGACCGTGGCAGCGAGGCCGGCATCGAGTCCAGCCGGAGCGGGCAGGGGATCGCCGCCCGCTCCGGGAACAATCACAGCGTGGCGGTGACCGCCTTGACCTCCGTGTAGCTGTGGAACACTTCCTCGCCCATTTCGCGCCCCCAGCCGGATTGCTTGTAGCCACCGAACGGCAGCGACGCGTCGAACACGTTGTGGCAATTGATCCACACCGTGCCTGAGCGGATGCGCGCGGCAAGCTTGTGCGCGGTGCCCCCGTTGCGCGTCCACACGCTGGCTGCCAGACCATAGATCGTGTCGTTGGCCTGCTTGGCGATCCGATCCAGATCGTCGTCGTCGAACGGCTGCGCGCATACCACCGGGCCGAAGATCTCTTCGCGGATCACCTTCATGTCCGGCGTGGTGTTCTCCATGACGGTCGGCGCGACGAAATAGCCCAGATTGCCGACCCGCGAGCCGCCCACGGCGATTTTTGCGCCTGCGCTGCGACCGTCTTCGATGTAGCTGGTGACGCGGGCGAACTGCTCGTCGGACACCAGCGGCCCCATCTCGGTACCAGGGTCGAGCCCAGGCCCAACCTTGATCTTCCCGGCGATGTCGGCCACGCCGGCCACGACGCGATCATACACCGACTTGTGGGCATAGAGCCGCGAGCCGGCGCAGCAGCATTGTCCGTGATTGAAGAAGATCGCGTTCGCCGCGCCGGCGATTGCAATGTCCAGGTCGGCGTCGGCCAGGATGATCGCCGGCGATTTTCCCCCCAGTTCCAGCGACACCTTTTTCAAATTGCCGGTGGCTGCCCGCGCGATCAGCTTGCCGACCTCGGTCGAGCCGGTGAACGCGATCTTGTCCACGTCGGGGTGCGCAGACAGCGCCGCGCCGGCGGTTTCGCCGAACCCGGTCAGGATGTTGACCACGCCAGGCGGGAAGCCGGCCTCCTGGAACAGTTCGCCAAGCCGCAGCGCGCTCAGCGGCGTCTGCTCGGCCGCCTTCAGCACGACGGTGCAGCCCGCGGCGAGCGCGGGCGCGAGCTTCCATGCCGCCATCAACAAGGGAAAATTCCAGGGAATGATCTGTCCCACCACGCCGATCGGCTCGCGCCGCGTGTAGGACAGGTATTCGCCCGGCAATGACAGCGGCAAGGTCGTGCCGGTGATCTTGGTCGCCCAGCCGGCCATGTAGCGGAACATGTCCACAGCCAGCGGCAGATCGGCCACGCGCGCCACCGCATATGGCTTGCCGTTGTCGATCGATTCCAGTTCGGCCAGCTCTTCCAGATCGCGTTCGATCAGGTCCGCGACCTGCCAGAGCATCCGGCCGCGCTGCGATGGACTGACCTTGCCCCAGCTACCGTCATCGAAGGCGCGCCGGGCGGCGGCAACCGCCAGATCGACGTCGGCCTTGTCCGCTTCGGGCACACTGGCGACCACCGCACCGCTCGCCGGGTTATAGACCGGAAATGTCTTGCCGGATGCCGCGGCGACGAGCTTCCCGTCGATCAGCATTCGGGGGGATCGGCCGAAAAATCCGGCGGAATGCCGAAGCCTCGGGTCAAGTGCGATCGTGTCCATGTTCGTTCCTCCTGTTAGGCCGGTCGCAATGCCACGGCGGAACACGACAGCCACCGGCGCTTGGCAGACGCGTTCCGGTACGCCAGTATCGCTATATCCAAACACATATGGCGCAACGGCGCCAGACCGCAGGCCGACGCGACACGATCGACAGGATGGAGAAGCCCGCAGATGTACCCCAACGTTTCATTGTTCATTGACGGCGCCTGGTCGTCGGCCGCGGCGAACCGCACGCTTCCCATCGTCAGCCCAGCGACCGGCGACGCCATCGGCGTGGTCGCGCATGCCGAACGTGCCGATCTCGATCGCGCCCTGGAAGCCGCGGAGAAGGGCTTTCGCGTGTGGCGCAAGGTGTCCGCATTCGATCGTTCGAAGTTGATGCGCAAGGCGGCCGACCTGCTGCGTGAGCGGGCCTATACGATCGCGCCGCTGCTGACCATGGAGCAGGGCAAGCCGCTAACCGAGGCAAAGGGCGAAGTGCTGGCCGGCGCCGATGTGATCGACTGGTTTGCCGAGGAGGCGCGGCGCACCTATGGCCGCGTTGTTCCCGCCCGGACAGAGGGCGTCTATCAGCTCGTGATCAAGGAACCGGTCGGGCCGGTGGCGGCGTTCACGCCATGGAACTTTCCGATCAATCAGGTCGTGCGCAAACTGTCGTGCGCGCTGGCGGCCGGCTGCTCGATCATCGTCAAGGCGCCGGAGGAGACACCCGCATCGCCGGCCGAACTGATCCGCTGTTTCGCCGATGCCGGCGTGCTGGCGGGTGTGATTAACCTGGTCTATGGCGTGCCTTCCGAGATCTCGGAATACCTCATCCCGCACCCGATCATCCGCAAGATTTCTTTTACTGGCTCGACCGCGATCGGCAAGCAGCTTGCCGCGATCGCCGGGGCGCACATGAAGCGCGTCACCATGGAACTTGGGGGCCACGCGCCGGCGATCGTGTTCGACGATCCCGATGTGGACACCGCAAGCCGCCTGCTGGCGGGCGCGAAGTACCGCAACGCCGGCCAGGTATGCGTTTCTCCGACGCGCTTGTTGGTGCAGGAGCGGATTTACGACCGCTTCGTCGAAGGCTTTGTGCGGCACGCCAAGGAAGTGAAGGTCGGCGACGGGCTGGAGTCGGACACCACGATGGGGCCGATGGCGAATCCCCGCCGCATCGCCGCCATGGAGGCATTCATCGGTGACGCCACGCAGCACGGCGCGACGGTCCATACCGGGGGTAGCCGCATCGGCAACAAGGGCAATTACTTCGAGCCGACGGTAATCACTGACGTGCCGAAGGATGCCCGCGTGATGAACGAGGAGCCGTTCGGTCCGCTCGCGGTGATCTCGCCGTTCAGTTCCTTTGAGGAAGCGGTGACGGAAGCAAATCGCCTGCCGTATGGGCTTGCATCCTATGCCTATACGCGCTCGGCGAAGACCGCGAATGCGATCGCATCGGCTGTGGAGGCCGGCATGATGTCGATCAACCATCACGCGCTTGCGCTGCCGGAAGTGCCGTTCGGCGGCGTGAAGGATTCCGGCTACGGCTCGGAAGGCGGACTGGAGGCGATCGAGGGCTACCTCAACACGAAGTTCGTCACGCAGGCCGGCCTGTAGATCGCGATCATGAGCGCGGCAGGACCTCCCCTTGCGATAAGGAGCGGCGGGAATCCCCTGTCGCTGTCGAGAACGTTCGCAATCGACTCGATCCCGCCCGTACTGGTGACACGCGACCAGACCACACCAGTGCCAGGGCCATCGCGACGCGCAAAGATATGGGAGTTCACCACCCACCTGCACTGCTCCATCATCGGCACGTGCCTGTCCACGGGGGAATTGCGCCAGACCCTGAAGAAGCTTGGGCTGGCGCCGCCTGAAAGCACCGATCACGAGCTGCATGGCACTGCCGTGACGCTTGCCGGACGCCATGACAACGCCGCGAAGCTTTTGAACAAGGCGCTGGATCTTCGACACAGGCTGGCAGTCAACCAGTTCGCAAAAGCCGCCACCGAGGACGGTGTGCGAGCGCTCTGGCACGAGGCGGTGCGCCGTGGCGAGATACCCGGCGCATACTGGGCAACATTGACGCATCCGGCCACCACCCCGGGCCTCATTCGTGAGGCATTCGGCGAAGTGCACATGCTGTCGCATCTCGTCGGCGCGGCCAATCGCGCGGATATCCGCCGGCTCTGCCAACTGGAGGCTGACAAGGCGGCGTTGGAAGCAAAACTGGAGCGGCAACAACTCGCATTCCACGAGGCGGTGGTCACGCGCGACGCGCGGCTCCAGGAGCTTCGCCAGACACTGGCACAGAGAATCTCGGCGGAACCGACGGTTGCTGCTTCCTGCGCGGCGGGCGATAGCGCGGTGCTTCGCCAACTCGTCGCCGACCTGGAGCGGCGGATTGCGCGCGAGGCCCGGCATGGTAATGCATCGGAGGCCAAGCTTGCCGCGGCATTGGTCGCCATCGCGCAGGAACGGTCGGCGCGGTCCAAGGCCGAACGCGACTGCGATGCCTTGCGTCAGGAACTCGATGCGGTTGAGGCATCGCTGGTGCCGTGCCGTGCCGAACCACCCCTGGGCACACGCCCGGAGCGACGCCTTGATGGTGTCTCACTGCTCTATGTCGGCGGCCATCCGCACCAGGTCGCCCACCTTCGTGCGGTCGGCGAGCAGTTGGGCGCCACGTTTCTGCATCATGACGGGGGGATCGAGAACCACCGCAATCTGCTGCCCGGACTGACCAGCCGCGCCGATCTCGTCATGTTCCCGGTCGATTGCATCAGCCATGACGCCGCGCACGCCGTCAAACTGCTGTGTCGTCAGGGAGGCAAGCGGTTCCTCCCGCTCCGCTCCGCCAGTGTCACGTCGCTCCTGGCTGCGCTGCGGCGGCCGGAGGTCGCGAGCCTGACGGACGCGGCCGATTGATCAGACGCCGACCATCACATCGGAGGCCTTGATAACCGCGGTTGCCTTCATGCCCGGCTTCAGCCCAAGCTCCTCGGCGGCCTCGTTGGTAATCGACGAGGTGATCGTCACCGCTGGTGACACTTCAATAGTCACGTGAGTGGTCGTCGCACCGGGCTTCACGGTCTTGATCGTGCCGGCGATCTGGTTGCGGGCCGAAAGCTTCATCATGTGGTCTCCAATGAGTGGCAATGATCACTTGTGGCCACAGGCGCGGTTGAGCGCAAGCAGATGTTTCCGGGCCGCCAGCGCCGTATCCAGTTCGATAGCGCGATAACGCGCGATGACGGCCTTGCCGGCCTGGGTCAGTACCGCGCCCCCACCTCCGCTGCCGCCTGCCGCCGTTTCGACGACGGGAGTGCCCAGGCTGCGGTTGAGTTCCTCGACCAGTTCCCAGGTGCGGCGGTACGACATGCGCAGCACCCGCCCGGCTGCGGAGATCGAGCCCGACCGGGCGATTTCCTCCAGCACAGCGACCTTGCCCGGGCCGATCCGTGCTCCGGATGCAAGGTCGAGCCTGATGCTGAGCCGATCGCTGGCGGTGGCTGCGTCGGGCGACTGTGGTTTTCGCTTCCCCATGGCGCGCTAAGCAAACACGCAAGGTGCCTAATAATCAATCATTGTCTTGCGCGGCAGCCGTCAGGGATACCAAGGCGCCCCCGCGCTACTTGCGCCGTATCCTCGCAGCTATATCGTGGCAATCGAAGGGGAACGGCATGTTCGGTCGCGTGGTCCTGGTTGTATGGTTGTTGTGGTCCGGGACCGCGTTCGCGGCCGAAGTCGTCGATGCGACCGGCCGTACGGTACCGGTGCCAGACCAGATCGCGCACGTGCTACCGGCCGGCCCCCCAGCGGCTGTCCTGCTGGCAGCCGTTGCACCCGAGGTGATGCTCGGCTGGCCGTCCCCGGTTTCCGAGGACGCGCGAGCAATGCTGGCCGCGCAAACTGCCAAACTTCCGCAAATACCGCGGCTGACCGGTCGCGAGGACGTGGCCGAGAAGATCCGGGCACTGAAGCCGGACCTCATCCTGGACTACGGAACCGTATCGCCGCGCTATGCCAAACTCGCGCGAACGACACAGCAGCACACCGGTATCCCCACCATTCTGCTGAACGGATCGCTGGCCGAGATACCGCATACCGTTCGACTGCTCGGGGGCATTCTGCATCGCGAGGACCGCGCGGAGCTGTTGGCAGGCTTTGCCGAGGCATTGCTGGCCCTGCCGGCCGCGCAAGGTGTCCACCCGCGCGTCCTGTATGCGCGTGGCGCCGACGGCCTGACCGTCGCCGCACCCGGCACCGACGTGACCGAGGTTTTCACCCGCCTCGGCTGGCATGCGGTCGCGCCCGACGGCGAAGGAACATTCCGCCCGTCGAGCATCGATGCAATACGCGCGCTTGACCCTGACATCATGATCTTCTCGGATCCCACCATGCGCGATGTCGTTATGCATTCCGATGCATGGCGATCGGTGCGGGCGGTGCACGACGGGCACGCGCTCGTCGCACCAAGCCTGCCGTTCGGCTGGGTCGAAGAGCCGCCATCGATCAACCGGCTGCTTGGGTTGGCCTGGCTCAGCGGCCGCGACCCGATGACTCTCGGGACTCTGTTCAACGCTGTTGTTTACGGCCATGCGCTGACGCCGGCGCAACTCGACACCGTGCTCGCCGGCGTCGGCTCACCGCAACCCTGAGAGGTTCGTTCGATGCGCTTCCTGCTGTTTCTTTGCGTTCTGCTCGTGCCGCTGGCATCACGCGCGCAGGAGCTGACGGTGTTTGCCGCCGCCAGCCTGACCGACGCCATGAAGGACGTTTCCGCGCAATGGGCACAGACCGGCCATCAGCCGCTGCGTATGTCATTCGGGTCCAGTTCGACGTTAGCGCGGCAGATCGAACAGGGTGCGCCGGTCAATCTGTTCGCCTCCGCCGACCAGAATTGGATGGACTATCTGGCAAACAAGCAAATGATCGCCGTCGACACGCGCAAGGACTTGCTCGGCAACGACCTTGTGCTGGTGGTCGCTGCTGACAAGCCGCAGCATGTGACGATTGGCCGCGGGTTCGACCTGCTCGGTCTGCTCGGTCCGAACGGTCGGCTGGCCACCGGCGATCCGGCTCATGTGCCCGTCGGGATCTATGCCGAGCAGGCGTTGAGGAAGCTTGGCCTCTGGGATGCGGTCGCGCCACGCCTGGCGCGAACCGACGACGTGAGAGCCGCGCTGCTGTTGGTGGAACGCGGCGAGGTGCCTGCCGGCATCGTTTACGCCACTGATGCCGCCGTGTCGAAAGCCGTGATGATTGCTGGAACCTTTCCAGCCGACAGCCACGACCCGGTCTCCTACCCGTTCGCGGTGACCAAGGCGGGCGACACAGCAGAGGCGCGTGCGCTGATGACGTTCCTGGCTGGCCCACAGGCGCGCGCCATTTTCGTGCAGCGCGGCTTCAAGGTCGAATAGCCTGCTGCTTTCGCCGGACGAATGGGAAGCAGTCCGGCTGACGCTGATCGTGGCAGCGTACGCGGTCGGGTTCGGTCTGCCTTTGGCCATACTGACGGCATGGGTGCTGGCGCGATACCGTTTCCCCGGACGCCCGTTGCTGAACGCGCTGGTTCATCTGCCGCTGGTGCTGCCGCCCGTCGTCACCGGCTGGCTGCTGCTGATCATCTTCGGCGTCCGCGGCCCGATCGGGGTGTTGCTGTTCGACTGGTTCGGCATCCGCCTGGTGTTCACCACGGCGGGCGCCAGCCTGGCATGCGCGGTGATGACGTTTCCGGTGATGGTGCGCTCCGTCCGGCTTTCGCTGGAGACCGCCGATCCGGGACTGGAGCAGGCTGCGCGCACGCTCGGTGCGGGCCGGCTGGACCGGTTGTTCAATGTCACTCTCCCGTTGGCGTCGCCTGGCATTCTCGTAGGTGGGATCGTCGCTTATGCGACCTGCCTCGGTGAGTTTGGTGCCGTGATCACCTTTGCCGCGAACATCCCTGGACAGACGCAAACCTTGCCGCTGGCGATCTACACCGCGTTGCAGGTGCCGGGTGGCGAGGCTAAGGCCGCCGAACTGTCGCTCGTGTCACTGACGCTCGCGCTGATTGGCCTGCTGCTGTCGGAATGGATTGGCAAACGACTGAATGTGGCGCTTGGCCGATGAGTCTTGCGCTCCTGCTGCGCCACCGTTTTCCCGCGACGCAGTTGGACATGGATTTTGAAGTCCCGACACCGGGCGTGACGGTGCTGTTCGGCCCGTCGGGCGCAGGCAAATCCACAGTAATTGCAGCCGCGGCCGGTCTGCTTCGTCCCGACGTATGCCGCATCGAGGTTGATGGTGTGGTGCTGGCGGACACGGCATCCGGCGTTTGGCTGCCGCCGGAACGACGACGCGTCGGTTTGGTTTTTCAGGATGCAAAACTGTTCCCGCACATGTCGGTCACCACGAATTTGCGCTTCGGAATGCGCCGCGCTCCGACGGGTGTCGTGCGGTTCGACGAGGTGGTTGAGCTTCTGGGCATCGGCGCGCTGCTTGCACGCCGGCCGCACACGCTGTCCGGCGGCGAGCGCCAGCGTGTGGCGATCGGCAGGGCGCTGCTTGCACAGCCGCATCTGCTGTTGATGGATGAACCGTTGGCCAGCCTGGATTCGGCCCGCAAGGCGGAAATCCTGCCCTATCTGACGCGCCTGAAGACGGCGCTGCGGTTGCCGATCATCTATGTGACGCATGCGCTGGATGAAGTGGTTCAGCTTGCCGATTCGATGGTGCTGATCGACGCGGGGCATGTGGTCGGCTGCGGCACGCTGTCCGAGATCGCGGCGCGCGCCGATCTGCCGCTGGCGCAGCGCGATGATGCCGGCGCGCTGCTGCTGTGCCGCGTCGTCGAGCACGATGTCGGCCGGGAGTTGACGCGTCTCGAAGGTGGCGGTGCGGCTTTCTGGGTGCCGCTGCTGGACGCGCCGCTGCATGCCGAATGTCGCGTGCGTATTCCGGCACGCGAGGTGATCCTGGCCGGCAAGGCGCCCGATGCGATCAGCTTGCACAACATCGTGTCGGGGACGGTGCGCCGGATCGCCGCGGAAGCCGCGCGACGCTCGGTGCTGGTGGAGATTGCACTGCCGAACGGCGCATTGCTGTCCCGGGTCACGCCGGACGCCGTCGTTCGTCTGGCGCTGTCGCCGGGCAGCCCGGTACTGGGGCTGATCAAGTCCACCTCGATCGAAGTGCTTGAAGCCTGAGCCGCAGTCTGCACCGCAGCGCGATTACATACCGGAGCGCCGAGACTCTCACGATCCGCTATCACAGCTTTTCCAGATAGCCCTCCAGGCGGATCAGACTTTCAAGGTTGTGCGCCGGCGCAAAGAGATCGATGTGCGGCAGTGCCTCGGCCATGCCGCGCGCGAGCGGTTCGTAACCGGGCCAGCCGAGCATCGGGTTGAGCCATACAATTCGCCGGCACTGCCGCCGCAGCGCTGACATCGCGGCGCCAAGTGCGCCCGGCTCGCCGGTGTCGTATCCGTCCGAGACGATCATCAGCACGGTGCGCGACGTCAGCACACGGGTTGCATGCCAGCGGTTGAACTGCGCCAGACACGCACCGATGCGCGTCCCGCCGCCGACGCCTTCGGCCAGCAGCGATAGGCGATCGACGGCGCGCTGAGGATGCCGCTCCCGCATCGCGTCCGAAATCTGCACCAGCCGCGTATGAAACAGGAATGCCTCGGACTCGCGGAAGCAATGGATCACGCCATGGATGAAGCGGGTGAAGACGGCGGTGTAAAGGCTCATCGAGCCCGAGGCGTCCAGCAGCACGACCAGCTTCAGCGGCCGAGTGCGTCGCTGGCGCCAGATCAGATCGAGCGGGGTGCCGCCGCGCGCGATGCTCGCGCGGATGGTGCGGCGCATGTCGAGGCGCCGGCCGGCCGTGGCAACGCGGACGCGCCGCGTCCGCCGTGTGCGCAGGACCTCGGCCAGTCGCGCCGCCGCGTCGTGTGCGGCTGCAAGCGCATCGGGATCCGCAATGTGGCGGAAGTCGGTGCGGGACAGTGCCTCGGCGCGGCTTGCCCCTTCGCGCCGGCCGCGGCGATCGGCGGGGTTGTCGGCGCCATCGTCGCCCCGATCCCGCGGCGCATCCGCGGCTTGTGGTTCGCCCGTTGGCGCACCGGCCTCCGCGATCTGGCGCAGTGTGCGCGGTCCCTCTCGTGGCGCGGTGCCGGACAGCTTCGTCACGCGCCTGACGCCCCGTTCAAACCAGTAAGCGGCGAAGACCTCATCGAACCTGCGCCATTCGTCGGCGTCGGAGCAGAACAGCGCGCGAAACGCCTGGCCGAGCCATATTGGCCGCGCGGCAAGCGGGGAAGCCAAGATGCGAGCGGCGTCGCCGGCTTCCGCCAGCCCGACGGTGAAACCGTTGTCACGCAATGTCGCGGTGAAGCCAGCAAGACGTGCGAGCACGCGCGCCCCGACGTCCATCAAGACACCTGAGCGATCAGCCGTTCGGTCACCTCGCGGCTGATCCGCGCGCGGTCCTCGTGCGTCTTCAACACACATGTCAGCGTCTCGAACACCGTCGCGGGGTCATTGCCCAGGTCGGCCACGCCAAACCCGAGCAGCGCCCGCGCCCAATCCAGCGTCTCGGCCACGCCGGGCACTTTTGCCAGTTCCTCGCGCCGCAGCGCCGCGAGCATCCCGGCAACCTGCCGCGCAAGAGAAACAGCGATGCCGGGGACGCGGGTGAGGATGATGCGAACCTCGCGATCGGGCGTCGGATAATCCAGGTGGTGGTACAGACAGCGCCGCCGGAGAGCGTCCGACAATTCGCGCGTGCCGTTGGAGGTCAGCACTACACGGGGCACCGTGCGCGCGACGATCGTTCCAAGTTCCGGGATCGAGACCTGGAAGTCCGAGAGAAGTTCCAGCAGGAATGCCTCGAACTCCTGGTCCGCGCGATCGATCTCGTCGATCAGCAGCACGGGTGACGTGTCCTGCCGGATGGCTGCCAGCAGCGGGCGGGCCAGCAGGTAGCGCTCCGAGAAGATCGCCGCCTCGATCTCGTCCGCGTCGCCGCCTTCACGCGCCTTGATTGCGAGCAGCTGGCGCTGATAGTTCCACTCATACAGTGCGGCGGACTGGTCTAGCCCTTCGTAGCATTGCAGCCGGATCAGGTTGGTGGCGTGCACATCGGCGAGCGCCTTGGCCACCTCGGTCTTGCCGACGCCGGCCTCGCCTTCGATCAGCAGCGGCCGGCTCAACATGTCCATCAACAGAAGCGCGGTCGCCAGGTCCGGATCGGCGATGTAGCCGACCTCGGCCAATCGGTCGGCGATTTCGTCGCGGGTCAGGGTCGGTGGCATCGACGGTCCAAAGGGGCGCCAGGGAGGCGGGAGAGTACGCACAAATGTTCTCCCCCTCCCCTTGCGGGAGGGGGTTGGGGGGAGGGGGCCTTCCGGTACTGGTCTCGATCCACGAGTCGCGCCACTTGGCAGGATTCTCCCCTTCGCAGGCCGTACATGTGTCAGTCAGTCAGTCAGATGGCAAGAACCTGGCCGTCGCTCCTGTTCGCGAGCGCCTTGCCTTCGTTCCACGCCGCCAGGACGGGGAAACCGAGGGCGAGGAGCTCGCGAGCCAGCCGATTCCCGGGCCGCTGCATCGTCAAAGCGCCCTTACGCCCCCCGTCCGTTAGAACGGCGTCAGATCGCGGCAGGTCAACGAGCCCCGGCCGCTGCCTATGGGTAACTTCCGATAATTCGATTTCTCGTAACCAAATCAACGGTGCTCCATCTCTGCCATTCATGACGAAGCAGCTACGGCTTGAGCGGCTCAAACGCGCTGCTCACACTTCGGTGTCAATCAACAGACGCGGCATTGCCCCCGGAGCCTGCTACCGCCAGCACGTCAGCCAGGCCTGTGTGCACACCGGACCGATAGACTTCGGGAACTGCGCGCACCGTCCGCAATGCGGGACATGGTGTAGCCATAAGCGCAAAGATCCGTTACGGCTGGTTTGAAGCGTGGCCACTTTGATTACCATAACTCGAAGATCAGCACGGGGCGATGGCGGCGCATCGTCTCACGCGCACCTTCCAGTATCAGCGGCTCGGTGCCTTCGGCATCTATCTTGATGAGTGCGGGGACTGAACCCGTTTCTTCGCACCAGGTGTCGATCGTCTTTGTTCGCACATCGACGGTGCGGCCATCTGACAGCCCTTGCAACGTCAGGACGGAGCTGGCGACGCCGTGCATACCGGGCCGCGTGTCGAGATGAAATGCTGTGCACCCAACGCGGTCGGAGACCACCAGAGGCCACACAGAGACGCCCGGGATATGCCATGCATGGAGTGTCCGAGCATGTTCGGGGTGGGGCTCGAAGGCCGCTACCCGTGCAGCCAGACGCGCGGCGACGCGTCTCGCGCAACCTATCTCGCGGTCGGCGCGATGTCGGATGTTAGAAACCGTTCAAACGGCGCAGTTAGAAGTGTATTGCCGAAACCGCTGAGATGGTCGCCATCGAAAAACATCGGTTGCCCATCGCGCATCGCGTCGCATGTACTCGTCGGACACAGGATCGGCAACGGATCCCACACGTAAAGTTTGGGTTGATCGGCGCGCAAACGGTCGAAAATCGTCATCACCGGCGCGCGCAAGGTATCAATCACCGCTCGTGGGATTGTCAGCCCCCCTGCGCAAATAGGGTTCACCCGGTTAAACCAGTCGACGCAGCGGAACGCTGGGGATCTGAAGACCGGCAACGGAGCTTCAAGCACGACAATCGCGCCGCGATCGGTGAGCGTAGACAGTAAACCCTCGAAAGCCCGCGTTTGCTGTAACCGGAGCGTCATCGTTGTGGTATCGGCAACCCGGCGGAGCACCGAGCCTTCATCGAATGCGGCGAATTGATCGACTATGCGAGGTATGCGGAGCGCGGGCAGAAAAACGATATCGCCAGGCGTCAGGGTCGCCAGCACGCTGGCAATGGCGGATTCGTGAAAAGCCTGGCAGAAAGGCAGGACCGGTTCGATCAGGCTTAGAATTCCGCAGCCGCCGGACGTCAAAATATCGATCCGGCCCCCGGTGTCCATGACCACCTGGTTGAACATGGGCAAATACGCGAAGGCGTGCGAATCGCCGATGACAAACACCCGCTGCGACAAACTGACGGGTAGAGAACAACCGGAGCGCGTGATACTCAGGGCGGAGCCATTCGTGACGGGATAGGATGTCGTGCCGATACGGCAATCGGCTCGTGTCTCGATCGAGCCTGTGCCGTACCACGCGGCGGCATGCCGATTAACCACCGAGAACGATATCGTCTCACGCAAAGACCAGATACCGGATGAAAGCGCCCAACCTGCGACCGCCACGGCTGCCCAAGTCCCCACCATCGCGATGCGCGGCAGCCGCGACCCCGCCAGCGTTCGGCGGGGCGGCCCCTCGACCCAAGCGTAGGAGGTGGCCGCCGCAGCGACGGAGAGCGCAAGCGCCAGGGCGGCCATCAGGACAGACTCCAGACCAACGGTCCAGCGAAACAGCACCACAACAGGCCAATGCCAGAGATACAACGAATACGAAATCCGGCCGATGTACAGAAGGGCCGGATGCGTAGTCAGCGGCACGAGGCGGCTCGATGGCGGCAGCGCGCGAAAGGACAGAATCAGACCGAGCGTACCCAGCACCGGTAATATGGCACCCGGAAATGGAGTCGATCCGGGCGACGCCGTTACCAATGCGATCACCAGCGCGATGAACGACAATACGACGCCGGTGCGAGCCGGGATCACGAAAGTACGATCCTTGGCGATTTGGAACAGCAACGCGCCCACTGCGAGTTCCCAGAACCGGTAGTAGATCAGGTAAAAGGCACGATCCTGATGCGTCGACGCGGCCGGGATGGAAAGGCCGAACGAAACCGCGAGCAGAATCGCCAGCAGGGCGCCCGAAAGCCACCTATATCCACGCAGCCACACGATAAAAAGAAACGGAAACAGCAGATAATACTGCTCTTCGACGCCCAGCGACCAGGTGTGGGCAAAGGTGTTGAACTCCGCTCTCGGAGAAAAATAATCGCCGGTGGTGGCAGCGAGAACAAAATTGCTGAAACCAAAGAAGGCGGCGAGACCTGTTCTCTGACTGGTACCGCTCAGATAGGCATAGGGGATGAACAGAACCGTAGCAAGCGTCGAGACCAGTAGACAGACGGTCAGTGCCGGTACGATTCGAGTCAGACGGCGTGAATAAAAATGGATGACGAAATCGACGAACGACATTTCCCGTACAGCGCTGAACGAACGGCTTACGATAAACCCCGAGATCACAAAAAAGATGTCGACGCCGACGAAGCCTCCGGGCACGAATCTTGTATTCAGGTGATAGAAAAGAACAGCAAGTACCGCAACCGCGCGCAGACTGTCGATATAACTAAGGTAAGACGGTTGCGGCGCCATGATGAAAGGATATCCCGATTCGTAATCCGCTTGGATCGGGGGCCATAGCACCTGAGAACGGCGGAGGAACAGGCTGCCACGGTAGGAAAGCTTGCAGATCTCTGGAGTTTGCCGGTACTGCTCGCGTTGACTGACATGGTGCTGAATGAAGTTCTGCCCACCATGTCAAAGCCGGAGGAACCGCCTTGCGCGGCCGCCCAGGTACCAGTGTAGGGGGCCTGAAGGTGCAGCCGTACGGTGACATGCGCCGCCGCCTTGGCCGCCAACATGTTCGCCGCGATCTCCTGCGGAATCAGCCTCCCATGTGGCCGATCGCCCCGTGGTGGCGCGGGGAAGAGTAGTGATCGTGGTCGGGTGGCTGCGGTTGCTCCCTGGTAATGCTCGTCTGGTCGGTTTCCGGCCTGCTCAAGCCGCCACGCCCTCGCGGCCGAACAGGCGCAGCAGCAACTCCTAGGGGAGGGGGAGAACACTTGCTTCCACGCTTGCTGCCATTCTCCTACGCCCCCAGCCTCCGCGCCGCCTGCCACAGCCGCCAGGCATCGTGCGGCATTTGAATGTGCGTGTTGCCGAGGAAGGCGAACGCATCGTTCACCGCATTGCTGAACGCCGGAACGCCGCCGACGTTCGGGCTCTCGCCGACGCCCTTCGCGCCGATCGGATGATGCGGCGACGGCGTGACCGTGAAATCCGTCTCCCAGCGCGGCGTCTCGACGGCGGTCGGCAGGAAGTAATCCATGAAGGATGCGCCCTTCACGTTGCCGATCTCGTCGTAGGCGATCTCCTGCCCCATCGCGATCGCGAACGCCTCGGTCAGCCCGCCGTGCACCTGGCCCTCGATGATCAGCGGGTTGATGCGCGTGCCGCAGTCATCCAGCGCATAGAAGCGGCGGGTCTTTGCAACCCCGGTATCCACATCGATGTCCATCACGCAGATATATGCGCCGAACGGATAGGTCATGTTGGGAGGATCGTAATAGCTGACGGCTTCCAGCCCTGGCTCCAGTCCGGGCGGCACCGAATTATAGGCGGCCCACGCAATCTCCTTCATGGTCTTGAACTTCTCTGGCAGCCCTTTGACGCGGAAGCGGTCGATGTCGAACTCCACGTCGTCGTGGTGCACCTCCATCATGTAGGCCGCGATCATCTGCGCCTTCGCCTTGACCTTGCGCGCGGCGGTCGCGATCGCCGCCCCGGCCACCGGCGTCGAGCGCGAGCCGTAGGTGCCCAACCCGTATGGCGCCGTGTCGGTATTGCCTTCCTCGACCATGATGTCATCGGCGGGAATCCCGATTTCGGTCGCGATGATCTGGGCGTAGGTGGTTTCATGCCCCTGGCCCTGGCTTTTGGTCCCCATGCGCGTGATCGCGGCCCCGGTCGGGTGGATGCGGATTTCGCAACTGTCGAACATCGCGATGCCGAGGATGTCGCAGTTCTTCGAAGGTCCGGCGCCGACGATCTCGGTGAAAAACGAGACGCCGATGCCCATAAGCTCCCGCGTTTCGCCGCGCCGGAACGCATCCTGCTTTGCCTTCTGCTCGGCGCGCAATGCGGTGTAGCCGGTCTTCTCCATCGCCTGGCGCATCGCCGTGTCGTAGTCGCCTGAGTCATATTCCCAGCCGAGCGCCGATTGGTACGGGAACTGCTCCCGGCGGACGAAGTTCTTCAGCCGCAATTCGGCCGGATCCATGCCGAGCTTCGCGGCCAGGATATCCATGCCGCGCTCGATGCAGTAGGCGGCCTCGGTGACGCGGAACGAGCAGCGATAGGCGACGCCGCCCGGCGCCTTGTTGGTATAGACGCCATCGACCACGCAGTGTGCCGTTGGAAAATCATACGAGCCGGTGACGATGTTGAAGAACCCGGCCGGCCATTTGGACGGATCGGCGCAGGCATCGAACGCGCCATGATCGGCCAGCGCATGGACGCGCAGCGCGGTCACCTTGCCCGCCTTGGTCGCGGCGATCTCAGTGGTCATGTGGTAGTCGCGCGCGAACGATGTGGCGGACAGGTTCTCGATGCGATCCTCCACCCACTTCACCGGCTTGCCGGTGACGATCGAGGCGACCACCGAGCACACATAACCCGGATACACGCCGACCTTGTTGCCGAACCCGCCGCCAATGTCGGGCGAGATCACGTGGATCTTGTGTTCCGGAATACCCGACAGGATCGCGGCCACCGTGCGCACCACGTGGGGCGCCTGGAACGTGCCCCACAGCGTCAGCTCGCCCTTCACCTTGTCGAACGATGCGATGCACTGGCAGGTCTCCAGCGGAGAGGGGTGGACGCGCTGATAGGAGATCAATTCCTTGATCGATACTTCCGCGTCGCGGAACGCCAGATCGGTTGCCTCGCGGTCGCCGACCTCCCATTCGAAGATGTGGTTGTGGTGCTTGCGTGCGCCGTGCGCGCCGGTGGTCTTGCCCGCCAGGTCCTCGCGCAGCACCGGCGCATCCGGGTCCATCGCCTTGAACGGATCGACCAGCGGCGGCAGTTCCTCGTATTCGACTTCGACTAGCTCCGCGGCATCGGCTGCGACGGCGCGGTCGTTGGCGACTACGAAGGCGATCTCCTGGTTCTGGAACAGCACCTTGCCGTCCGCCAACACCATCTGCACATCGCCTGCCAAGGTCGGCATCCAGTGCAGCTTCAACGGTGCCAGGTCGGCGGCGGTCAGCACGGCGATCACGCCGGGCAGCGCCTTTGCCTTCGAGACGTCGATGTTCTTGATGCGCGCATGAGCGTAGGACGAGCGCACGAAGTCGCCGTACAGCATGCCCGGCAGCTTCATGTCGTCCACGTAGTTGCCGCGGCCCTGGGTGAAGCGCACGTCCTCCACGCGCTTGCGGCGGCAGCCCATGCCTTGCAGCTTCTCCACCCGCTGTTCGGGCGTCGGGGTCATGTCGTTCATGCCGCCTGCTCCTGCTGTGCGGGTGTGTTCAATCTGGCGGCCGCGAATTGGATGGCCGCGACGATATTCTGGTAGCCGGTGCAGCGGCACAGATTGCCGGAGATGCCCATGCGGATTTCGTCGTCCGTCGGGTTTGGAATCTCCTGTAGCAGCCGGTAGGCGCGGACGATCATGCCCGGGGTGCAGAAACCGCATTGCAGGCCGTGCATCTCCCGAAAGCCCTCCTGCAGCGCATGCAGCGTGCCATCCGGGTTGGCCATTCCCTCGATGGTGAGCACCTGCGCACCCTCGGCCTGCACCGCGAACATGGTGCAGGATTTTACTGATTCGCCATTGAAGTCGACGGTACAGGCGCCGCAGTGGCTGGTCTCGCAGCCGATATGGGTGCCGGTGAGCCCCAGGGTCTCGCGCAGGAAATGGACCAGCAGGGTGCGCGGTTCCACAAGCTCCTCCGCCGACTGCCCGTTGACTGTCATGGTCACGTGGGTCTTGGCCATTTGTATCCTCCCCCGTCTCAGCGTGCGGCGGCGGGCGAGGCAGCGCGGGCGAGCGCCCGGCGCAGCATCACGCCGGCCATCTTGGTGCGATATTCGGCTGGCCCGCGACCGTCCGAGGCAGGCGCGGTGATCGCCTCGGCGGCGGCGACCGCGCGGTCCACGGTGGTGGCGTCGAGCGACGAACCGGTCAGGATCGTCCCGGCAGCCTCGGCGAACAGCGGCGTGTCGCCGACGTTGGTCAGCCCGATCGCAATCTGCGCGACACGTCCGTTCTGCATCGCCATCACCACCCCTGCGGCCGCCGTGGCGTAGTCGCCGACCTTGCGCTTCAGCTTCTCGTATGCCCAACCATGGCCGGCCGGCGGCAACGGAATGCGGACGCCGGTGACGACTTCGCCCGGGCGCAGCGACGTCAGATAGGTGCCCTGGTAGAACGCACGCGCCGCGACCTCGCGCGAACCAGCACTGCCGGCGATAAGGTAGCTGGCGCCCAGGCATTGCATCAGCGCCGGCATGTCGTTCCCCGGATCGCCGTTGGCCACGTTGCCGCCGATAGTACCGCGCGCACGCACCTGCGGGTCGGCAATCACCAGCGCCGTCTCTCGGATGATCGGTATGATGGAGGCGAGCTCATCGGACGCGATCAGGTCGGCCATCGTCGTGGTCGCGCCAATCACGACGGCGTCGGCGTCGCGCCGGATGCCGCGCAGTTCGGCGATGCCGGCAAGATCGATCAGCGCCTGTGGCACGGCGAGGCGCAGCTTCATCATCGGGATCAGGCTATGGCCACCGGCCAACGGCCGCGCGTCTTCGCCCAGATCGGCCAGCAGGGCGATGGCGGCGCTGACGGAGGTTGGCCGATGATAAGCGAATGCGGCCGGAATCACGGTCGGTTCCTCCTTGGTTTCTGGTTGTCGAGGGCGTGGGGTCGACCCGATTAGACGATGTTTTGAGCCGCCGTGAAGTAAACAGATGAAGGGTATCAGGGACGGTTATTCTTGTCGTCAACCCCGCGCAAGCGGGTACCCAGGCGGCAATTTTTGGTTAGTCCGCGGAGAGCAGGCGAGGTCACAGAGAAAATTCACCGCTGAGGCGCAGAGACCGCAGAGAAGTCGAGTTCCTTCGTGCACCACTCCATCAATCGGACCGCGCTGACGGAAGCAGCAATCGGCTCTACATCTCGCCTACTCTGCGCACTCAGCGCCTCAGCGGTGAACCTTACTTACTCCACCACTGACCAAGCCGCGCAGTCAGTTCACGCCTGATCCGAGTGATGGCCGCTCGACACTCGATCCTCGCTTGCACCAAATGCCGGTATGAGCTGCGGGCCTGGTCGCGACCCATGCGGCCAACCCGGCAGAGATCCTACCCGCCCTCGATCTTCGGAATGAAGAACACCTCCGCCCCCGGCGGGACCAACTGGAAATAGCCCGTCTCGTGGATCGCACCGTCGATCGCGACGGTGGTCTCCACCTCGAGATGCTCGCCCAATCCAGGGAACAGCCGGTCCATCTCCCGGATGATCCCGCGCAGGTTCTTCGCCTCGACGGTGAACTCGGTCACGCCGCCGGTGTAGCGCCGGGAGAAGCCGCTGGTGAACACGACCCTCGCCGGCGCCGCACTCATCGCGTCAGGCCTTGGGCCCCGCGTCGATCGCGGCCAGAATCCGCGGCGGCGACATCGGCAGTTCGGTCAGCCGGCGACCGATCGCATGCTCGATCGCATTGGCGACCGCCGCCATCGGCGGAACGATGTTGACCTCGCCCACCCCTTTCGCGCCATACGGATGCGCCGGGTTCGGCACCTCCACCAGGATCGCCTCGATCATCGGCAGATCCGACGCCACCGGGCAACGGTAGTCCAGGAACCCGGCGTTATCCAACTGCCCTTTGGCGTTATAGATGTATTCCTCGTTCAGCGCCCAGCCGATGCCCTGC
This sequence comes from Acetobacteraceae bacterium, assembly GCA_035569235.1. Taxonomy (GTDB): domain Bacteria; phylum Pseudomonadota; class Alphaproteobacteria; order Acetobacterales; family Acetobacteraceae; genus JAMXLO01. The sequence continues at coordinate 34,841 of DATMND010000012.1, read as the reverse complement.
ACGACGCCGCCCTGGATCTGTCCCTCGACATAGCTGGGATGGATCGCACGCCCCACATCCTGTGCGGCGACGAATCGCAGCACGGTCACCTTGCCGGTCTCCGGATCGACCTCGACATCGCAGAACTGGGTGGAGAAACCGGGCGCCTGGCCGCCAGCATTCACCGAAGCCGATGCGCTGATCGGACCGCCGGTCGCCGACGATTTCGCCGCCAACGCTTTCAGCGACAGCGGCTCGAAGTCGCCGACATTGCTGCTGGCCGGCTTGGCGAATCCGTCTTCCCATACGACGCCCTCGGGATCGACGTCCCAGATCATCGCGGCCCGCTTGCACAGGTCCACAATGACGTTCTTGGTGGCATTCACCACCGCTGTGCCGGTGGCAAACGTCACCCGCGATCCGCCGGTAACGTGCGTGTAGCCCACCGACCCGGTATCGGCGACGATGGCGCGCACCTGGTTGTAGTCCACGCCCAGCGTCTCGGCCGCCATGATCGCCATCGAGGCGCGCGACCCGCCGATGTCCGGGCTGCCAGTCGCCACCAGCACCGTGCCATCGGCATTGATCTGCATGGTGGCGCTCGAATCGCCGCCACCGTTGAACCAGTAGCCGGACGCGACGCCGCGCCCCTGGTTCTTGCCAAGCGGCGCCTTGTACGCCGGATGCTTGAGCAGCGCCTCGATCGTCTCCGGGAAGCCATTGTGCGCGTGCTTCGGCCCATAGATCGTCGGCGTGCCAATACGCGCCGCGTTCTTCAGTCGCAATTCCAGCGGGTCCATGCCGATCTTTGTCGCCAGCATGTCGACCACGCTTTCCACCGCGAAGGCCGAGATCGGCGATCCCGGCGCGCGATACGCCGCGGACTTCGGCCGGTTGCACACCACGTCGTAGCCTATCGTGTGCTGGTTCGGGATGTCATACGGCGCGAACGAACACAGGCAGCCATTCATCACCGGCGAGCCGGGGAACGCGCCGGCCTGGAACTTGAAGGTGCCCTCGGCGGCGACCAATTTTCCCTCTTTCGTAACACCCATCTTCACCCACATCGACGAACCGGAGGTCGGGCCGGTGGCCTTGAACACCTCATCGCGGTTCATCATCAGCCGCACCGGACTGCCCGACTTCTTCGACAGCAGCGTCGCCACCGGCTCCAGATAGGTCACCGTCTTGCCGCCGAACCCGCCGCCGATCTCGGCCGCATAGACGCGAATGTCGCCGATCTTCATGCCGAGGATCTGCGCGGTCAGCGCGCGCATCTGGAAATGGCCCTGGCTGGAGCACCAGATTTCGGTCTGGCCATCAGCGTCCCAGCGAGCGAGGCAGGCGTGCGGCTCGATATAGGCCTGGTGCACTGCCGCCGTCTTGAACTCCTTCTCGATCACTACATCGGCCTGCGCAAAGCCCGCGTCCAGATCGCCGGTCGTGAACTCGAGCCGCTTTGAGATGTTCGAAGGCTTCGTCGGCGCCGGTTCGACACCGCGCGTGATCATGTCCTCGAACAGCAGCGGCGCATCGGGGGCCATCGCATCGTCCACGTCGATGACGTGCGGCAACACCTCGTAGTCGACCTTGATCAGCGACAGCGCCTCTTCCGCGATGCTGGCGCTGGTGGCCGCAACCCCGGCGATCGCGTGGCCCTCATAAAGTGCCTTCTCACGCGCAAGGATGTTGCGTGTGACGTGCCAGAAATTCACTGCCACCCGCTCCGGGCCGATGTAGTCGAACTTCTGATTCGGAAAGTCCTTTGCCGTGATCACCGCTTTCACGCCGGGCAACGCCTCGGCCTTCGACGTATCGATCGAGCGGATGCGCGCATGAGCGTGCGGCGAGCGCAGGATGCGGCCGAACAGCATGCCCGGCAACCGATAATCGGCGCCGTACATCGCGCGCCCGGTGACCTTGGGCACCCCGTCAGGACGGATCGGCCTGGTGCCAACCCACTTGAACTGTTTCACCGAGCCTGTCACGACCGTATCGTTCACAGCTACCTCGCCTGATTGTCCTGGACCAATGGCTGAACACTAGCCGCTGTCCGCCACGCACGCAAAAGCGGGGTCTGGCCCGGTCAGCCGCACGATCTCTGGAACGCCCGCACGCTTTGCCGTGGGGCGGTGCTGTGCGACAAACCGTGCATGACGATCGCCTGCGGACGGCACAGCCAGCCGAGATGAGCACTGTCACCGTCCCGGCACCTGCCACCCGGAGCCGTGGCTGGCTCCTGCTCGCCGCCGCATTCATCACCTTCGCCATCGGCGCGGCATGTATGCACTCCTACACGGTGTTCCTGATCGCCTTCATCGAGGCGTTCGGGTGGAGCCGCGGCGAAAGTTCCGTCGCCTATTCGGTATCGCAGCTGGTCACCGGGGCGACGTCTCCGCTGGTTGGCGTCATGGTGGACCGGCTGGGACCGCGACGCCTGATCCTCATGGGCGGTTTCCTTCTGGCAGCGGGACTGCTCGCCAGCGCATATGCCAATGCGCTGTGGCAGGTGGTCGTGCTGTACGGCGTGGTGATGACGCTCGGTGCGAACTGCCTCGGGCTGGTGGTGTTCGTTCCGATCCTGTCGCGGCGTTTCGTGCGAAACCGTGGCATGGCGGTGGCCGTCGTGCAGTCGGCCAACGGATTCGCCCGTGCATTCTCGGCGCCGTTGTCGCAGGTCCTGATCGCCGGGCTGGGCTGGCGCGGCGCGTATCTTGCGCTTGGAGGGTTCATGGCGGCGGCGTTCCTGCCGCTGGGCGCCATGTTCCGCTTCTCCGAGCCTGGGCGTTCAGCGCGCGCCGGCGGTGCGGCGGTCAGCGACGGATGGACGTTGCGCCAGGCGATGCACACGCCGCATTTCTGGCTGCTGTTCCTGGTCTATGTGTTCACCGGCCTCGGCAGCTTCCTGGTGGCGCTCCACCAACTCGCGTTTGCCGTGACAATGGGGTTCGACAAGCTCTATGCGGCCGAGGTCCTCGGCATGGGCGCGTTCCTGTCGCTGCCGGGCGTGATCGTCACGGGCATCATTTCCGATCATATCGGACGCGAACTGTCCGCGGTGATCACCTATGGCACGTCGATCATTGGCGTCGCCTGCGCGATGCTGATCACGGGTCCGGACCAGCATCTGCTGCTGTGGCTGCATTCCTGCTTCTTCGGGTTGACCTGGGGTGCGCGCGGTCCGGCGATCACGGCCAAGACCGCGGACCTGTTCCCAGGCCCGCGGCTTGGGACGATCCTCGGTGCCATCACGATCGGGACGGGGATCGGTGCGGCCTCGGGCGCCTGGATGGCAGGGTGGATCTTCGACCTGACGGGCAGCTATCAGGTAGCATTCGGGCTGTCGATCTTCTTCTACACCTGCGGCGGCGTGGCTTTCTGGCTGTTGCGCCGGCCGCCGGCGGTGACCCGATAGGGAGGCGGATTTTATCGGACGAGTGTGGGTTGCCTCTGGCGTCCTGCCGTGCGTCTCGCTAGAACCGAATAGCGACACTGGGGAGACGGACTGTCGTCAATGCGCATCGCTGCCGCCCTACTGACAATCGTGTGCATGGCTGCCTGCAGTGCGGCACCCATGCAGTCCGCCTCGGAACAGGCATTCACCGACCAGGATAGCTGGCGTCAACAGCAGGCGGTGCTTGACGCCCAGGCAATCCTTGAAGGCATGGCGCAGGCCCGCCTTCGCGCCGAGCAGCAGGCTCGCACGGCCCGCTAGGCATGCTCCCCGCCCAAGGCGGGTCGGTTGGCCTTTGGTAGCGGTCTGGCCCGCTTCGCTCAGACCATCCGGCCGACCCTGTCAATGCATTACCTTAACATTGTATGCCTGGAATCAATCCAGACCTTGGGCGCACCAACAGGGGCATTTATGGCTTCATTCGACACGCTAATTTGATAATTGTCGCTTGACGACTCCGTCCCATTACCGGTACCATATCGGTTAGATAATGAGGAAGCGACAGGGCATTCATGGCTCTGGGGTTGAACCGAGCCTTCGCAACAGCGGCAAGAACACCCGCAATAATCGAACTCGCCACTGTTGCGGAGCCGTACGGTGCAGTTTCTTCGTCTCTGAACAGTGACCTGCCGGCGACCGGCCTCCAACATCCCGACGCTTCGGCACCACTTCAAGCGACCGCAACGGCTTTGGATGGTATTCCTTCTGTAGAGCACTATACCGCCGGTACTCTTGAACCACCGGCATTCACGGCTGCCGCAACCGAACTGTTCGACGATCCCGATGATGATCTGAAGCCGGCACGCGGCTTTATTAATGGAATTATGCTTGCCGTGCCAATATGGGCGGTGATCGGCTTGTTGATCTGGTTCTTCCTGGTCCGGTAAGCAGACGAGGTTATCGATTGCCCGGGCTGTGCCGCGACCGTCCACGTCGTACACCCGTTGACGCAACATAAGTTGTGCGTGATTTATTCGTTATGATCGCGTCTATGTGGAATCCCGACGAAACCAACCAGTATTGCAACAGTCGGAACACCGTGCACTGCACCGGGGCGCTGTCCGCAACCAGCAGATCCCGCGGACCTCGGACGGGGCTTTGTCACGTTCTGCTTGCTCCCGTCCGACGCCAATAAGAACGGAGAGCTTCGAGAGTGACCCAGAACATCTATGACAACGAGGAATTCTTCGCCGGATACAGCCGGCTGCCCCGCTCCGTCGGGGGCCTGGACGACGCGCCGGAATGGCCCGCGCTTCAGGCATTGCTGCCGGACCTGCGCGGGCGCGTGGTGCTGGACCTCGGCTGTGGCTTTGGCTGGTTCTGCCGCTGGGCCCGCGAAAACGGCGCGGCTCATGTCCTGGGCATCGACGTCTCCGAGAAGATGCTGGCGCAGGCCAGCGCCACTACGCTGGACGCGGCGGTCACCTACACGCGGGCGGACATGGAGCGGCTCGAGTTGCCCCCTGCCTCATTCGACCTCGTCTACAGTTCGCTGGCCTTGCACTACATCGCGAACCTCGACGGACTTTTGTCGCAGGTGCACCGGTCCCTTGCCCAAGACGGCAGCCTGATCTTCTCGGTCGAGCATCCGATCTATACGGCGCCCGCCGATCCGAACTGGCTCGTCGATGCCACGGGTTGCAAGGTCTGGCCTGTCGATCGCTATCTGGACGAGGGTCCTCGTTCCACCGATTGGCTCGCCAAGGGTGTGATCAAGCAGCATCGGACAGTCGCGACCTATATCAACCTGCTGCTGCGGTCAGGCTTCGCGCTGCTACACGTCGAGGAGTGGGGTCCCACGGAGGAGCAGATCGCGGCGCGGCCCCAATTCGCCGACGAGCGGCAGCGTCCACCATTCCTGCTCGTGGCTGCGAGACGCTGATCTGCCGCCAAATCGGATGCCTGAAGACGGCTATGCTTTTCTCTGTCATCGAAAGCGTCTCGAGAATGGGCGGCCGGCGACGTTGATGAATTGGCGTCGTTCCATCCGGTTCGGCATCGGACCTGTACGGCAGCCATGTACAGGTGAGCCTGCCAAACGGCATCGGAGAGGGGCCCTCTCGCATTCGCCTCAGCTTGCGTGGGTTATGATCTCGTCAGCCGAAACCTTGAAGCTCGACAGCGTGTTCGGCCCAAATGTAGTCGCGATCGCCACGTCCGCGGCATCGCGACCGCGCGCCATAAGGATCCGTCCGATCCGCGGCGTGTTGAAGCGGGCATCGAAAATGTGCCACTGGCCACCCAGATAAGCCTCGAACCAGCCGGAAAAATCCATCGGCGCATCCACAGGCGGTATGCCGATGTCACCCAGATAGCCCGTGCAATAGCGCGCGGGTATGTTCATGCAGCGGCAGAATGTGACCGCCAGATGGGCGAAGTCGCGACACACGCCGGTGCGCTCCTGGTATGCTTCCCAGGCGGTCTTGGTTGGGCGTGCGTGTTCGTAGCCGAACGTGATGTGGTTATGGACGAAGTCGCAGATGGCCTGCACCCGTCCCCATCCAAGCGGCGTGCCGGAGAACAGGCTCCAGGCGATCTCCGACAGATGGTCCGTCTCGCAATATCGGCTGCCGAGCAGGAACAGCAGAGTTTCTTCCGGCAGCTCCTGCACCGCGTGCTGAGTAGCGTTCGGCCAGACCGGATCGGGGCGGCCGGTGTCGTTTACAATGGCATGACTCGACAGGCGGATCTGTCCGGCCGGCGCGACGATCCGGCTGATCCAGTTGCCGAACGAGTCGCGATAACCTGTGACCGGCACAGAGGGTACGGTCACCAGGTGGTCCGGCACCACGATATCGGAGGCGCGCGAATAGTGGATGTGGACCGTCAGCAGCATCGGCGTTGGCTGCGGCAGTTCGTAGATGAATTCGTAGCCGACTCCGATCTGCACTATCAATCTCCTTGCCGGATCAGGCCGGTTCCGATGTGACCTTCGCGTTGGACTCCGTTGGCTGCCGCTCAGCCTTGATCTCCACCTCGACCGTCATCCCCAGGAAGGCGTCCGGCGTCCCGGTGAAGCTGCCGCCGAGTGGGATGGCCTGAGTGGGATCGCGTGCGACCGCCACGCGGATCAGATTGCGTCCGCCGACCAGCGCATTGGTCGGATCAAATTCGACCCAGCCGCCACCCGGCAGGTAGATCTGCGCCCATGCATGCGTCGCGCCATCGCCGACGAGGCTTTGCTCGCCGTCGCCCACCCGGTCCTCGTCGTAGAGATAGCCCGACACGAAACGCGCGGCGAAGCCGAGACTGCGGACAGCCTCCATCAGAAACAGGGCGAAATCCCGGCAGGTTCCGCCGCCGGATTGCAGCGTGACAAGAGGGTCCTGCGTGCCCATCTCGTCGCGCGGATTATAGCGGAACTCCGTCGGCACCGCCTTCACCATCGCGAGCAGTATTCCCATCGTGTCGCCATCCTGCTGACGCGTGACGAAGCGGCGCGCCCAGGCATCGATCTTGTGCTCGGGGTCGGGATAGTGCCGCTCGACGGTGCGACCGATGTCGGGGATCTCCAGCGCGTCGTAGCTGAACGGGTAGCGGCGCGCGTATTCCTCGAGTGTCACCGATGCCTCGGGCAGCGGGAAGTGCTCGGCGCGGAACGAGGAGACCACGAGCAGCTCGTTCCCGGGCTCCGTGAAGTCGGCGACCGCGACGGAATTGCCAAACACGTCGTGCAGCCAGCGCACCGATGCCGAGGGTGAAATGGTCAGTGCGGTGTCGATCAGGCGCAGGTCGTGGCTGTCCCGCGGCCGCATCATGAGCCGATGCGGGCCGAAGCTGACCCGCTTCGCGTAGCTGTACCGGGTGCGGTGAAGGACGCTGAGGATGGTCATGGGAACCATAGCAACTGGCATTGGCGGTTTTGGCTCCATCACGTATTCGCGGGCAGGCGGATTCCTGGGTCCCCGCTTGCGCGGGGACGACAAATATCTGGGGCGTCATCCCCGCGGAAGCGGGGACCCAGGCATTCACTCAACCGCTCCGACTTCCTCAAGCACGACTTCGACCGATAGGACCTGCTCGCCGCCGCCCAGGATGACGCCGCGTAGCGGTGTAACGTCGCCGAAGTCGCGACCCCAGCCCAACACAACATGCTCGTCCTGCACGACGATGCCGTTGGTGGGATCGAGGTCGATCCAGCCATGCTCCGGCCCTAGCCATGCGCCGACCCAGGCGTGCGACTGGTCGGCGCCGAGGCGGGGCTTGCCGCTCGGTGACGGGCGGGTGCGGATGTAGCCGGAAACGTAGCGCGCCGGCAGGCCAAACCCGCGCAGCGCGCTGATCATGAGGTGGGTAAAATCCTGGCACACCCCTTGTCGCCGCCGCAGCACCTCCGCGATCGGCGTGCTTGTCGTCGTCACCCCGGCGCGAAAGGTGAAGTCCCGCCGGATCCGGGCATTCAGATCGAGCAACGCCGCCAGCACCGGACGGCCGGGCAGGAAGCAGCCCGCCGCATAAGCCTTGGCGCCGGCATCGGCTGCGGCGCGCGGACTGTCGAACAGGAACTCAGCCGCCCGCCATGCCGCGGGCCCGGCTTCCCAGGCGCGTTCTGCAACGGTCTCCCACGGCGGGGTCGCCGCGGGATCGGGCGGCTGCGGGAATCCCACATCGACGGTTGACTCGGCGACCACCTGGAACGCAGCGTGCGGGACATCCAGAAACAGCCAGGTCACCTCGTTGCCGAAATGGTCGCTGCCGTCGCGCCGCCACGACACCGCGGGCGCGGCGTGCACACCGGCGCGCAGGACGCGCTGATGCGGCAACGGACGCGGTCGAAGGTGCGCGAGATGCGCGCCGAGATCGACCGGCGACTGGTAGTCGTAGCGCGTCATGTGCCGCACGCGATAGATCATGCCGCACCGCGCATCGGTGGGACCGGCGCCTCGATGCCGACCGTGCGGGCCGTCGGCAGCAGCGCGAAGTAGCGGCGCGACACACGGTCCGACAGCTCCGCCACGGCGTCGCGCAACGCACGCAGACGCGCCGGCAGGAACAGTGCGGCCACCGACTGGTCGGGAGCTTCGCTGACCATGCGGACCATCGACTGGGGCTCGTCCTGGAGAGCAGCGGCGGCGACGGCCAGCGAATTGTCCGCACCGCTGGCGATTTCGCTGAGCAACGCACGCATGGCGGCAAGCTGAAATACCAGGCCGCGCGGATTGCCGTCGTCGGCCAGCATAAGGTCGAGTGCGGGCGCGGGCTGCAGCACCGCCAGATAGCGGCTGCGATAGGTGATCGACGAATCGCACAATTCCAACGCCAGGCGCAGGCCATGCTCCACACGTGCTGGCTGCTGCGTCACGCCCGGGAACTCCAGCGCGCAGGCGAGTTGGTCGGCCACCGCCTGGGCGCGCTCCACGCGCCGCCCGAGGTCCAGGAACAGCCTGCCCCCGCCACGCACCATGTTCTCCGCGGACAATCCGGAGATTGTCGCCGAGAAGGTCAGGACGCGCGACATCGCCTGGAACGTCGCATCCAACGCCTGCCCCTCATGGCGTGTGTCGATGTGGCCGAGCGCGTCCTCCACCTCGCGCAGCCCACGCGCGGTGACGGCGTGCATCTCGCCCGTCACCTGATCGCGCAACAGACCGGTCACGCGCGAGACCCGGCCGAGCATCGCATGGATCGCGCCCCAACTTCCCGCGGCGCGCAGCAATGCCTTGCCAAGCCCCGTGCTGCCTAGTCCGGCGATCGCCTCGGCGTTCAGCAGCCCGGCCTGGGTCAGGCAGTCGATCAGCACCTCCAGTTCGGCCATCTCGTGCGGGGTGGGTGCAGGTCGGCTGACGCGGCCAATGGCAATCAGCAGCAGGCGGGCCGCCCCTTCGAGGCGCTCCAGATATCGCCCGAGCCAGAAGAAATCATCGGCAACCCGGCTCGGCATGTCGCCGGCCGGGCGGCGGATCGCCAGAGGTGGCGTCCTGCTCGACTGCGATCCCTCGATCACGGCGGGATTCTCGGCCAGGACCCAGACATCCTTGGCGAGCACCTGCCCGGCGCTGGGCCATCCCTGCGCTCCGTCCGGCAACACACAGCCAAGTCCGCCCTGCATGGCGTGCCAGCCGGTTCGATCGCGGACCAGGAACATGCGGACCAGCACGGGACGCGGGACCAGCGCATCGGCGTTGAGGCAGGGGGCCACCGAGGGGGTAAGGATCGCGCTTGCCGCGAAACGCCAGGGGGCGGCGGCCACCCGGTCGAGCAGGGCGCGGTGGTTCGTCCCGACCGTCTGCGCCAGTGACCCCGCCGGCACCGCGCCTTCGAACGCCGGGCGAAACCGCCAGTCGGTCGGGGAGCGCAGGACAGCCTCGCGTGCGGCGGCATCGCCCAGCCAGACCGTTGGCACGCTCGGCAAAACAAGGTCCTCGCCGAGCAGACGTCGCGCGAGGTCGGGCAGGAACGCCGCGAGTGCCGGCGCTTCCGCCACGGCGCTCCCCGGGCTGTTGACGTTGCGCACATGGTCGCGCGCCGCCGCGAACAGCCCCGGGACGCCGAGACCGTCGGGTTCGAGTTCCAACGGATCGACCGACTTCCCATCGACGCCGCGCAACAGGACGCTGATCGGCTGCAATCCGCGCAGCGTCTTCAGGAACAGGCCGCCATCGCGCACGGTAAGGTCGCCGCCCTCGACAAGCGCACAGGACAGTTCGCGTGCCAGCAGCACATGGCCGTACCAGGCGGGGTCGGCGTGACCAGGGGTCAGCAGCGCCGCTCTCCCGGGGGCGCCCGCGCCCTTCGGAGCGACGTGTTGCATCATGTCCATGCAGACGTCGACAAACGGGTCGATGTGGCAGAGCAGTTGCGAGGCGAACAGTTCCGGCAGCACGCGGCCGAGGCGCCTGCGGTTCTGCAACGCATGGGCAAGGCCATCGGCGAGTCCGGCGCGATCTGCCAGCACATGCCATGTTCCGTCGGGCGCTCGCATCAGGTCGGCGGCATAGAACCGCAGCAGATCGCCGCCCGACTCCACCGAGGCTTCGCGGCACGGTCGAAGGAAGTCCGGATTGGCAAACACCAGTGCCGGAGGCAGTGCGCCCTCGGCCAGCAGGCGTTGCGGGCCGTACAGGTCGGCCAGCACCGCTTCGAGCAGCCGCGCACGCTGCGCCAGGCCTGCTTCGAGTGCGGTGAACTCCGACTGGGGCAGGGGCAAGGGGATCGGATCGAACCGCCACGGATCGGACGGCGAGCCAGGAAGCAGGCTGGCAACGCCCTCTTCTTCCATCACCCGATCGAGTCGTTTGGCGCGCTCGGCAAGAACCTGGTGTCCAAGCCCGGCAAGAACGCCGAGCAGGCCGCGCCATTGCGGGCGCAGGCCACCCTTGCCGTCCACCATTTCGTCGCGTGCCATGCGCGAAGGCTGACCAGTCACACCACGCGACGCAAGTCCAACGTGCGCGGATGCTCGCGCGAGAGTGCCAGGAGCGGCTCAGTCATTGGCCCCGGCGTGTGGCCGATCGGGAAGAAGCGGGCGCGGCGGCGTGCCTCCGCTTCGTTGGCGTTGACCGGGAAGTGCTCGTAGTTGCGACCCCCGGGATGCGACACGTGGTGCGTCAGCCCGCCCAGGCTGCGGCCGGTCCAGCGGTCGTAGAGGTCGAACACCAGCGGCGTCTGCGCCGGCAAGGTCGGGTGCAGCGCGCTCACCGGCGGCTGCCATGCCTTGAAGCGCACCCCGCCGACATACTCGCCGGCGCGTTCCGTCGGCGTCAGCGGCACCGCGCTGCCGTTGCACGCGAGCACGAAGCGTTCGTCCACCCAGCCGGACACCAGCGCCTGCACACGCTCCACCGAGCTGTCCACGAAGCGCGCCGTGCCGCCGCCCGCCGGTTCCTCGCCCAGCACGTGCCAGGGCTCCAGCGCATGGCGCACCTCAAGCGTGGCGCCGTGCAGCGTGACCTCGCCGATGCGCGGGAAACGGAACTCGAAATGCGGGGCGAACCAGGCAGGATCGAAGCGGTAGCCCAGCCCGCCGAGCTCATCCAGCACGTCGGCGAAATCCTGGCCGACGTAGTGCGGCAGCAGGAAATCGTCGTGGATGCGCGTGCCCCAGTGCACCAGGCGCCGCTCGTACGGCCTGTCCCAGAACGCCGCCACGGCGGCGCGCATCAACAGAAGCTGGGCCGCCGACATGCGGGCATGTGGGGGCATCTCCAGCGCGCGGCACTCCACCAAGCCGAGCCGCCCGGTCGCGGTCTCGGGCGCGTAGAGCTTGTCGATGCAGAACTCGGTGCGATGCGTGTTGCCGGTCATGTCGGCCAGCAGATGGCGGAACATCCGATCGACCAGCCAGGGCGCCACCTCCTGCTTCGGCACGATCTGCGCGAACGCGATCTCCAGTTCGCCCAGGCTGTCCTGGCGCGCCTCGTCGATCCGCGGGTGCTGGCTGGAGGGTCCGATGAACAGCCCGCTGAACAGATAGGACAGGCTGGGATGGTTATGCCAGAAGCCGAGCAACGACTTCAGCAGGTCGGGGCGACGCAGGAACGGGCTGTCGTTGGCATCGGCCGCGCCCATCACCACGTGGTTGCCGCCGCCGGTGCCGACATGGCGGCCGTCGATCATGAACTTTTCGGTGGCCAGTCCGACCTGCCGCGCCTCCTCGTAGAGCTGGTCGCCGCGCTGCACGATCTCCGTCCAGCTCGATGCGGGATGCACGTTGACCTCGATCACGCCGGGATCGGGGGTCACCGAGAAATGCTGCAGGCGTGGGTCGCGCGGCGGCAGGTAGCCTTCCAGCACTACCTTGCGGCCGAGTTCGCCGGCGGTGTCCTCGACCGCGGCGACCAGCGCCAGCCAATCATCGGCGGCATACAGCGGCGGGAAGAACACGTGGATCATCCCGCCACGCGGTTCGACGCAGAGCGCGGTGCGCACGAGGTCGGGCTCGCCGCGGCCGACCACTGGCGCCTCCTGGGCGACTGGGCGGAACCCCTCGGCGCCGGCGCCCATGGTGTCGGACGGCGGGGCTGCGGGGCGCAGTGTCTGGCGTGGCGGCAAGGGGGGAAGTGGGGCGAACGGATCGGGCTCGGCGTCGGTCTCGATCGCGTCGGGGTCCGCCCAGGGCAGGCTGTCCAGCGGCAGCCGGAAGCCGATGGGCGAGTCGCCGGGAACCAGGAACACCGTGCCGTCGCGGAAGTACCATTTGCCGCTCTGCCAGATCCGCACATCGTCGCGGACGGCGCGGCGCAGCGGCAGCACGGAGCCGACCGACGCGTCGAGCCCGTGGCCGAACACGCGCGCCAGCCGTGCGCGTTCCATTTCGTCCGCCAGCTTCGCGTTCTCGGCCACCACGTTCGCCGGCAGGCGGTGCTCGCGCCAGAGATAATAGTCGGTGTCCTCATAGGCCGGGTTGATCAGCGAGGGATCGACCTGCAGCCGCTCCGCCAGGGCGGCGCAGAACCGCGCGGCATCGGCCGGAGTGGCGGTGTCGGTATCCTCCTCCGTGGCGAGCAGTTCCTGGGTGCGCCAGACCGGTTCACCGTCCGCGCGCCAGTGCGCATACAGCGCCCAACGCGGCAGTTGCTCGCCTGGATAGTGCTTGCCCGACACGTTCTGCAACGCCGACCCCGGCGCCCACAGCGCGCGCAGCCGGCCCATCAGTTGCGCGGCGAGGCGCTGCTTGGTGGGGCCGAGCGCATTGGTGTTCCATTCCGGTTCGTCGAAATCGGTGGCGGCGACGAAGGTGGGCTCGCCGCCCATCGTCAGCCGCACATTGCCGGCGGCGAGCGCGCGATCCACCGCCGCACCCATCGCCAGGATGTCCTGCCACTGCGCTTCCGAGTACGGCTTGGTGACGCGGGGGGTCTCGCGCACCCGCGTCACATGCATGTCGAAGCCGAACTCGGTTTCGCATTTCTCCACCGCGCCCGTGATCGCCGCGGCGGATTGCGGATCGGGCGTGGCGGCGAGCGGGATGTGGCCCTCGCCGGTCAGCAGGCCGGACGTGGCATCCAGGCCGACCCAGCCGGCTCCCGGCAGATACGCCTCGGCCCAGGCGTGCAGGTCGGTGAAGTCGGCGGTCGGACCCTCCGGCCCGGTCAGCGGCTTCACGTCGCCGACGAGCTGGATCAGATAGCCGGAGACGAAGCGCGCCGCGTAGCCGAGCTGGCGCAGCGCCTGCACCAGCAGCCAGGCGGAATCGCGGCACGAGCCCTGGCCGGCAGCCAGCGTTTCCTCCGGTGTCCAAACGCCGGGCTCCATGCGCACGATGTAGGCGACGCGGCTCTGCACCGCGCGATTGAGGCCGACCAGCATGTCCACGGTGCGCTGCTCGCCACGCGGCACGGCATCCAGCAGCGCCTGCAGTCGGGGGCCAATGGGGGCGAGCCGGCGGAACGGCGCAAGCTCCTGCTCGAGCAGCGGGTCATAGCTGAACGGCCACTGCTCGGCTTCGGGCTCGAGGAAGAAGTCGAACGGGTCGATGGTCGCCATGTCGGCCACGAGATCGACCGTGACGTCGAAATGCGTGACGCGCTCGGGGAACACCACGCGGGCGAGGTGGTTGCCCTGCGGGTCCTGCTGCCAGTTGATGAAGTGCGGCTTGGGTTCGACGATCAGCGCATAGGACAGGACCGGCGTGCGGGCGTGCGGCGCCGGGCGCAGGCGGATGGTCTGCGGGCCGAGCGCGACCAGCCGGTCGTAGTGATAGGTCGTGCGATGGGTCAGCGCGACGGAAAGGGGCATCTGATCGGCTTTGCTGGTTCAAGGGTGGGGCCGGCGCGCAATCATACTGCGGCGGTTTGTGCGGTGCAGCAAGGACTGCGGGCGCGATCGCATCGATTGGCGTCCCGTGCGGGACGAGACGCCAATGGGACGGAACCCCCGGATATGGTTGAATTCTGCGGTTCTCCGCATGGTAATGCCCGCAATTGCGTCTCCAATGGCGGTCTGAATGGGCCAGTGGTAGCGCTGACGGCTTGCTGATTGGTTGACCTCAACGCCTGCTAATCACGCTGCTTCAGGCGGCGGCTCATCGTCCTCTGGCCGACTTGCCGGTTCTGTCTTCGCCTAGCGAGCCGCCCTGGACAGATGATCGGCGTCGGCGCAGGGCATCGTTTAACGGTACGACGTTGCCCGGGCGTTCGACACGCGCAGCTCTTGGTCCATCACACGCACCCAGGCGGCGACTTCCTCGGTCAGGGTCTGCTTGTCGGGGATACGTCGATCGAGACACTGACCCGACAACACGCTGAGTTCGGACTTGGCCTTGTTCAGCCAACTGCCGTGTTTGGGTTTGTAATGCCACTCGAACCGCTCGACGAGGCGGCGCGCCTCGGCGGCGGGGAAGGCTTCGTAGAGTGAGTCTGATTGACCGATGCGGTGCTGTCCGAGTCTCACCTACAGCCTGGGTGAATGGGCTACAGTACGTTCTTCTCCCTGGTAGCTTTGTCCTTGATGAACGCCTTTCTCTCCTGGACGCTTTCGTAGAATAGCACCCAGCGAGTAATGCCTCCCGACTGTCCACGCAAGTCAAGCTGAATGTTCATCCCGTCGCCCGTGAAATCAACGAACTTTTTGGCTTCACCATTGGACAGGTAATAAACATATAGTTCCGGAGATGTGGAGAACCTACCCCTCACGTCCGTCTCCGCGCCCTTGCCGTAGCGCTCCGTGAGTATTCCTAATAGTTCCTGGTAGCGGTGAATCCCTGGATACCCGTACGGATCAGGCCCCATTCCCTTACTCGCTGCGAATATCCGCCATAGTCGGTTTTGAATACCGAAAAACAGCGAAATAGCTTCGATGTCGGCTAACGTATCCTTGAGGTCTTGGATTTGTAATGTGTAGGACGTTCCATAGTCGGTGGGGGTTCCAGTATCTGATAAAGTCAGCCCCATTGCACGGACTGACTCGACGGACTGCCCCCATGTCAGCCCGAACGGTGCCCGGCTATGGGGCGTGTCAGCCGATTGTTGAGCGATGGCGTTTGCGAACACGAGTCCGCTGCCGCACCCGCCAATGACCAATCGCCTTGTGATCATCACAAATCTCTTTCGGGCGCATTGCGCCTGACTTGACTCAATAGCTAGCTTTTTCGTGGCTTTCCCGCTGGCAATTCTGGTGATGCGGAAGGAGTCATCGTGTGTGCAAGACGTTGGAACTCGGGACTGCCAATGAAATGCCGCACCGACATTCTAACAGCCTCTTCATCTGCAGCCAGGAGAGGTTCGCTTGTCTGACTGACCTTGGCGAATCCGGTTGTGCTCAGCTTAAGTGCGATGTCCTTCGTGAGACTGTCGAACACCTGCCATTCGATGGTGACCATGGCATCTGCCGAGCCATTGGTCGTATCACCGAAGCCGCCGAGAGGGAAACAGACGTTGTTATTCACGTCGGTAACCAACCCGGCCAGCCGAAGTCGAGAGCCTTCACTTCTGGCAGTAGTGAAAAGTTCCGTTGTGGATGTGGTCACCGGATAGCCGATGGCATTGAATTCGTGTTGAATAGTTTCCATCGCTTCCAGATAGCCACCGTTGCTGCCACCGCCTGCCCGCAGCGTTCCGTGCGGGATGCATAGAAGCCCCATGCCGATGACGCCAGCTTGTCCCCGAGCTTGCACCACTAGCCGCTCAATCGCTATCGGATTGACCGTGCTCGGATCGGTGATCATTGGTAGGGCAACGTCCGGAATAGGCGGACCACCCGTGCTGACACATCCTCCAACCATAACCAGCAAGGTCGAAGCCAAAAGCAAATTACGCATCACACACCTAGATTTCATATTCAATGATGCCAACCACCATTGCCGTGCCAGCCGCCGTGATACCCGCCATAGCCGCCATGATAGCCGCCACCACTGGCGGCAACGCCGACTGCTGCCCCAAGCAGCGCTGCCATGACGCCAGTAGCGACCGCTGCATTGGTGTTCTGCCGGGCGTTCCACTGCGCTTCATAGGCAGCCTGCTGCTGCAATCCTGGAATGGCAGAACAAGCGTTCGGATCACCCGCATTGCACTGTGCTTGCATCGCTCCAAGCGTCTGCATGGTCATCGGAGATGGTTGACCGGCACAGCCGGCCAACAAGGAGATCGCCATAATGGCGGCGATCTTACGATTGGTTCTCATCATCATCGCCGATTCATTCATCATCCACAGTGAAATGGATGATGATGTTCCCCGCGACGTTCAGCCGGGTGTACAGAGTACCAGGGAGATGACGCCCATTGCTCAGCACGAACACGCCATGGCAGTTGTAAATGTTTTGACCCTGATCGACCTTGAACGAAAGAGTGATCAGATGCTCGATGTCCACCGCTTTCAGCCGAATATCCTGCACGGTCTGAAGACTGTTGAACGACTCGATAAGATCACCGGCAATCTTCGGTTCCTTGCACCGATTGTCAGGTGAATTTTCAGCCGCAAGCTGCGCCGCCGCCTTGTTCTCGGCATCCTCACGAGCCTTTTTCGCTGCCAATGCCTCACGGTCGGCCCGATCTTGATCCCTGATACGCTGAGCCTCCGCTGCATCACGCTCCGCCTGCGCTTGACGATTAGCCGCCGCCTGAGCGGCAAGCTGCTGCATGGCTTCCGCCGCACCTGGCGTCCAAGCATTCCAGCCCAGCCGATATTCAGGTTCAGCCTTGCGGCGAATATCCGATAAACCCAACCGTTGCTGTGAGGCAACACATCCAGCACCCCAAAGCCCGAGATCACGACCGCCCTCGGCATAACATCCGGTCGGGTGCGGCAGACTGCGTTGCCCAGCCCAGAAATTGGCGCCGGCTTGATAGTCGCCGGACAGGCTGTTGAACCATACTTCCCAACCATTGCGATCGTTGAGACCCGAAATGAAAGCAGGCGATGGCTGCGCTATCGCTGCATTCCCAAGCAATCCCATGGCTACGAACGTGCTTGCCAACATCAACTTACGCACGGCAGCCTCCTACTCATCACCCATTGTCATTCCCGCCAATGGGTTGCATCCAAACCTTGGATGTATTCTCGTTCACCGATGGTTATCGCTTTGAAGATCCAGCGAATTTCGCCCACATCGGCTACGATATGGGCGGTGCAAACTGGTGAATTGGCTCTGTGATACACCTCGATCACATCATAGATGATTGGTACACCTTGATCGTGGGAGTGCTCAGAAACATACGTTAATGTCTCTAGCACTTCGGCCGCTGTCCATTGCTCGCAGGTTTTTGCCTGTGCATTGAACACTGTCAGAGTCCCAACAGCGACAGCTGTAAGTAATACCTTCCTACAATGCGCTATGCGCATGACACTCAGTCCGTTAGAAATTTACTTTTAGCGCATTATTAATCATTACGTCATTGATCTGGATCAAGCCCGTATATACATAACAATCGGAATTAGTCGCGCCGATGGCTTTAGTTTATCGAGTGTCGTCGCGGCCAGAGGCAGCCGTGCGCCTATGTCACCCGAACGCGCCGACTTCGTGCGTGATCGCGGTGGCGATCTCGCGCACCAACGCGAACAGCGCGCGCATCGGGGCAAAAATCTCGGCATGCTCCCGTGCATACGCAGCGGTGCCGCGTGGCGGCGCGGGCTCGGCGTAGTCGCACTCTTCGCCGGCATCCGGCGCGGCCGGGAAAATCTGTGCCAGCAGTACCAGCGACGGCTCGATCTCCAGCCGCAGCATCGCCGCCTCCAGCACCTGCCGCGTCACGCCATGGCGCGGGGAAAAGTCGGAAATTTCCGTGGCCAGCAGCCAGATGCGGTGGATCAGCGCCAGCCGCAGGGCGTGCAGCAGCACCTCGCGTGTGGCCATGTGCGGCGCCTCCGGCCAACTGACGCGCAGCGCCAGATGATCGGCCTGCACGCGGCGGAACATCGACTGCGCCGCCGCCCAGATGTCCAGTCGCTCCAGCGCGCGCGCCACCGCGACCAGCGCCTCGCGCCGGCCCATCGTATGCGTGTGCGCCGCACGATCCAGCCAGGTGCCGGGGTCGAGCGTGGCTATCACCGCGCGCAGCACGTCGATGTCGGAATGCGCCAGCGCATGCGTCGCGAGATCCATCGCGCGGTGGAAGCGACGGCTGTTCAGCCGCATCTCGGTGAACGTCTCGGGATGCCGCGCCGCCGCCGCGCCGAGCCCCTGCAGCGTGTTCGCGCACCAGCCGAGCTGCTGCAGGATCGCGTTGTTGGGGATCGCCCGCAGCTCGCGCGGATGGCGGATGCGCGTAGCCGATGCCATGCCGTCCGCCTGCCGTGCCGATGGACGCGAGCCGGTGGCATCCAGCAGCGCCGGCCCGAACGCACCGAGCAGCGCGGCGTAGCCGCGGTCCTCCACCAGGCCTTCCATGCCGCTGCGGATCGTCGCGAAGAAGTCGGCGGAGAAATCCGGATCGGCATAGACCGGATCCTCGATCGGCCCTGCCGCCGGATGATACGTCTGTTCGGCAATGCGCGTGATCGTGGCGAGCGCCAGTTCAGGCGTGCCGAACAGCAGGTAGCCGTCGCCGCCCTGGAACGCGCTCTCCTCGCGCACCTTCAGCCCCGAGCGGTTCAGCGCCTGGCGCGACGCGGTCGGCGAGAGGTATTTCAGCCGGTCGGCCAGCGAGCCGGGATGCGCGCCGCGGCCGATGCTTTCGCCGTGGGTGTCGAACAGGATCACCTCGACGCCGGTGACGCCGTGATGCGCCAGCGTATGGCCGATCTTCAGGCGCAGCCGCTCGATCAGGTAGCTGGCAGCGAGCTGGCCGACATAGCGCCCGGAATCCGAATAGCCGAACTGCAACGCGAGCCGCCCGGTGGCCTGCAGATAGGCGCGGTAATGCGGACTCCGCAGCGCCTCCTCCAGCACCGTCGCGCCCTGCTCCAGCGCCTCGGCGGTCTCGAACAGCGGGCTGATCTCGATGTGCCGCTCCACGCCGAACAGCCGGGCGAGCCAGAGTGCCGCCAGCAGCGTATAGCCGGTCTCGGTCTCGGCGATCAGGAAGCGCACCGGCACGGAGCTGTCCACGTGCTTGACGATCTGCGCCACCGTCATCATCAGCCGCGCGGCCGATGCCTGCTCGACCATCAGCGCGCCGAAATCGACCGCGACCGGCTGCACTGCGTCCAGCGCCGCGTTGATCGCCGAGAACAGCGCTCGGCGATGCGCCGGCTCCTCCGGCGGATCGGCGATCGCCAGGCGCTGGCGCACGACATTGTGGATCTGCGCGGCATTGAGCCTGGTGTGCGTGTGCGCCAGCGCCAGCCCATGCGAGACCAGCCCCGCGCGCGCCGTGCACAGCGCCAGTCGCGTCGGCTGATCGGCGGTTGCCAGAGCGGCGTCAAACAGCGGCAGCAATGGTTCGGGCGAGGTCAGCGCAGCCTCGCGCCCGTGAACCAGCGCCTGGGCGAACGCGGCGACCCGCGGCGGGTCCGACGCATCGGGACAGAGTGCGATCTGTGCGGCGACCGTCTCCTGCGCGGTGGCGATGCGCGCCGCGAGCGCCTCGGTCCCCGGCAGCGCGTCAACCTGGCCGTGCAGACGCACGAGCTGCAGGCGCTTCATTTCCAGCCGCAGCCGCAGCGTATCCCACCAGCCGATGTCGGTGCGCCCGTCGGTGTCGTAGCCGACCCAGCTCGACAGGATCACCGGGCGCGGCGCGAGTTCAGTCCAGCGGTCGGGCCAGGCGGAGCGCGCGACCGACAGCAGCGCCTCGTTGAACCGGTCGACCGCGTCGCGGCCGAGTGCGACCGCGGCGGCGGACTGGGCGAACTCGTCGGCCAGCGTGATCGGCGGCGGGCGGTGCGACGTCAGGTCCGGAATCGTGGGGCGCCCACTGGCGGTCTCCGCCAGGGCGTGACCCGCCGCGACCGGCAGCGCGAAGGTCGGATGCGCGGTGAACACCGCGGCGAACCGCGTGCGTTCCACCAGCGCGCGATACTCGACCCAGCGCACCGGACTGTCGTTCGGATCCGGCCGCAGAAGATGCTGCGCGAGACCGGCCAGCACGGCGGTGTTCTGTTGCATGTCGGTGCCGCCCACATAGGCGGCCAGCCGCTGCGCCCGGTCGGTGAAGGCGGCATCGCGCAGGTGGCGGATCAGCGCGGCGATGTCGGGCTCGGCCAGCGTATGCGTATCCATGCGCCGGCTGATGGCGAGCGCCACCAGCAGGACCGGATTGCCGAACGGGTCCTGTTCCGCCCGCGCGCCCAGCCGCGCGGTCAGGTCCAGCAGGTCCTTCGCGAGTTGCCCGGTCAGATCCAGCGGCATGTCTGGCACCGGCCTATTCTGCGGCGGATTGTGCGATGCAGCAAGGATTTGTTCGATCGGGAGGCGGGTTGCGTGGCTCTTCGCCTGGTAGTTGCCCATTTCCGCGGCGACTGCATTTCGTTTGGACACCCCGGTGCCGATCGACTCGCGGGCAAATGTCAGTGCGCTGTTAGTGGCGATCCGGCGTTCGTTCTGTCCTCCCCCGACGACGGTCCTGGCACAGGCTACTTGCCGCCGGGTGGATGCGAGCATGGGTGTGGCACACTCATGGCCGCGCCCCTAGCCGTCATGGTCGGCGAAGGCCGGCCATCCATGACTTTACCGCCGCGCAAGGAAAGACGTGGATGCCGACCTTCGTCGGCATGACGATGGTCGCGACCTCGACCGCCATCGCGCACGAGAATGGTTCATCCCCTGCGCAGGGCATCGGCAGTTGATCCGAGTCGCTCCGCCCCAGGCACGATTGCGGGAGAAGCAGCAGGGCGGCAAGATGCGTCGGAAATCAGGAGAAAATCCATGCAGCTCGCGCTGTCCACCTGGCACGAGGTCGAGGAATATCTGCGGACCTCGCGCGCCATCATCATCCCGATCGGCTCCACCGAACAGCACGGGCCGAACGGTCTGATCGGCACCGACCACCTCGACGCCGAGATCGTCTCCAAAGGCGTGGGCGACGAGATCGGCGCGCTGGTGGCGCCGACGCTCACCATCGGCATGTCGCAGCATCATCTGGGGTTCGCCGGTTCCGTCACGCTGCGCCCCTCGACGCTGATCGCCGTTGTGGGCGACGTGGTGACGTCGCTGATGAAGCACGGCTTCGAGCGGTTCCTGTTCATCAACGGCCATGGCGGCAACATCGCCACGGTGACGGCGGCGTTCGACGAGATCTATGCGACGTTGTCGATGCGTGGCCCGGACGTGTCGTCACCGGTGCGCTGCAAGATGGTGGGCTGGTGGCAGGGGCCGCGCTCGGACGCGCTGGCCAAGGAACTGTATGGCGATGTCAACGGCAGCCACGCCACGGCATCCGAGGTGTCGCTGTCGCAGCACTACCATCCGGAGACGATCAAGCACGCGCAGATGTCGCCCAAGGTGGCGCCGAAGAGCACCGGCTTCTTCGACTGCGCCGACTATCGGCGGCGTTTCCCTGACGGGCGTATCGGCTCCGATCCGTCGTTGTCCACGCCGGAGCACGGCGCACGGATCTACCAGGCGGCGGTCGCCGACATGGTGGACACGTATCGCGCGTTCGTCGCCGAGTGATGCCGCGAAGCTCCGCAATGCCCACTGCACTGCCAGATGTCGATGTAGTCGTCATAGGCGCCGGTCTGGCCGGCCTCGGCGCGGCGACCGCTCTGCGCGATGCCGGGCGGAGTGCGCTCGTGCTCGAAGCCTCGGGGCGCATCGGTGGACGTGCCTGGACCACCCATCCCGCCGAACTGGGCGGCGTCTGGTTCGACATGGGCTCCGTGTGGTTGCACAACGCCGAGACGAACCCGCTGGTGCCGATCGCGCAGGCGGCGGGCGAGATGCTGCTGCGCTCGGACGAACTGCGCGTCGAGCGCACCTTCGTCGGCTCACGCGAAGCGACGTGGGAAGAGTATGCGGACTATGCCCGCGCCTGGTCCCGCTTCGAGGACCGGGCCGCCGCGATCTTGCGCAACCGCGACGACGCGCCGCTTGCCGATGTGGCGCGGTCGATGCCGGACGATCCCTGGGCGGTCACGGTCGAGACCTGGGAGGGCCCGATCATCTGTTGCGCCAGCGCCGATGAGTTCAGCGCGCGCGACTGGCTGAACAACGTGCTGTCGGGGAGCAACCTGGTGCCGCAGGGGGGCATCGGCGCCTTCGTTGCGCGGCGGTTGGGCGAGGGCCTCGACATCCGGCTGTCAACGCCGGTCACGCGCATCGTCTGGGGCGGGGGCTGCGGCGTGCAGGTGGAGACCCCGCGCGGGACCATCACCGCGCGATCCGCCATCGTCACTGTCTCGACCGGCGTGCTGGGCGCCGGAGCGATCCGCTTCGACCCACCGCTGCCGGCCGCGACCGAGGCCGCGATCGCCGCGCTGCCGATGGGCCTGGCGGTCAAGGTGGCACTGCGTGCGACCGGCCCGGATCGGCTCGGCCTGCCGCTGCACTGCTCGGTCGATCGGCAGGTGCGGCGCAGCGGCGACCCCACCATGGGGTTCCAGTGCTGGCCCTACCAGCGCGACTACGTGCAGGGCTGGGTCGGCGGCCCGGTCGCCTGGGACCTCGCGCGCGCCGGCGAGGCGGCCGCGGTGGACTTCGCCCTCGGCCAGTTGCGGTCGCTGTTCGGCGGCCAGGTGGACCGGCTGTTCGCCGGCGGGTCGCACTTCGTGACGCGATGGGATGCCGATCCGTTGGTGCGCGGCGCCTACTCGTTCGTTCGGCCGGGCGATGCCGAAGCCCGCGTCGCGATGGGCCAGCCTCTGGCCGATGGACACCTGCTGTTCGCCGGCGAGGCCTGCCACACCGGGATGGCCGGCACGGTTGCCGGCGCATGGATCAGCGGACAGGATGCCGCACGCATCGCGGCGTGACAGCGTCGCGGCGGGAGGAAACCACGCATGACCATCCAAGGACTCGGGTATCTCGGCATCGGCACGGACAGGCTCGACGACTGGACGCATTTCGCCGCCAACTGGCTCGGCATGCAGCCGGTGGATCGTGGCGCCGGGGTGCGCGCGTTCCGCATGGACGACCGCAAGCAACGCCTGGTGATCGATCGCTCGCTGCCGGAGGGGCAGCGCTATTTCGGCTGGGAGGTCGCCGATGCCGCCGCGCTCGATGTGCTGGCGGCGCGGCTCGAGGGCGCCGGCGTGGCGGTGCGGCGCGAACCGGCGGCGCTCGCCGATCAGCGCTTCGTCAGCGGCCTGATCTCCTTCGCCGATCCGTCGGGCAACCGGCTGGAGGCGTTTCACGGCGCGCAGATCGCCGATGAGCCGTTCCGCCCGGGCCGTTCGATCTCCGGTTTTCGCACCGGACCGCTCGGCATGGGCCATGTCGTGCTGACGGTCACCAGCCTCGCCGCGTCGCTGCCGTTCTATTGCGACCTGCTGGGTTTCCGCGTCAGCGATTACATCCGCGCGCCGATCAACGCGTATTTCCTGCACGCCAACCCGCGGCACCACAGCGTGGCGCTGTTCGAGGCGCCGCACGCCGGCATGCATCATC
This sequence comes from Acetobacteraceae bacterium, assembly GCA_035569235.1. GTDB lineage: Bacteria > Pseudomonadota > Alphaproteobacteria > Acetobacterales > Acetobacteraceae > JAMXLO01. The sequence goes on along the minus strand of DATMND010000012.1, from coordinate 11,049 downwards.
TGATGGTGGAGTTGTTCTCGTTCGACGACGTGGGTCAGGGCTACGACATCGCGCTCGGCGAGAAAGATCGCATCGTCGCGACGCTCGGGCGGCATCCCAACGACCTGGTCACGTCGTTCTATGTGCACACGCCGTCCGACATCCTGGTGGAATACGGCTGGGGCGGACGCGAGGTGGACGATGCGACCTGGCAGCCGATGGAGATGAACAGCGTCGCGAGCTTCTGGGGTCATCACGGGCTGTTCGAGGCGGTCGCCGGCGACGGTCCCGCGGCCGATCATCCGATGTCGCCCTCGCCGGAGGTGCAGCGCGCGCCGCTGCAGGTGCTGGAGGGCAACTACCAGCGGATGAGCGGCGTGTGTCCCTGGTGGGATTCCATCAAACGGTGATCCGGACGGCTCTTCGCCTGTCCGGCTCCCCGGTCTAAGCTGGCCGCAATCCAGGGAAGGAGCGATACGTCATGCTGTCACGCGAGGAAAACGAACTCGTCACCAGGATCGGGCAGGGCACCCCGATGGGCAACGCGATGCGCATGTATTGGATCCCCGCGCTGCTCTCGCGCGAAATCGGCGAGCCCGACGGCTCGCCGGTGCGCGTGCGCCTGCTTGGCGAGGACCTGGTGGCATTCCGCGACACCGAGGGCCGCATCGGCCTGATGGAAGAATTCTGTCCGCATCGTCGCGTGTCGCTGTATTTCGGGCGCAACGAGGAATGCGGCCTGCGCTGCATCTATCATGGCTGGAAGTTCGATGTCGCCGGCAACTGCGTCGACATGATGAACGAGCCGGAGGAATACGACTTCAAGCACAAGGTTCGCATGACCGCGTATCCGACCTGCGAACTGGGCGGCATTGTATGGGCATATCTCGGCCCCGTGGAGAAGATGCCGCCGGTGCCGAAATTCGCCTGGACGCAGGCGCCAGAAGCCAATCGCCACGTCACCAAGGTGATCGAGGAGTGCAACTGGCTGCAGGCGCTGGAGGGCGGCATCGACACGTCGCACGCGCCGATCCTGCACCGGCTGCTGACGGACGCCTCGAAGCGCGGCGGCATCAAGCCGTCGAACCCGTTCGTGCGCGGCAAGGCGCCGAGGCTCGTCGTCGACGTCACCGACTACGGCTACCAGTATGCCGGCATCCGTCCGCTTGACGGCGGCGAGGACGTGCACATCCGCACGTACCATTTCGTCATGCCGTTCCACCAGATCAGGCCGTCGCGGTCGGAGAGCGGACTGGAACTCGATGCCGGCCATATCTGGGTGCCGATCGATGACGGCAACTGCATGGTCTACAACTGGAGCTACTGTCCCGACGGTCCGCTGACGGAGGAGGACAAGCTGGAGCGTGGCCTCGGCAACGGGCCGATGCACGTCGATCCGGAGACGTTCCGCTCCAAGGCGAACCGGTCCAACGACTATATGCTGGATCGCAACGTGCAGCGCACCGAGACGTTCTCCGGCATCGATGGCATCAACGCGCAGGACCGCGCGTTGCAGGAGAGCATGGGCCGCATCGTCGATCGATCGAAGGAGCATCTCGGTCCAGCCGACAAGGCGATCATCCAGGCGCGCAAGGCGCTGCGCCAGGCGGTGAAGACCGTGGAGGCGGGCGGCGCGCCGGACGGCACCGGCACCAGCTATTACACGCTGCGCGCGCACGAATCGGTGGTGCCGGCCAGCGTGGACTGGCGGGCGGAACTGGTGCCCGAGATGAAACGCGAGGCGATTTTGCAGACGGTATGATACCGGCGACCCGAACAAATCACTTTCCGTCACCACTTGTTCCTCCCGTCATGGCCGGGCTCGACCCGGCCATCCGTCGCGGCGGCGGTGCGGGAGGAGATGGCCGGGTCACGCCCGGCCATGACGATGTAAGGGCGTTGGCCAGGATCAATGGAAACGGCGCCTGATGTAAGCGTCACGATGCTGCGTCTTGCAGTCACCCCCGCGCAGGCGGACCCGTCTCCGCGGCGCCGATAACAGGCGGGGCTCCTGCCAGCGCGCGGAACGCCGGCAAATCGATTGCGTCCGGGCCGACAATCGCCACACCGGCATTGGCCAGCAGCCTGAGACAGTCCGCGTCCTCAGCGACGGCGAACAATCGTTGCATCGTCGTGCTCGCCTTCGCCGCATCGATAACCACGTCGCGAAGCACCGCCGGCAATGCATCGAAGCACGCGCGGTTCACCAGGAGCAGTGCGATCCCCAGCAGATGCCCGGTCAGGCTGACGTGCTTGTGGTGCGCGTGCAGTCCGAAGTTGACCATATTGGTGAGTGGGTTCTCCTGCGCATCGACCGTGCGCTCCGCGACCGCACGCGGCAGGTCCGCGACATCGATGTACATCGGCCAGAAGCCGAGCCGTCGGAACGCATCCTGGTGCTGCGCGTTGTCGAGCGTGCGCAGGCTGAGACCGGCACAGTCCGCCGGCGCGCGGATCGTGCGCACGCCGTTGCTGATGTGGCGAATGCCGTTGTCCCAGTAGCCAAGAACGCGATAGCCAGTCGCCGCAGCGACACATTCGGCGAGCGACGCGCCAGTATCGCCATCGAGCCCGGCGAACACCGCGTCACGCGACCTGGCCTGGAACGGCTGATCGAACACGCCCAGCGCCGGCACCCGCCCGGCGAGGTAGCTTGACGCGAAATAGCAGCCGTCAAGTTCGCCGCTCTCCACCATGGTCAGCAGGTCGGCGGCCTTGCGGCCAATGCTGACGATACTGTCGGTCACAGTGATGGCCAGCTTACCGTCGGCGCGCCTGGCAACATCGTCGAGCAGGGCATGGAGCGCGCGGCTGTGGACGGACCGGGCTGGCTGGTAGCCGGCGAAATGCAAGGTGATCATGTGGGCATCATACATTGTCACGGCCTTGCACGCAGGGGACTTGACCGCCGCGCTGGCACCGCGCAAGTCCCGCGGATGTTGGACCGTCTGCTCTTCTGGCGCCGCCCGCGCATCAACCTTGTCGAGATGCACGGCCTTATCGCGCCGCGTTCCGGCGCGCTCAACGCCGGGACCATGGCGCCGTTGATCGACCGCGCGTTCCGCACGGCTCGCGGCCAACCGGTCATTCTTGATATCGAAAGCCCCGGCGGTTCGCCCGTGCAGTCGGACCTGATCGCTGCACTGGTCCGCCGCCGCGCCGATGAGCATAAGGTGCGGGTCCATGCGGTGATCCGCGAAGTCGGCGCTTCCGGCGGATACTGGCTCGCCTGCGCCGCCGATGAAATCCATGCCAATCCGATGAGCATCGTCGGGTCCATCGGCGTGCGTGGCGGCGGCTTCGGGTTTCCCGACATGCTGGCGCGCTTCGGTGTCGAGCGACGGCTCTACACCGCCGGCGCCAACAAGGCGCGGCTCGATCCGTTCGTTCCGGAAAAGCCCGAGGACGTCGCGTTTGTGCAGGACCTGCTCGATGCGTTGCACGAACGCTTCAAGGCCTGGGTGCGTTCGCGCCGCGGCGACAGACTGAAGGGGGACGAGGCCACGTTGTTCGACGGCAGCTTCATGCTGGGCGAGCGCGCGTTGGAACGCGGCCTGATCGATGGGTTTGCCGACATTGACAGCCTTGTGCGCAAGCTCGGCGGCGAGCGCATGAAGACCCGCGTGTTCCGCCCCCGGAGGCGCGGGCTGCTGCGACGGCTGCCGGGCTTCGCGGTTGAAGCATTGTTCGACGCGATCGAGGAGCGAAGTTGGCGATCGAGCCTGCCACGGTAGCGTGGTTTACCGCTCCGTTCTCATTCCCGCGCGCTCCATCGTCATTCCCGCGCACTCAATCGTCATTCCCGCGAAAGCGGGAACCCAGGGGCGAGTTCGGTGCTGTTTCGCCTGGGTTCCCGCTTTCGCGGGAATGACAATAGAGGTAGTCACCAGCCCAGCATTGAGATCGTCAGAATTTCTTGAGCGCCAGCGCATATGTGCAGCGGTTGCCAACCTTGGTCTCAGCCTTGATCGCATTGCCGGAAATCTTGCCGTCAAGCGTCTGGATCACCGGTGTGCGCTGGCCCTTGGCTGTGTACATGTTCTGGGCGGAGCCGCTGAACGAGCCATCGGCCGCCACGGGTGCCGTGATCGTCGCGTTGCTGAAGTGATGATATTCCAGCTTGCCGTCGGTGATGGACATTTGAACCGGCGCGCTCTTGGCGCAGCTCACGGCGTTCATGCCATCAGCGGTGAGCGTGCCGTGATAGGTCCCGTCATACGGCCCTCCCGCGACGGCGGCGGCGATGCCGGCAACTGCCAGCATCGCCGCCAAGAGCACAACGCGGCACGGCATCTCAGCCCCGCCCAATGAACGGCATCTTTGTCGCCATGATGGTGACGAACTGCACGTTCGATTCCAGCGGCAGGTTGGACATGAACAGCACCTGCTGGGCGACATGGTTCACGTCCATGCGCGCCTCCTGCATCATCTGGCCGTGCGGCTGCATCTGGCCAGCGGTCGAGCGCGCGGTCAGCGGCGTCGCGGCGTTGCCGATGTCGATCTGGCCCGCGCAGATGTCGAACTGCCGACCATCGAGCGAGATCGACCTTGTCAGCCCGGTCACCCCATGCTTGGACGCGGTGTAGGCGACGGAACCCACCCGCGGCACATGCGCCGAAATCGAGCCGTTGTTGATGATACGGCCGCCCTGCGGCGACTGATCGCGCATCATGCGAAACGCCGCATTGGCACACAGGAACATCGCATCGAGGTTCACCGAGACGACCCGGCGCCACATCTCATAGGTAAAATCACCAAAATTCGTGGTCGGCGTGCCGCCGCCGGCGTTGTTGAACAGCATGTCGATGCGGCCGAAATTCGCTTTGACCTGGGCGAACAAGTTGTCCACCTGCGCCGGATCCGTCACGTCGGTCTGCACCGCCAGTGCGCGTCCGCTGGTCTTCATGCCGGCGGTCTCCTCCAGCATTTGCCCCCGCCGCCCGGCCAGCGCGACCGACCAGCCGTCATTCATCAGCGCAAGCGCCGTTGCGCGCCCGATGCCGCTGCCCGCTCCGGTGATGACGGCAAAACGGTCTGCCATGGTGTGTCTCCCCTCGGTTCCTGTTGGCTTGCCGCATTGTGGACCTTGGTTGCGGAGCGGGGAAGATGGTGCAAGCCTCGCCCACGACGCTTCAGGAGCAAGGACATGGCGCGGTTTGCCGCGATCGGTCTGGACCATCGCCACATCTACGACCTCACGCAAGACCTGCTGGATGAAGGTGCCGAATGCGTCGGCTACAATCCCGACACCACCGATCCACGTGTGCTCGCCGGGTTCCGCAAGCGCTTCCCGCATGTGCCCGAGGCGGAAACCGAGTTGCTGCTGGATGATCCGTCGATCGATTTCGTGGTGATCGCCGCGCGGCCATGCGATCGCGCCGAGCTTGCGATCGCGGCGATGCGGCGCGGCAAGGACGTGATGGTGGACAAACCCAGCATCACCACGCTGGAGCAACTCGCGTCCGTGGAACGCGCGGTCGCGGAGACCGGGCGCATCTGGTCGATCTGCCTGGGTCGTCTCGCGTCGCCCGCGGTGCAGGAGGCGCTGCGCATCGTCCGCTCCGGCGAGATCGGCCGGCTGGTGCACACCTCAGCGCTGTTGCCGCATCGCCTGAACCGCGCGCTTCGGCCGTCGTGGTTCTTCGATCGGCCAGCCTATGGCGGCATCATCAACGGCATCGGCGTGCACGCAGTCGATCAGTTTCTCGCCTTCGCCGATGCGTCCGACGCCGACATCGTGCTGAGCAGCATTGGCGCTTTCGGCACCGAGCCCGACGGATTTGAGGATTTTGCCGAGATCGTCCTGGCCACGCCGTCGGTGCGCGGTTACGTGCGGCTCGACTGGTTCACGCCCGACGGATTGCCGACCTGGGGTGATGGTCGGTTCTTCGTCATCGGCACCGAAGGCACGCTGGAACTTCGGAAAAATCTCGACATCGAGGGTCGCGAAGGCACCGACCACATGTTTGTCGCCAACCGCACCGCCACACGCTACCTCGATTGCAGCAGACTGCCGGTGACGTACTACCGCGACTTCCTGCGTGACATCGCGGAGCGCACGGAAACCGCGATGCCGCAGCATCAGACCTTCGCCGTGTGCCGGCTCGCGTTGCGGGCGCAGGAGCAGGCGGTCCGCTACACGGCCAAGTGCGCTTGATCGGCGTTTCGGTCATCGGGCTGGGCAATGCGCTGCAGCCACATGCGCGGAGCCTGGTGGATCTCGCCGATCGCGTGCGTGTCGTTTGGGCGGCTGCGACCAGTGACGCCAGGCTGAAGGACATCGCGGACCGCTACGGCTTTCCAACCACCACTGACATCGCGCGCGCCATCGAAGATCCGGCGGTCGATGCGGTCCTCGTGCTCACACCGGCTAACGCGCACCTGCCGATCGCGCAAGCCGCGTTCGCCGCCGGCAAGCACGTGCTGTGCGAGAAGCCGCTGGAAGTATCGATCGAGCGCGGCGAGCAACTGATCGCGGCCGGGCGTCGTGCGAACCGCCGCCTCGGCATCTGCCTGCAGCTTCGCTTCCGTCTCGGCAGCCGGCGCCTGCATGAGGTGCTGGCGGAGGGCGCACTCGGCGAGGTCCAGGCCGCAACATTGATGGTGCCGTGGTGGCGGCCGCAGTCCTACTACGACGAACCGGGCCGCGGCGTGCGGGAGCGCGACGGCGGCGGCGTGCTGATCACGCAGGCGATCCATGCGGTCGATTTGTTCCGCTGGCTGGTGGGGATCGAACGCATCGAGGCGGCGCAGGTGCGCACCACGGCGCTGCATCGGATGGAGTGCGAGGACTACGCGTCCGCTCTGGTGCGTCTGGGCAACCGTGCACCCGGCACGATCGTCGCCACGGTCGCCGCGTATCCCGGCAGCCCAGAGTGGCTCCAAATCATCGGCTCGAAAGGGACCGCCCGGCTGGAAGGCGGCAGCCTGCGACTGTCCTTTCTGGACGGACGCGAGGAGGTGCTCGCGGACGCGTCGGGTTCGGGCGCCGGTGCGAACGTGATGAGCTTCTCCCACGAGGCGCACAAGGCGGTGTTGAGTGACTTTCTCGATGCGATCGAGCAGGGACGCGATCCGGCGGTTCCAGGCGAAGAGGCGCTGGCGACGCAGCGCGTCATAGAAGGCATCCTGGCGCGTGGTGCGGCCTAACGTCATGGGCGGGCCTGGCCCCATAGGCATCAGGATGAGCGTAGGCCGAAGTGTAATTCTCCCCCTCCCGCAAGGGGAGGGGAGCACTTCTCTCCAGCCGCACCATTATCCTTACGCGTATGATTCCAAAAGGGAGAAACACGACATGCAGGACCTGTTGCCACTGGCGGAAAAGTTGGGCGCGCGGCTGAAGGCGCGTGGCGACACGATCTCGATCGCGGAATCCTCGACCGGTGGGCTGATCTCGGCAGCGTTGCTGTCGGTGGCCGGTGCATCGGCTTATTTCCGCGGCGGCAGCGTCATCTATACGCAGTATGCGCGTTCCGGATTCCTGGACATTCCGAACCCGCTGCCAAACGGCATGCGCGCCTCGTCCGAACCCTACGCGGCACTGCTCGCGACAACGGTGCGCGGCCGTCTCGGTTCGACCTGGGGGCTGAGCGAAACCGGCGCCACTGGACCGACTGGGAACCGCTACGGCGACGCCGCCGGGCACACCTGCATCGGCCTGGAGGGACCGAACTTCTCGCGCGCGATCACGCTGGAGACCGGCAGCGCCGATCGCGTGGCCAACATGCGCGCTTTCGCCCGACGCGCGCTCGATCTGCTGGCGGAAGCACTCGGCTGACCGCTGCCGACTGAACACGAATCGACGGAGAACCGATCTGCTTCTGTCCCGGCTCCAGCAGTTCGCGAAGCTGGAATCATCCTCCGGCATCGTGCTCTGCGCAGCTGCCGCGCTCGCCGTCGTCATGGCGAATTCAGGGCTGGGTCAGCCCTACTACACGGGCCTGCTCGACACGCCGCTGGTGATCCAGGTTGGCAGTCTCGTCATCGCCAAGCCGCTGCTGCTCTGGGTGAACGACGGGCTGATGGCGGTCTTCTTCATGGTCGTCGGGCTGGAGATAAAGCGCGAGGTCCTGGAGGGCGGACTGTCCAGCATATCCAGCGCCGCGCTGCCGGCCATCGCGGCGGTCGGTGGCATGGTGGGACCGGTCGTACTCTATGTTGCGTGCGCATGGGGCAACGAGCAGGCCATGCGCGGCTGGGCCATCCCCGCGGCGACGGATATCGCCTTCGCGCTCGGCGTGCTCGCACTGGTCGGGGCGCGCGTGCCGCCGTCGCTCAAGATATTCCTGCTGGCGCTTGCGATCATCGACGACCTGGGCGCCATCATCATCATCGCGGCGTTCTACACCGCGGAGCTTTCCGTCGTGGCGCTCGCTCTGGCCGGCGTGGGGCTTGTTATGCTCGTCGTGCTGAACTTCGCGGGCGTGACGCGCCGCGCCGCCTACGTGCTGACCGGCGTCTTCGTCTGGGTCTGCGTGCTCAAATCCGGCATTCACGCGACCCTCGCCGGTGTCGTCGTCGGACTTGCGATACCGATGCGCGCGGCGGACGGCACGTCTCCATTGCAAAGCCTCGAACACGACCTGCATTCCTGGATCGCCTTTGGCGTGCTGCCGATATTTGCCTTCGCCAATGCCGGCGTGCGGCTGACCGACATCACCCTCTCCGACCTCCTCGACCCGATCCAGGTGGGCATCGGACTGGGCCTGTTCCTCGGCAAGCAGATCGGTGTGATCGGATCGATCTGGATTTTTGTCCGTCTCGGGCTTGGCACACTGCCAAAAGGTGCGAACTGGCGTCAGGTCTATGGGATGGCGCTGCTCACCGGGGTCGGCTTCACGATGAGCCTTTTCGTCAGCACGCTTGCCTTTCCCGCCGAGGGCTACGACGCGGACGTTCGCATCGCCGTGCTGCTCGGCTCTCTGGCCTCGGCGATCACCGGCTATCTTGTTCTGCGCCTCGCCCCGGCCGGACGCTGACGATCGCTGCTTCAGCGCGCCGCGACGTGGCGCCGGTCGCCCATGAGCGCGGCCAGCGTGGGTTCCATCGCCTCGGCCATCAGCCCCTGTCCCTGTGCGCTGGGATGCAGCGCCGGGCGGGGCGGCGTCATCTTCGGATCGAGGAAAAGATCAAGATTGAGCGCGCCGTCCTTCATGAACACGCGGCTCAGATCGAGAAACGTCACGTCACTGCCGCGACCGTATCGCGCACCGAGCGCGCGGTTCACCGCCACGGTGGTCTCGGTGACCCAGGCGGAGCGCTCGCTCGGCAGAATGCCAAGCAGCACCAGCCTTGTGTGCGGCAGGCGAATTCGAAGCTGCGCGATGATCGCGTCGATGCCGGCGATCGTGTTATCGGCCGACCAGTGCACGCGGCCAAGATTGTTGGCGCCGATCAAAATCACCGCGACCTTCGGCGCGATGCCGGCGACCTCGCCGTTCTCGATGCGCCAGAGCAGGTGCGCGGTCGTGTCGCCCGTGAAGCCGAGGTTGATCGCGTTGCGGTCGCCGTAGAAGCGCTGCCAAGTTGGGGAAAAATCCTCCCATTCCGGCGGGCCGTGCTTCTCCCAATCCTGCGTGATGGAATCGCCGAGGAAGACAAGATCGATTTTGTCCCGGCGCAATTCCTCCAGCTTGGCCTCGTGGCGGGCTCGCCACCATGGCAGGTCCGATCGCGAGAGCGGCGTGGCGGCAAGCACCGTGTGCGGATGCGGCGCCTTGTCGGCACCACACAGCAACAGCAGGACTACGGCGAGGCAAAGTCGGAGGGTGGGTCGCATGGGCGGCGAATCCATCAGGGATCGTAAGGAACGTACCTATACCCGAAGCGCCGCGCTAATTGGTATACGCTCCGTTCGCTGGCAGACAGGAACGAAGGAGAGAACAGCCATGGATCCGGCCGCGCGATTGCAGCAGGAACTGCCGCCGTTCCCACGCTGGCTTGGCATCACCGTGACATCGGCTGCGCCGGATCGGGTGGTGGCTGAACTGACAGTGCGGGAAGATCTGTGCACCGCCGGTGAGATCATCCATGGCGGCGCGATCATGGCCTTCGCCGACACGATCGGTGCGCTCGGGACGGTGATGAACCTGCGTGAGGGGCAGGGCACCACAACGCTGGAGAGCAAGACGAACTTCTTCTCGCCTGGCCCGGTTGGAACGCGCCTGACCGCGGAGGCCACGCCACTGCATCGCGGCCGGCGGACGCAGGTGTGGGAGACGCGGCTGACCAACCAGGATGGCCGGCTGGTTGCGAAGGTAACGCAGACCCAGATGGTTTTGTGACCAAACGTAACTGCGTCGAAGCGTCCAGGGATCCTGCGAGGCGGCTGGCACTGGCAGTGCCTCGCGGCCGACAAGTATCGCAATGCTGTGTGCCACAGCCGACTGACGTGCGATCAATCCAGCCTTCTCAGATCGCAGACGCGTAGGATCGCGTAGGATTGGCAAGCCACACCATCCTTGACTAGACTCCTTGGACTCCTTGGTTGAGTATTCCGCGCGACATAAGCGGCGTTTTTGGTGCCACCCTCTGTGCCGGAGGCCCCATGCACGATTGGCATTGCGCGATCCTTGGCGTACCGCGCGGACCTGCATGTAGTGCGCGACAAATGCCTCAGCGCTCGGGGCTTCCTCGTTGGTTGATTGTGTGCGCCACGGTGCTCCTCGCTTCCTGTCAGAGGGCCGGCATCCTGGATCCGCAGGGGCCGATTGGCTCGGCACAGCTGCTTCTACTGATCAACGCCACCGAGATCATGCTCGTGGTCGTGGTTCCCGTGATCCTGGCCACCTTGGGAGTTGCCTGGTGGTACAGGTCGTCCAACCCCCGAGCCGAACGGAGCGAGGAACTGGCCTATGAAGGCCGCATCGATTTTGTCGTCTGGTCGATCCCGGCGCTGGTCGTGATTCTGTTGGGCGGGGTCAACTGGATCAGCTCGCATCAGTTGGATCCGCGGGAGCCGATCGCCGCGAATGGCAAGCCGCTCGAGGTCGACGTCGTCTCGCTCGATTGGAAATGGCTGTTCATCTATCCCGATCAGGGCATTGCCGCCGTCAATCAGCTGGTCATCCC
>DATMND010000011.1:0-7767 GCA_035569235.1 Acetobacteraceae bacterium | reverse complement strand
TGCATGATGGTGGCGGCGCCGATGCCGGCCGCACCTTGCATTACGTGTCTGCGTGACAGCCTGTTGCGCTGCATCGACATCTCCACCCGTTGAGTTGCGGCCATCGCGACCGATCCGTTTCGCGGAAGCGTGCCGGGACGGAAGCGGGCAAGTCAAGCTGGCGGCGGGGCGGATGTGGGGCAATTGCATATGGAGGCACCACCTGTCATTCCCGCGAAAGCGGGAACCCAGAGCTTGCCCCAAGCGGAGGCCGGGGGTCCGAAAATGCGTTGCTGCTCGCCTGGGTGCCCGCGTACGCGGGCATGACGACTTCATTGTACGCGATTGATCTCCTTCAGCCACCGTATGTTTCTCGCAGACGGAAATGCTGCACCTTGCCGAGTGCGTTGCGCGGCAGTTCGGCTGCGAAGACGAACTGCCGCGGCACCTTGAAGCGTGCAAGCTGCGACATCAGGCACGCGCGCAGCTCGTCCTGCGTAACCGCTGCCCCGGGGCGAGGCACCACGATGGCGAGCGGGACTTCCTGCCATCTTGGATCGGGCACGCCGATCACCGCGGCTTCCGCGACAGCCGGATGCTCCAGCAGCACGCGTTCGATCTCTGCCGGATAGATGTTCTCGCCACCCGACACGATCATGTTCTTCTTGCGGTCCTGAATGGTGAAATTCCCATCGGCGTCGCGCACCGCGATGTCGCCGGTCCAGAACCAGCCTTCCCGCAACGCCTCCGCTGTGGCCGCCGCGTTGCCCCAGTATTCGGTGAGGACGTTGGGGCCGCGCACCACCACTTCGCCCGGCACGCCGGGCAGCACGTCCTGTCCGTCTCCGTCCACCACGCGCGCCTCGCAGACGAGGCCGGGCAGACCCGTCGAGCTGCCGCGCGACAGATCGCCGCCGAGCCGCGTGTAAACCGCGATCGGACTGGTCTCGGTTGCGCCGTACACCTGCAGAACCGGCACGCCGCGCGCGGTAATCGCATCGACCAGTGATTGTGGTACCAACGTGGAGCCGGTGCTGACCGCGCGCAGGCTGGACAGGTCGGTGTCTTGCCACCGCGGATGCTCGATCAGAGCCTGGATGGTTGCCGGCACCAGCACCGTCAGGCTCGGCCGCTCCTGCGCGAACGCGTGCAGCGTGTCGTCTGCCGTGAAGCGCGGATGGATGGTGACCGTCGCACCGAGATGCAGCGCCGGCGTAGTCTGGATGTTCATGCCGCCGACATGGAAGAACGGCAGCACGGTCAGCACGTGGTCCTCCGCGGTCATGGCATGCATGTGCTGGCTCATAACGCCGTTCCACAGCAGCGCTTCCTGCGTCAGCACCGCACCTTTTGGCCGCCCAGTGGTGCCGGCGGTGTAAACGATCAGCAGCGGCGCGTGCCAATCCACATGCGGCTCGCGCCCGTCGCCGCTGCCGGCGTCGATCAGCGTCGCCAGATCGCCGCCAGGCTCCGGCGCGCAGTCCAGACCAACAATCCGCGTCGCTGGCAGCACATCGGCGAGCGGCGCGCAGACCGCATCGAATGCGTCTGCGACGAACAGCGCCTTCACATCGGCATCGCGCAGGATGAACATCTGCTCGGGCACCGCGAGGCGCCAGTTCAGCGGCACCAGCATCGCACCCAGTCGCGCGCACGCATAAAGCAGCGCCAGGTAATCGGGCGAGTTCAGCGCCAGCACAGCAACCCGATCGCCGCGACGCACGCCAAGCTGCAATTTCATCGCACGCGCCAGGGCAGCGATGCGCATGGCAAAAACAGCGTAGCTCCACGCCTGTCCCTGGCAGCGCAGCGCCGGCTTGTCCGGTGTAAAGGCGGCGTTGCGGTCGATCAGATCCGCCAGGTCCATCAGTCGTCTGTCTCGCCTTCCTGATACAGCGCACCGCGGCCGATCCGCTCCAGGCAGATTTCTGCCGTCCACGGCGCCATCAGGGATCCGCAGCGGCTGTCGCGATAGATGCGTTCGAGCGGCAGCGTGCGGAACATCGAATGCCCGCCGCAGGTACGGATCGCGAGCCGCGCGAGGTCGTTCGCCGTCTCCATCGTCGAGAATTGGGCGGCGTAGGCGCGCAACCGCTGCTCGGGTGTCGGATCGACCCGCGCCTCGCTCACCGACTGGAACCACAATGTCTTGGCCTGCTCCAGTTTGATGCGCATCTCCGCGACGGCAAGCTGTTTCACCGCGCTGCTCCGTCGTTTGCCCGGCGGCGCGCCCGGCATTTCGCCGCGCAGATAGCGGACGGTGAAGTCATAGGCAGCCTGCGCCAGGCCCAGATAGGTCGGGCTGAGCGTCAAAAACATGTGCGGCCAGCGCGACGCCGCCTGGAAATACACGCCGCGCGGCATGATCGCCGCATCGTGCTCGACGAAAACATCGGAAAATTCCAGGTTGCGCGAGACTGTGCCGCGCATCCCCAGCGGATCCCACTCGCCCGTCACGCGGACACCCGGCGCATTGGCAGGCACCGCCAAATACAGAGTGTTGCGGCGCGACGCATTGCCCTCCGGCGCAATCTCCGTCGCCAGCAGCCCGTAGTAATCGGCGTGCCCCGACAGCGACGCGAAGATCTTCCGGCCCGTCACCAGCCAGCCGCCTTCGACCGGTCGGGCCGCGGTGCCGAACGGGATCTGGCCGACGGCCGATGCGTTGGCTTCCGAGAACGGCTGCGCATAGATCGCGCCGTCCGCCGCAATGCGCCGGAAATGAATCGCGCGCCGGCGTTCGTGCTCGGTGCGCGCCGCGTCGTCCATCTCCAGGTCGTCCGCGATCTTCCCGGCCCACAATGTCGAACAGACATGCATGTTCCAGGTTAGCGCGGTGGCGCCGCAGTGCCGCGCGATCTCTGCCGCTACCAGCGCATAGGTCTGGTAATCCGCGCCAAGGCCGCCGTGCGATTGCGGGATGCAGATCGCCAGCAAACCCGCCGCATGCAGGTCGCGGTAGTTCTCGGTGGGAAAACTGGCATCGCGATCGTGACGCGCCGCACGCGGAGCGAATTTTTCCCCCGCCAGTTGCCGCGCCTGCTGCATCAGCGCCGCCTGCTGTTCAGTCAGGCGAAATGTGTCCGGGTCGAAGATCGGCGCGTCTGGCGTGTCGGCCGCATGGTTCATGGCATCACAATGCTAGCGACGCGGTTCCGGCGTACGTCAAGTCATTGGGACTGGCGTAAAAATTGACTTGCGTCAGGGCGGGTGCCTAAGCTTGGCCCAAATGGCAAGAGCGGTGAAGCCGCCGCCGCGACTTAGGTGCCCGGGGAGAACACAGATGAAGCGTCTGCGCTCGATAGCGATAGTACTTTTCGCATTGCTGGGGATGGCCTTGTGGGGCCCCACGGCGCGTGCCGCCGACGATACCATCAAGATCGGCTACATCGACCCGTTCTCCGGTGCATTCGCCTCCGGAGGCGATGCCAGCCTGAAGATGTTTCAGTTCATTGTCGACTACATCAATGCCAAGGGCGGCGCGCTCGGCAAGAAATTCGAGCTGGTGACGTTCGATGACAAGCTTCAGCCTGCCGAGGCGTTGATCGCGTTGAAGAGCGTCACCGACCAGAACCTGCCGTTTGTCATGTCGTGCGTTGGCTCCAATGTCGGTTCGGCCTTGATTGACGCGGTGAACAAGCATAACGCGCGCAACCCGGATAACCGCGTGCTGCAACTCAACTGCGGCCAGCTCGCCACCGAGCTGACCAACGAGCAGTGCAGTTTCTGGCACTTCCGTTTCGCGGGCAGCGTCGAAATGCGGGCGGTGGCGCGTATCAAGTCGCTGCCGCAGTCGGTCAAGTCGGTCTATCTGCTGAACCAGGACTATCTGTTCGGCCAGTCGATCGAGAAGGATACCAAACGCTTCCTCGCGCAGTATCGCCCCGACATCAAGATCGTTGCGGACGAGTTCATACCGCTGATGCAGATCAAGGATTTTTCTCCCTACGTGACCAAGATCAAGGCATCGGGCGCGGATTCGATCCTGACCGGCAACTATGGGCCGGACCTCAATCTGCTGCTCAAGGCTGCCGTTGATTCGGGGCTCGATATCCGCTTCGACACTTATCTTGCGCACGTGATCGGCGCGGCAACAGCCATGGGCCCCAGTGGCGAAGGACGCGTCACGTCGGTGCTGGACGACCACGAGAACATTCCCGTGGAAGAGCACAACGCGGATGCCGAGGAGTTCTTCAAGAAATGGCGGGCGACGCATGATTTCATGTTCATCGCAGTGCCTAGCGTGACCCAATTCGAAATGATGGTGCGTGCCATCAATCAGGCGGGCTCCACCGACGCGGTGAAGGTGGCTCAGGAACTCGAGGGCATGGAGCAGAAGGACCTGTTCGGCGTCACCAGCATCATGCGAAAGGACGACCATCAGCTCCTGTACCCATACTACGAGGGTGTGTTCACCAAGGACGTGAAATACGACGCCGAGAAGACCGGACTGGGCTGGAAGACAGAATACAAGACGACCGTCGCGGACGAGACGCTGCCGACCACGTGCAAGATGAAGCGGCCGTCGTCGTAGCCGCAGCGCATCGCCGCGCGAGGTCATCATGCAGATCGGTGTAATCTCCCTGCTCGATGGCCTGGTTTACGGCATGCTGCTGTTCATGCTGGCGAGCGGGCTCACGCTGATCCTCAGCATGATGGGCGTGCTGAACTTCGCACACGCCAGCATCTACATGCTCGGCGCCTACTTCGCCTACCAGATCAGCCGCTGGGTCGGCTTCTGGCCGGCCTTCGTGCTGGCGCCGCTGCTGTGCGGCGCGACCGGCGCGGCGATCGAGGTGTGGGGCCTGCGGCGCGTCCACCACAACGGACATATCGCCGAACTGCTGTTCACCTTCGGCCTGGTATTCATCATCGGGCGCGCCGTGCAGATGGCCTGGGGCATGCTGCCGCTGCCGTATCGCGTGCCGGCCTCGCTCGATTTTCCCCTGTTCTCCGTTTACGGCGAGAACTTCCCGGCGTACCGCGCCTTCATGCTGCTGGTGTCGGCGGGCATGCTGTTCACCACCTGGCTGCTGCTGAAGAAGACCCGCATAGGACTGATCATCCAGGCCGCACTCACGCATCCCGGCATGGTCAGCGCGCTTGGACACAACGTGCCGCGCGTCTTCACCATCGTGTTCGCCGGCGGTTCGCTGCTTGCCGGCCTCGCCGGGGTGATCGCCGGCAACTACTTCACCACCGAGTCCGGCATGGCTGACGCGATGGGGCCGATCGTGTTCGTCGTGGTAATATTCGGCGGCCTGGGATCGCTCGCCGGATGCTTCATCGCGTCGATTCTGATGGGCATGGTGCAGACATTCTCGGTGGCGGTGGACTGGTCGTTTGCCGATCTGCTTAGCCCGTTCGGGATCACGCTCGCGGCGAACGACCTGGCGGGCGAGATCCTCACCATCCCGGTGTCGCGGATCGGCCCGCTGGTGCCATACGTCCTGCTGATCGTGATCCTGCTGTTCCGTCCCCGCGGCCTGCTGGGCACCCGCGAGACATGAGCGACGCCGCCGAAACCCCGAACGTCCGCGTCCTGCCGGCGCGCCGGCGTGCGGCGCAAACCATCCGCTACTGGCCGTGGCTGGCGGCGCTGGTGGTTTCGGTTGGGCTGCCCTGGCTGTTCTACGACTGGCAGCACGCGCGGCACGCCGGGTTCGTGGTGTCGATGCTGAGCCAGACCGGCATGATGATCATTTTTGCCCTCTCGTTCAACATGCTGATGGGCCAGGCGGGGCTGCTATCGTTCTGCCATTCCGTGCTGTTCGGACTTGCCGGCTATTCGACGGTGCATTTCCTGGACGCCGCCGGCGCCGGGCAATTGCCTGTGCCGATGGAGCTGATGCCCCTGCTCGCGGGCCTCAGCGGCCTCGGCTTTGCCATCGTGTTCGGCTACATGTCGACCAAGCAGCGCTCCACCGCATTCGCGATGATCACGCTCGGCATTGTCCAGCTCGTCACCACGGCGGCGACGATGTTCCATCATTTCTTCGGCGGCGAGGGCGGGATCAAGACCGACCGCGTGATCGGCAACAGCCTGTTCGGCTTTGAATACGCCCAATCGATCGAGGTCTATTACCTGATCGTGGCCTGGATGATGATCGCGGCGGTCGGGATGTATTTCCACACCGCGACGCCGCTGGGGCGCATGGCGAATGCCTGCCGCGACAACCACGAGCGCGCGCAGTTCGTCGGCTACGACCCGCGCATCGTGCGCTTCCAGCAGTTTGCGGTCTCCGGCTTCTATGCCGGTATCGCCGGCGGGCTGTTCGCCATCACCTACGAGATCGTCACGTTCGATGCGGTTGCAGCGCCGCTGGCGGCGAATGCGCTGCTGATGGCCTATATCGGCGGAGCGACGACGTTCTTCGGCCCTGTGCTCGGCGCGATACTGATCACGCTGATGCAGAGCGGCGTCAGCCTGATGTCAAACTCCTGGCTGATCTATGTCGGCGTGTTGTTCATCGCGATGGTCACCTTCGCGCCGGCGGGACTGACCGGCATCGCCCTGGAACACGCACCGATCGCGCGAGCCGGTTTGCTGCACCGGCTCGCGCTGCCCTATCTGCGCATTCTCGTCCCGGGGCTGATCGTGCTGTTCGGCTTCGTCGGATTGGTTGAACTGGCATCGTTCCTCACGATCGGCATGGCACAGGGCAGGCGTCTCGCGCTGTTCGGACGGACGATCGATATCTACAGCGCGACGCCGTGGCTGGTATCGCTGGCCTGCCTGCTGGGAGGCGGCTTCTGGCTCTCGCGCGAAGCGGGACAGTTCAAGCGCGTCTGGGACGGCCTTATGGAAATCGCGCGGCCGGGTGAATCGCGGTGAGCCCGCCCGGTCTCTCGCTCTCCGGGGTCACCAAGAATTTCGGCCAGACTGAGATCATCCGCGGTGTCAGCATGAACGTCACGGCGGGCGAACGTCACGCGCTGATCGGGCCCAACGGCGCCGGCAAGACCACACTGTTCAACCTGATCAGCGGGCGGTTCCCGATCACCTCCGGCGAGATACGGCTGGATGCAAGGCGACTGGACGGATTGCCGCCGCATCGCATCAACCGGCTTGGCCTGTCGCGCAGCTTCCAGATCACCTCGATCTTCCATCGGCTCAGCGTGTTCGAGAACATCCGCTGCAGTCTGCTGTGGAGCCGCGGCTACCGCTATTCGTTCTGGCACGCGCTCGGCCGGCAGCGCGTGCTGAACGCGGAGACGGAACGGCTGCTGGAGGACCTGAACCTGGCGGAGCGGCGCGACGTGCAGGCGGGGCTGCTGTCGTATGCGGAGCAGCGGGCGCTGGAGATCGGCATGACGATTGCGGGCGGCGCCAGCATGATCCTGCTGGATGAGCCGACGGCCGGGATGAGCCACAGCGAGACGGAATACGCCGTGGCGCTGATCCGCCGCGTGACGCAGGGCAAGACGCTGGTGATGGTGGAGCATGACATGCGCGTCGTGTTCGACCTCGCCGACACGATCACCGTGCTGGTGTATGGCAAGGTGATCGCGTCCGGGCCGCCGGTGGAAATCCGCGCCAACCGGGCGGTGCAGGAAGCCTATCTGGGGGCGGTCGCGGCATGAGGCGGCGCGAGCAGATCTCGACAAAGCTGCCTCTCGGCCCCGAAGGACGGAGAGAGTCGGGGCGAGGTGGGGCTATCGCGTTACGCCGACTGTGCCGCGGCTGTTGGAAGGATCCCCCGCCTCACCCCGACCCTCTCCACCCACAGGGGTGGAGAGGGAGACGCGGCGGCGGGTCCGGCATGAGGCGGCGCGGGCAGATCTCTA
>DATMND010000010.1:0-3297 GCA_035569235.1 Acetobacteraceae bacterium | reverse complement strand
AGGTCTGCGTTGGCAATGCGGCCTGGGGCGCCGGAGCGAAGTGCATTCCGAGGAGATCGTGCGGTTCTGACATGCGGCGTTTGGTGTTCTCGTGCGCCACGATTTCAGCGCCGGTTTTGCGAAAGCTTTCGTTATTGTCCGTGTGATCGAAAGCCCAATTCGTGTTGATCACGTAAAGGATCGGCGCGTTATTCATCGCGTCGAGGCGCTGTTTCAGCGCGGGGAATGCACCTTGTACAAACGTGTCCACCACCACTTTGTCAAAATCCCCATGTCGCACGACCACGTTTCCGCCCGGGCCGCTAAACATAGTAATCAGATTGGTCAGCTTCACTTCCTCAATAGGTTTGGCCGCCAGCTCCGCCCGATAAGCGGCGAGACTTTTCGCCGTATTCGGCATCCGCGCCAGCAGTCGCCCCGCTCGGGAAGCCGCGCCTCCGAGCGCCGCCGCGCTCTTCAACAGAGTCCGCCGGGTGATCTCTCTGCTTGGCATGATCTCCTCTCTATCCTCTCCCTCCGGCGCTCCTAGGCCTTCTTCAACGCCTGCAAGACACGGGGTGGAGTCAACGGAAATCGATGCATGCGCACGCCGGTGGCGTCAAAGAACGCGTTTGCGATCGCTGCGGCGCCCGCCGCCAGACATTCCTCTCCCGCCCCGCTCGACGTTTGATCCTGCCGCATCACTGAAATGGCAGTAACTTCGGGTGCTTCGCCGAAGCGTAGGACCGGATAGGTGTTCCAGTCGAGGCTGGTGACATTCGTCGCCGAGAACGTCACCTCTTCTTTTAGCATCCGGCTCGCCGCCTGGCACATTTGCCCTGTGATCTGGTCCTCGATGATCCCTGGATTGATCGCCTGTCCCGCGTCAATCGCTGCGTACATGTGCTTGGCGGTAATAACGCCAGTCTCGGTGTCTACTTCGATTTCGGCAACTGCGGCGCCATAAGACGACAGGTGCGTACCCGCCGCGATGCCCCTGCCTCTGCGGATTCGGCCGACCGAGAGGTTCGAAGCCGCCCGCCGCGGCGTCCAGTTCGCCGCTTTAGCCACGGCATCCAGCACCGATAGCCAGTCCTGGCCGTTGATATTCTGCCGACGGAAAAGATATGGATCGAGGTTGGCCATGTACGCCGCGTCGTCCATCGTCTGTTCGCCGCCGAACGAGATTGCGATATCGAAAGGCGACCGCTGCGGATTGCCCTTAAGATAGCCGTCCAGTGGTGACACGCGATGCGTGACGATCTTCCAGTTCGAGATCGCGTACATGTCGCCGGTATTAAAGGGCGTCGGTCCCTGAGCCCTCAGCCCATTGTTCAGCGTGGCCTTGCGTCCGGTCGCGAGCAATTCGGCATATTCAGCCATGTGCTGTTGACCTCTGTCCCCCACGTAAGCTCCGCCAAACCCGTGCTGCCAGCCGTGATACTCATACGCGATGATCTTGCCGTTTGCGTCCACGCCGACCTTCACGTCTGCGGTGTGCGCAGGTTGGTAAGCTTCCCAGCCGTGATCGTCCCAGCGCATGAACTGCAACCGCACCGGCGCGCCAGCCTCCTGTGACATGATCACCGCCGACTGTGCGCAGTCGGCGTGCGCGCTGCGGCCGTAAGTGCCGGACGTCTCCACGTATCGCACGGTAATTCGATCGATGGGCAGGCCCGTCACGCTCGACGTGGACAGGCGCGATTCGTAGATGTTCTGCGACGAGCAGATGAGCAACGCCGAATCCGCTTTCACGTCGGCGATAGCGCAGTGCGCTCCAAAGGGCGCATGCATCTGATAGGGCGAATCGTATCGCCCTGAGGCGATGTGCGCGGCGCCCGCAAAGGCGCTGGCCACGTCGCCGCGATCCACGACGATCTGGTCGTCGGTCTTGGCGCTTCGTAAACGTTCGAACAGCTCCTCCGGGGATGACGGCAACATTGCCGGCGTGTCCCACGTAACACGCAGCCGTTCCGCCGCCTTCACCGCGCTCCACTCGTCCGGCGCGACCACGCCCACGAAGTCTTTGCGCCGAACCACGCGCGCGCCCGGAATATCGGCGATGGAACTTTCATCCACGCTGACCACGGTAGCCTCATGATAATAAGCGCCCCGACCGCGGGACCGCACCACGCGCCCGTGCAGCATGCCCGGCACGCGAACGTTCTGCATGTACACATACTTCCCGCCGGCCTTCGCCGGTATGTCCACGCGCGGGACGCGCGTGCCAACGATCTTATGCGTTCGGTAATCTTTGATCGGCGCAATGCCCGTGAACGGCACACTGAACCGCCTGTCGCCGACCAATTGCCCATAAGTCACAGACTGGCCAGGGTTGCCCATTACAGAGACCACGCCGCTCGTGGCCGTCAGCTTTTCGACGGGCGTCCCCAGCCGCGCAGACGCCAACTTCAGTAGTGCTTGCCGTCCTTCGGCTGCCGCCAGGCGGATTCGCGGCCCGCCGCGAGCGATTCCAGAGCTCGCATAGGTGCCGCCCTGATTCGGCGTCTTTCCTGTCTCGAGCGGGATCGATTTCACCTGGGCCATATCCAGGTCCAGCTCCTCCGCCGCAATCTGCAGCAGCGTCGTCGAAATTCCCTGGCCCAGTTCGTGATGGCCGATGAAAATCGTGGCCGTGTTGTCCGCGTGGATCGCGATCCAGCTGTCGATCTGATTCGGATCCGGCTCAAACCCGGAAAATGCCGCGCCCGATGCGGCATTTATGGGAACGCCGCCCGCCTGTCCTTCTTGCGCGAGCAATTCCGGAGCCACCGCGGCTCCGATGATCAACGCGCCGCCCGCCTTCAGAAACGTCCGCCGCTGGAGTCCCGTCCCGGAATCGTGGTTGCTCACCGTCCACCGCCTTGCTGCGCATTGCTTGATTCCAGAGTCATCTTGTGCGCCGCACGCTGAATGGCCTTCATGAACCGCGGATAGGTTCCGCACCGGCAGAGATGCCCATTCATCGCCGTCCGAATTTGCTGCTCGCTCGGCTCCGGCGTTTTCGAGAGCAGTTCCACAGCTTTCATGACCAGCCCATTCAAGCAGTAACCGCATTGCGTCGCCTGCTCGTCGATCACGGCCTGCTGCAGTGGGTGTAACTCCGGTACGCTCGCAAGTTTCTTCTGTTCCGCATACCACGCCGGCAGGCCTTCGAATGTGGTGATCGTTTTGCCGTCCACTTTGCCGATTGGCGTGACGCACGACCTTATCTCCACGCCATCCGCCAGCACCGAGCACGAGCCACACTGCGCCAGCCCGCAACCGAAGCGCGGCCCGTGCAGCTCCAAGTTGTTGATCAGAACGTAGAGAAGCGGG
>DATMND010000009.1:0-36160 GCA_035569235.1 Acetobacteraceae bacterium | reverse complement strand
CATGCCGGAATTTCTCCTGAATTCCGCCCCAGGTAACAGCTTCGCGAAATTCGTCATCGAACGACAGGACACCGATAAAATGGAGGCATTCCGGCTCGCCTCCTGAGCCAAGATTCCGGCAGAACCCTGGACTCACGAGGTAGATAAACTGGATAGATTGCTCACGGCAACTGACAAATTGGACTTGATCTGCAAGCATAAACTGGAGCGGCTAGCAGAGCTCAAACAAGCCATACTGCACAAAGCCTTCTCTTGCGAGCTAACCGCGCATCCGGACAAAGCCCTGCAAGAGGCCGCCGAATGAACGAGGCCAATCCCCGCGCCGGAGCTGATCGGCCACCCTGAGAGCCACGCGCCTTCTTAAGTGCCTCCAGCATACGCCTTGCTTCGCGTTGCGCGGCACCGGCATCGCCAACACGGTCGGCCGCAAGGTCGCGGTTGCTGGCATCCAGCGCCTCGGTCAATAACCGAGCCACTTGCCCCTGACCTGCTCGCCCATGGGTCGTGTCATCCCCCGATCTGGTATTCGCACGGGTATCTCATCCAGCGGCCGGCCCCGCAGACGTCGTTGGCGCGGGGATTGCGATATCGCATATGATGTGATATCAAATAGGGTGTGATGCTGGTGCTGGATATAGAGTGTGAGATTGGTGCTGGATACCGACACCATTGTCGCGGGGCTACGAAGCCCGCGCGGGGCGTCGGCAGCGCTGTTGCGGGCGATCAGGCGTGGCCGGGCCACAATGCTGCTCAGCACGGCCCTGTTGCTGGAGCACGAAGCGGTTTGCCAGCGCGAGGAACACCGCATCGCGGCGGGCCTGACGAGGGCGGAAGTAGAGACATTTCTCGACGGTCTCGCGGTTCTGGCCAAGCCCGTGGCGGTGCATTTCCTTTGGCGTCCGCAGTTGCGCGACGCAGGGGATGAGATGGTGCTGGAAACGGCGGTGAACGGGCAGGCGCAGGCGATCGTCGCCTTCAACCATCGGGACTACGGCACCGCGCCCACCCGCTTCGGCATCGCGTTGCTGTTGCCGGCGGAGGCATTGAGGAGGATCGAAGGATGACGACGAAGACCGGGACCTATCCGCTCCGCCTGCCATTGTCGTTGAAAGCGGCGGTTGAGAAGCTGGCGAAACAGGACGGCACCAGCGTCAACCAATTCGTGGTCGTCGCCGTGGCGGAAAAGCTGTCGGCGATGGCGACGGCGGACCAGTTCGCCCAACGGCGCGCGCGGGCCGACATGGACGCATTCGATCGCATCATGAACCGTGACGGCGGCGAGCCGCCTCGTCCGGATGACCTTGCTTGAACCAGCCTACTTGCCGCCGGCCCTGATCGTGCGCGCCAACCCACGCCAGAGCGGAACGGTCCGCTGTCTTGCATTTAGATCGCCGAAACCCGCGCCGAACTGATCGTGCGACCGCGAGGCGACATCGAACCGGCGGCGCGCAGGTTCCGCCAGGTGAACAGGAGCACGGGCGGATGAGCGATGAACCAATTCAGACTTTTGCGAGCGTCTGGGACGCTCTGGCGGACACGCCGGAACAGGCTGCGAATATGCGGTTGCGGGCGGAACTTGCGCTGGCGATCCAAGGGGCGGTCGAGGGTTGGGGGGAAAACCGCCCTCGGGCCGCGGAGCGCCTTCGAGTGACGCAGCCTCACCTGGCCGAACTGCTGGAGGGGCGCCTGGACCTGTTCAGCGTGGACGAATTGGCCACCTTGGCCGAACGAGTCGGCCTGGCGGTCGAAATGCGCATCGCTCACGCTGCGGAGTAGGCTCGCACCGGGCCATGAACGAGGCCGAAACCCGCGCCGAACTAATCGACCCCGCCCTGAAAGCGGCGGGCTGGGGCGTTGTTCCAGCAGCGCGCGCTCTCTCAAACGCCCATATTGCGAACTCTGTTGGTTGCACTGTGGTGGCCACCAGCATGGCGCGTTGTCGCGGCCACACATGCAATGCCGGTGCGTTAACGTTTCATAGATTTTCATCACGGAGGAAGTGCGGAGAGCACGATGCTCACGGAGAAGGCGTTATGCTTCTTGCGGAGCCGTTGACCGATCGGGTGATCGGGTGATCGGGTTGGCGATCGAGGTGCATCCCCGGGTCAAGCCCGGGGACCATACCGGCCCCGGACTGTTGGAATCCGTATATGAGCTGTGCCTGTGCCGAGAATTGGCAGACGCAGGCATTACCTTCGCCCGGCAGGTCACAATTCCCGTCCTCTATAAGGGCGCGGAAGTCGGCGACGGCTTCAAGGCGGATATCGTCGTCGCGGGCGAGCTTATCCTGGAAATCAAAGCCGTCAGCACCATCCTGCCAATCCATACGGTGCAGCTCCGAACGTACTTGCGCATGAGCGGGATCCACGTCGGTCTGCTGCTGAACTTCAACGAGCCCCGCCTGGTGGATGGCCTTCGTCGTTACGTGGTGTAGCTTCCGTCGAAGCCGATCGCTTCTACTCCGTGGTCACCGTGTTCTCCGCACTTCCTCCGTGCTGAAAAACCCGACCGCGGTTCGCACCGGCCGTGGCGGGAGGGCTGCCAGGCCAAGTCAGTCGCATCAACAGCTTTCGCGATAAGAGCGCTCTCAAACGCCTCAAGCAACGCGGAATATCCCTTGCGCGGTTCCTGCGCCTGGACTCCCCTGTCTATAGACTGCTTGTGCCGCCCATCCAACTCGCTTCACATGCCATGCAAGACATGGCATGTTACGCCATGATCCGATCCTGGAAGGACGCCAGCACGCGTCGCTTCGCCGAGACTGGCAAGAGCCGTTGGCGCGGCCTGGACGCGGAGGTGGCGAAGGAGCGCCTTCAGGCACTGCATGGCGCCAAGAGTCTGGCGGGGCTGGGGCGATTGCGCAGCCTCGGATTACACAAGCTGAGCGGAAATCGCGCCGGCGCCTGGGCGATGACGATCAACGGCCCATGGCGCCTGGTCTTCCGGTTCAGGGATGGTGACGCCCACGATGTCGAGATTGTCGATTACCACTAAAGGAGCAAACCCGTGATCTTCGAGGAGGTTCACCCTGGCCGCATCCTGAAGCGTGAATTGGAGATGCGGGGCCTGTCCGCTGCGGCCCTGGCGCTCAAGCTGCGCATCGCGCCTCAGCGCGTGCAGGAGATCGTGACCGGGAAGCGAGCGATCTCGCCGGAAACCGCGCTACGCCTGGGCCGGTTCTTCGGCAACGAGCCGGAGTTCTGGCTGGCCATGCAGGCAAGTCATGATCTGGCGATGTTGCGGGCCACGGTTGGGCCAAAGATCGAGACAGAAGTGGAGGTCGCCGCGTAACCCGTTCCGGTCGTGTCCGCCGATACATGCCATTGTGTGGAACGATCTGCTGTTTTCATGTAGAATTATTGCATGAACGAGGCGGAAACCCGCGCCGAGCTAATCGACCCCGCGTTGAAAGCGGCCGGCTGGGGTGTGGTGGACGCCAGCCGGGTGCGGCGCGAGGTCATCACCCTCGGCCGCCTGCAAGGCGCGGGCGTCCGGGCCGCCCAGGACATCGCCGACTATGTGCTGACGTACCGCAACCACAAGCTCGCGGTCATCGAGGCCAAGCGGCGGGACCTGCCCGATACCGAGGGCGTCGGCCAGGCCAAGAAATATGCCGAGAAGCTGCAGACCCGCTTCGCCTACTCCACCAATGGCGCCGGCATCTATCAGGTCGATATGACGACCGGCGCGGAGGTGTACGTCGCCCAATATCCCACCCCGGACGAACTCTGGAACCGCGTCTTCGCCGAGCAGAATGTCTGGCGCGATCGCTTCGCCGCCGTTCCGTTTGAGGACAAGGGCGGCTACTGGCAGGCGCGCTACTACCAGGACATCGCCATCCGGCGCGCGCTGGAGGCCATTGCGGCGGGGCAGGACCGCATCCTGCTGACGCTCGCGACCGGCACCGGCAAGACCTTCATCGCATTCCAGCTCGCCTGGAAGCTGTTCCAGAGCCGGTGGAACCTCGCGGACTGGAAGCGCGAGGGCGAGCCCACACGGCGCCCGCGCATCCTGTTCCTGGCCGACCGCAACATCCTCGCCGACCAGGCCTACAACGCGTTCTCGGCCTTCCCGGAGGACGCGCTGGTGCGGATCGATCCCGAGGTCATCCGCAAGAAGGGTCGCGTGCCGAAGAACGGCAACGTCTTCTTCACCATCTTCCAGACCTTCATGACCGGGCGCGATGCGGCCGGGCAGCCCGCGCCGAGCTTTGGCGACTACCCGCCCGACTTCTTCGACTTCATCGTCATCGACGAATGCCATCGCGGCGGCGCCAACAACGAGGGCACCTGGCGCGCCATCCTGAACTACTTCGCGCCCGCCGTGCAGCTTGGCCTGACGGCGACGCCGAAGCGCCAGCACAATGCCGATACCTACGCCTATTTCGGCGAGCCGGTTTACGTCTACTCCCTGAAGGACGGGATCAACGACGGCTTTTTGACCCCGTTCAAGGTGCAGCAAATCGCTACCACGCTCGACGACTACGTGTATACCAGCGACGACGAGGTGATTGAGGGGGAGGTTGAGGAAGGGCGGCGCTACACTGAAGGCGAGTTCAACCGCATCATCGAGATCGTTGCGCGCGAGAAGTACCGCGTGAAGCTGTTCATGGACATCATCGACCAGAGCGAGAAGACCCTGGTGTTCTGCGCGACCCAGGATCACGCGGGGGCCGTGCGCGATCTGGTGAACCAGATGAAGGCGAGCAAGGAGCCGAATTACTGCGTCCGCGTGACAGCGAGAGACGGCGCTCTCGGCGACCAGTTCCTGCGCACCTTCCAGGACAACGAGAAGACGATTCCAACGATCCTGACCACGTCGCAGAAGCTTTCAACCGGCGTCGATGCGCGCAACGTGCGCAACATCGTGCTGATGCGGCCGATCAATTCGATGATCGAGTTCAAGCAGATCATCGGCCGGGGAACGCGCCTGTTCGAGGGCAAGGATTACTTCACGATTTATGATTTCGTGCGGGCCTACGAGCATTTCAGCGACCCGGAGTGGGACGGCGAGCCGGTCGAGCCGGTCGCTCCACCAGTGCGCGTCCGGCCGGAGGGCGACGGAATGGCGGAGCCTCCGCCGGAAGCGCCCGAGCCGGATACGCAGCGGCGTCCCGTGAAGATTCAAATCAAGCTTGCCGACGGCAAGGAGCGCAGCATCCAGCACATGACGGCGACGACGTTCTGGAGCGTCGATGGCAGGCCCATGTCGGCGGCCGAGTTCGTCACGCGGCTGTTCGGCGAGTTGCCGGCGCTGTTCAAGGACGAGGATGAGTTGCGCGCCTTGTGGAGCCTGCCGGATACCCGCAAGGCGCTGCTGGATAGCCTGGCCGAAAAGGGCTACGGCCGCGAGCAGCTCCGCGAGATCGA
The DNA here is from genome assembly GCA_035569235.1 of Acetobacteraceae bacterium. Taxonomy (GTDB): domain Bacteria; phylum Pseudomonadota; class Alphaproteobacteria; order Acetobacterales; family Acetobacteraceae; genus JAMXLO01. Next base: position 30,791 of record DATMND010000009.1, on the reverse strand, counting down.
GCGCATGATCGATGCCGAGAAGAGCGATCTATACGACGTGCTGGCCTACATCGCCTTCGCGCTCGCGCCGATCACCCGGCAGGAGCGCGCCGACGCCAGCAGGCCGTTCATTGCGTCGCACTACGACCCGAAGCTGCAGGCTTTTTTGGATTTTGTCCTGTCGCAATATGTCAGCGAGGGCGTGGGCGAACTCGACCAGACCAAGTTGCCGCAGCTTCTTCAACTGAGATACCGGGGGGGCGTCAGCGATGCGGCATTGGAGCTCGGGGGTGTCGCGAAGATACGCGAAGCCTTTGTTGGTTTTCAGGCGCATCTCTACGCAAGGTGACTGAAGGCCGCGACAAATACGCGCAACCTTGGCTTCCTCAGCGGCCCTCCGTGTGAACCCTTCCCTTCCCGCACCACATGCCGTACCGAATAGGCCAATGCTCCGCTACCTCCGCCGCAACAAATCCCTCGCCGTCGGCATCGTGCTGCTGTCGCTGCTCGCGCTGTTCATCATCGTCGGCAACCTGACGGTGGACACCGAACTGGCGCGCCCGCTGTCCGTGCGCGCGCTCCAGCCGCCGTCGTGGGCGCATCCGTTCGGCACCGACCGCCAAGGGCGCGACCTGCTGGCGGCGATGGTCGCCGGCACGCCGCTCACATTGAAGATCGGCTTCATCGCCGGCATCCTGGGCGTCGGCATCGGCACCGTGCTGGCGTTCATCGCCGGCTACTACCGCGGCATGACCGACACGCTGATCCGCGGCGTCGCCGACATCGGCCTGACGGTGCCCGGCCTGCTGGTCCTGATCATCATCGCCGTCTCGGTGCGCGGCGGGCTGACGGTGAACGAAATGGCGATCGTCGTCGCATCGCTCGCCTGGCTCAACCCGACGCGCACGATCCGCTCGCAGGTGCTGACATTGCGCGAGCGCGGCTACGTGGAGGTGGCGCGGCTCAACGGCATGAGCGGGCCGGAGATCATCCTGCGCGAGATGATGCCCAACCTGCTGCCGTATCTCGCGGCGACATTGGTCAATGCGGTGTCCGCCGCGATCCTCGCCTCGATCGGCCTGGAGGTGCTGGGGCTCGGCCCGCTGGAATCGCCGACCTTGGGGATGACGCTGTACTGGATCAACTTCAACGCCGCGATCCTGAACGGCTGGTGGTGGTGGTGGACCGCGCCGATCGTCATCATCCTGATCGTGTTCCTCGGCTTGTTCTTCCTGACCGTGGGGCTCGACGAGATCGCCAACCCACGCCTTCGGCAATCGGCATGAACGCGGCGGTGCTGCGGGTCGAGGGCCTGCGTGTCGCCTACGACCATCCGCTTGGCGTCGTGCGCGCCGTGGACGACGTGTCGTTCAGCCTGCGCGCGCACGAACGGTTCGGCCTGGCGGGGGAATCAGGATCGGGAAAATCCACCATGGCGCTCGCGATCCTGCGCCTGATCCGTCCGCCGGGACGCATCGACGGCGGCGAGGTGTGGCTGGACGATGTCGCGCTGTCGTCGCTGTCGGACGATGCGATGCGGCGGCTGCGGCTGGCCGGCATCGCACTGGTGCCGCAGGGTTCGATGAACGCGCTCAATCCGGTGCTGCGCATCCGCGCGCAGATCGCCGATGCGCTGGGCGATCACGGCATGGCGCTGTCGCAGCGCGAGCTTGCGGCGCGCGTGCACAATCTGCTCGGCCAGGTGGGCCTGTCGCCCGAGGTGGCGGAGATGTATCCGCACGAACTCTCCGGCGGGATGAAGCAGCGCGCCTGCATCGCGATCGCGATCTGCCTGCGCCCCAAGGTCATCATCGCCGACGAGCCGACCAGCGCGCTCGATGTCGTGGTGCAGCGCCAGGTGATGGCGACGCTCGGGCGCGTGCAGCAGGCGCTTGGCGCGGCGGTGGTGCTGGTCGGGCACGACATGGGACTGATGGCGCAGTTCGTCGACCGTCTGGGCGTGATGTATGCCGGCCGCCTGGTGGAGATCGCGCCGATCGCCGAGATCATCGCCGCGCCGAGGCATCCCTACACGCAGATGCTGATCGCCAGCCTGCCGTCGCTGGAGCGCAAGGGCATGATGCAGGGGATCCCCGGTCTGGCGCCGCTGCTGCGCGACCTGCCGCCCGGCTGCGCCTTCCATCCGCGCTGTCCGCGTGCGGTGGAGCGGTGCCGCGTCGAGCGGCCGGTGCTGCGCGAGGTCGCGGCGAACACGCAGGCGGCGTGTCATCTTGCGTGAAGTGGTGTTCGTAGGCCCCTCTCAATTTGTCATCCCCGCGAAAGCGGGGACCCAGCCGCGCGCCTGGGTCCCCGCTTTCGCGGGGATGACGGGACGAGCGGGGATGACGGGACGAGCGGGGATGACGTAAGTGGCGCTCCGGGTGGCGCCACTGCTCGAAGCGCGCAACGTAACCAAGACCTTCGGCGGCGGCCTGCTGGATCGCCACCACACCGTGGCGCTCGAGGACTTCTCGTTCGCGATCGACGCCGCGCAACCGTCGATCACCGCCATTGTCGGCGAAAGCGGCAGCGGCAAGACGACGCTGGCGCGGCTGCTGCTCGGGCTTGTCGCGCCGACATCGGGCCAGGTGCTCTACCAGGGACGCGACCTGCATGCACTGTCGGGCACCGAACGGCGCGCATTCCGTCGCGATGTGCAGGTGATCTTTCAGGACCCGTACGGCGTTTACAATCCATTCTACCGCGTGGACCACGTGCTCACGACGCCGGTGGCCAAATTCCGCCTTGCCAAATCCAAATCGCAGGCGCGCAGCCTGATCGAGGACGCGTTGCGCGCGGTCGGCCTGCGCCCCGAGGAAATCCTCGGCCGCTTCCCGCACCAGCTCAGTGGCGGACAGCGCCAGCGCGTGATGGTCGCGCGCGCGCTGTTGCTGCGGCCGCATTTGATCGTCGCCGACGAGCCGGTGTCCATGGTGGACGCATCGCTGCGCGCGACCATCCTCGGCTCGTTGCGCGTGCTCAACCAGGAGCGCGGGATTTCGATCATCTACATCACGCACGACCTGGCGACCGCGTATCAGGTCGCGGACAACATCATCGTGCTGTATCGCGCGTCGGTGGCCGAGGCGGGCGATGTCGAACGCGTGGTGAAGGCGCCGCAGCATCCTTACACACAGCTGCTGGTCGCCTCGATCCCGCAGGTCAGCACTGAACGGAACTGGCTCGACGAACCGCAGGTGGGGCAGCTGGAACAGGCGCCCGCCGGTAGCTGCAAATTTGTCGCCCGCTGTCCGGTGTCGATGCCGATCTGCCAGCGGTCCGCGCCGCCGCTGTTCCGGACCGAGGCCAGGCGGCTCGTCGCCTGCCATCAATACGCGGACACCGGCGGCACAGAGCCCGATGCGCTGGCCAGCGTGCTCGCCCGGTCGTAAACAAGCCGGAACGCATACTGCATCGACAGAGGGCTTCAGATGGCAAACACCCCGGTCCGGCTCGACCGTTCAGGCGATGTCGGGTTGATCATCGTCGATCATCCACCGGTCAACGCCCTATCACGTCCCGTGCGCGAAGGCCTGATCGCGGCGCTCGCCGAAATTGCCGCCGACCCCGGCCTGCGCGCCGCGATCATCGCCTGCGAGGGGCGCACCTTCATCGCCGGCGCGGATATCGGCGAGTTCGATCACGGACTGCCAGGGCCGGAGGTCAGCGCCGTGCTGCATGCGTTCCATGCCAGCCGCAAGCCGATCGTCGCAGCGATCCACGGCACCGCACTCGGCGGCGGCTACGAACTCGCGCTGGTCTGCCACGCGCGCATTATCGCGCCGGACGGCTACGTCGGCTTTCCGGAGGTACGCATCGGCCTGATCCCCGGCGCCGGCGGCACGCAGCGCACGCCGCGGCTGGCCGGCCCGCTGGTCGCGCTCGACCTGGTCACCAGTGGACGCAGCGTGCCCGCGGATGAAGCGATGGCGCTGGGCCTGGTGGACGAAGTCGCCACCGATCCACGCCACGCCGCGATCCTCCGCGCGCGCCATCTGGCGGATGCGGGGCTGCTGCCGCGCGTCGGCGAACGCAGCATTCCGGCCTATGATCGCGCGGCGTTCGAGGCAGCGGTGGCCGCAGTGCACCGCAGAGCACGCGGCGCGCTGGCGCCGGTGCGCGCCGCAGAGGCGGTGGAGATCGCGCTGACCGCGCCCCTGGCGGAGGGGCTGGCGCGCGAACAGGCGATCACCGAGGCACTGCACCACGGCCCGCAGTCAAAAGCCCTGCGGCATCTGTTCTACGCCGAGCGTCGCGCCGTGCGCATGCCGGGTGCCTCGCCGTGGCCGGTGCGCCGCGTCGGCGTGGTCGGCGGCGGCACCATGGGCTCCGGCATCGCCGTAGCGTTTTCCGATGCCGGGTTGGACGTGACGCTGGTGGAGGTCGGCGAACCGCAGGCGCAGGCCGCCGAACGCCGCGTGCGCGCGATCTACGATCGGCAATTGCACGGCGGCCGCCTGACTGGACGCCTTCATGCGGAGCGAACCGGGCGTATCCGCTACGCCACGGACCTGCAAAGCCTGCGCGACGCCGACCTCGTCATCGAGGCGGTGGTCGAGGACATGGCGGCGAAGCAGACCGTGTTCCGCGCGCTGTCCGGGCTGGTGCGTCGCGACGCGGTGCTGGCGTCCAACACGTCATATCTCGATGTCGACCAGATGGCCGACGAGGTGGACGCGCCGGAGCGGGTGATCGGCCTGCATTTCTTCTCGCCGGCGCACGTGATGCGCCTGGTCGAGGTCGTGCGTCCGCGCCGGGCACTGCCGGAGGTGATCGCCACCGCGCTCGCCACCGTCCGGCGGTTGCGCAAGCAGGCCGTGCTTGCCGGGGTGAGCGATGGTTTCATCGGCAACCGCATCCTGGGCAAGTCCCGCGCGCAGTGCGAATACGCGCTGGAGGATGGCGCCTTGCCGCAGGAGGTGGATGCGGCGCTGGAGGCCTACGGGTTCGCAATGGGCATCTTCGCGGTGTTCGACATGGCCGGCCTGGATGTGGACTGGGCCGACCGCAAGCGGAAGGCGGCGACGCGCGACCCGCGTGAACGCACCGTGCCGGTGTACGAATGGATCTGCCAGCGCGGCCACTTCGGCCAGAAGACCGGTCGCGGCTTCTACATCCACCAGGACGGCAAGCGGCTGCCCGATCCCGAGGTGACGGCACTGATCGAGCGCGCCTCGGCTGAACGCGGGATCGCGCGCCGTACGGTCCCCGCCGAGGAGATCCAGTGGCGCGTCCACGCGGCGATGGTAAATGAGGGTGCGCGCGTTCTGTCCGAGGAAATCGCTGCGCGCCCGTCCGACATCGATGTGGTGCTGGTGCACGGCTATGGCTATCCGGCCTGGCGTGGTGGGCCGATGCACGAGGCCGATGCGATCGGCCTTCCGGAGATGCTGCGGCGCGTCGGGGCGCTGCATGCCGCGAGTGGCGTCGGCTGGGAGCCGGCGCCGCTGTTGCGCCAGATGGCGGCGGCGGGGAAGCGGTTCGCCGATCTGAACGGGTGAGCGTGCGCTATTTCAGTTGCCACGCTTCGGCGGAGTACCTAATTAGGTAAGCCGCTCCAACGACAGGGCATCCTCGATGGACATCACCAAGGACATCCAGCCGATGACCACGTTCCGCAACCACTCGGCTGACATCCTGCGCCACCTCAGGGAAACCAAGCGCCCTGTCATACTGACGGTGAACGGCAAGGCCGCGGCCGTCGTCCAGGACGCCGAAGCATATCAGCGCTTGCTCGATATTGCCGCCCGCGCCGACGCCGCAGAGGGCGTCCGCCAGGGTCTGGACGATCTCGCAAACCGCCGTGGCCTTCCGGCCCGCGAGGTGTTCGACGCGCTACGTGCAGAGTATGGCATTTCACGTTGAGATCCTGCCGCGAGCAAGGCGAGACCTCCGGAACATTTATGCCTATATCAATGCGGAGAGTTCCCGCAAGGCACACGCTTGGTTCAATGGGTTGGAGGCTGCGATTGCCAGTCTCGACGAGCATCCGGCGAGAGGCACCGTAATTCCTGAGAACGATCGCCTGCGTCACCTGCTGTATGGCACGAAACCGCACGTTTATCGGATCATCTATGCGATCGATGCGCGCCGGCGCGTGGTCAGTGTGGTCCATATCCGTCACGGCGCGCGCGACCGGTTGACGCCCGCGGGCGGCGGCTGAGCAGTGCAATCCCTCTTCATGTAGCCACGCCGGCAAAATCGCGAGATAACGGCGCCCGAGGAGAACCGCCATGCCCACCAACGTTCCTGCCCGCACCTGGACGCCCGATACTTGGCGTGACTGCCCGATCCGTCAGGTTCCCGCCTACCCGGACCCGGAAAGGCTGGCTGCCATGGAGGCGCGGATCGCCAAGTACCCGCCGCTTGTGTTCGCCGGCGAGGCGCGGCGGCTGAAGGCGCATCTGGCGCTCGCGGCCGAGGGCAAGGCTTTCGTGCTGCAGGGCGGCGACTGCGCCGAGAGTTTTTCCGACTTCACCGCCAACATCATCCGCGATACGTTCCGCGTGCTGCTGCAGATGGCGGTCGTGCTGACCTTCGGCGCATCCCTGCCCGTGGTGAAGATGGGCCGCATGGCCGGCCAGTTCGCCAAGCCGCGTTCATCGGACAACGAGACGCAGGGCGATGTCACACTGCCCTCGTACCGCGGCGACATCGTCAACGGACCGGAATTCAACGCGGCCTCGCGCATCCCGGACCCGGCGCGCATGGAGTTCGGCTATTTTCAGTCCGCCAGCACATTGAACCTGCTGCGTGCCTTCGCCTCCGGCGGCTACGCGGACCTGCATGAGGTGCATCGCTGGAACCTGGAGTTCGCCGCGCGCTCGCCGCTGGCCGCGCGCTACCAGGACCTGGCGCACCGCATCGACGAAACGCTGTCGTTCATGGCGGCCTGCGGCATGACCAGCACCACCACGCGCGACATGCGCGAGACCGATTTCTACATCAGCCACGAGGCGCTGCTGATTCCGTATGAACAGGCGCTGACCCGGATCGATTCCACGACCGGCGACTGGTACGGCTGCTCGGCGCATTTCCTGTGGATCGGCGACCGCACGCGCCAGCTTGAAGGTGCGCACGTCGAGTTCCTGCGCGGCGTGAAGAACCCGCTTGGCATGAAGATCGGCCCGACCCAGGAACCAGACGATCTGCTGCGAATCCTCGAGGTGCTGAACCCGGCGAATGAACCCGGCCGCATCACGCTCATCAGCCGCATGGGGCACGACAAGGTGGGCGCGCGGCTACCGGCTCTGATCCGTGCCGTGGAGCGTGCCGGGGCGAAGGTGGTCTGGCTGTGCGATCCGATGCACGGCAACACCATCTCCACCGTGGCCAAGCTGAAGACGCGCAATTTCGATTCGATCCTGTCGGAGGTGCGCAGCTTCTTCGACATCCACGCCGCGGAGAGCACCTGGGCCGGCGGCGTGCACGTCGAGATGACCGGGCAGAACGTCACCGAATGCACGGGAGGCGCGCATCGGCTCACCGAGGCGGATTTGACCGAGCGCTACGAGACCTTCTGCGATCCGCGCCTGAACGCGGAGCAGTCGCTGGAACTGGCGTTCCTGGTAGCCGAGGAGCTGAAGCAGCGGCGTGCACCGATCGGGCAGGTGCAGGTGGCGGCACAGTAGATGGAGGCTGGTGTTCTCCCCCTCCCCTTGCGGGAGGGGGTTGGGGGGAGGGGGCCGCGCCAGTACCGGTTTCGTCCCCTCCCCCAACCCCCTCCCGCAAGGGGAGGGGGAGAACATGGGGGATAGCGACCTCGCCGCCGACATCGCGGCGCGGACCGACAGTTACTTCAACCGCACGCGAAAGATCGTGGCGCGGTTCGGCGACAAGCGGGTGACCTACGCGGTGTTCATGCGCCGCCCCGTCATTACCGCGCCGCGGCTGATGACTGAATGGCTTGAGGCTGTCGCCGCGTCGCGCAACACCCGCCTCGACATCGAGCTGATGTATGCGGAGGGCGCGCTGGCCGGCGCGGGCGAACCGCTCGTCTATATCACCGGCAGCCTCGTGCAGTTGTCCGACCTCGAGACGATCCTGCTGCAGAAGATTGGCCCGGCCTCGGTCGCAGCGCACAATGCATATCAGATGTGCCTGTCCTTGCCGGATGCGGCGTTCCTGGCGATGGAGGCGCGCCACTGCGCCGGCGCCGAGATGCAGGAAATGATGGCGTATGCCGCCGCCGTCGGGAGCAACGCGGCAAAGCGGGACGGGGCGAAGGGCTTCGTCGGCAACGCCAACGACGGCACCGCGCACTGGTTCGATGCGCCGCGCGGCTTTGGCACGATGCCGCACTCGCTGATCGGCTATGCCGGCTCCACCTTGCGCGCCGCCGAGATGTTCAGCGAGACGTTCCCCGGCGAACCGATGACCGTGCTGGCAGACTACTACGGCCGCGAGATTTCCGACGCGCTCGCGGTGTGCGCACGGTTCCCCGATCTTGCTGCTGCCGGGCGGCTGTCGTTCAGGCTTGACACGCACGGCGGCCGATTCATGGAGGGGCTGGACCCGCCGGAGAGCTACGCGGTGCTGGAGCGTCACGCGCCGGGTGCGATCCGCCGTTATCGCAACGAGATGGAGCTGCGGTATCTGGTCGGCACCGGCGTTTCCGCCGCGTCCATCTGGCGCATGCGCGAGGCGCTCGATGCAGCGGGGTATCGCGGCGCGCGCATCGTGGCCTCGTCGGGATTTGGCGTGGAGAAGTGTCGCGTGATGGCCGACGCCAAGGCTCCGATCGACGTGGTGGGCACCGGCAGCTTCATCCCCGAGGCATGGCACGAAACCTATGCGACAGCGGACATCGTCGAATATGACGGTGTGCCGATGGTAAAGGTCGGCCGCGAATTCTTGCTGCGGAAGGGTGGTGCGCGGGGCAAGGTTGCGGATTAGCGCTGCGGACACAACCTGAGCTGACTGGTCTGGTCAAATGACCGAAATTGTCGACATCGACGACGCTAAGACGCAGCTGTCCCGCTTGGTGGAACGCGCAGCGACCGGCGAGGAGATTCTGATCGCACGCGCGGACCAGCCGCTGGCGCGGCTGGTCCGGTTGACAGGCATGAGCCGCGGCGCCCGGGTCTACTGAAGGGACTGGCTGTTCCCGATGCACTGTTCAATCCGCTGCCGGAGGATGAGTTGGCACGATGGGAATGAAGGTGCTGCTCGATACCACGCGGCGGTCTGGCGGTGGATCGACTGCCGGCGTCTCCCGGAGGCCGCACGCGCTGCCATTGCCGATCTTCGAGACGCTTCTGCTGCAGTCCCGCTTCACCGGAACGTCGGTCAGCATTGCGCATGCGAGGCCCGCTGGCCGGGGAACATCGCAACCCATTTGATCGGATGTTGATCGCCCAGGCCCGTTTGGAGAGCGCGATGCTGATCACGGGCGATGCGATCTTCCGACGCTTTCGCATACCGGTCGTTTGGCGAAGTTGACTTTGGCAATTGCCACCCCATAACGTCCAAAGGCGGCGTGCCGGGACGCCGGCCGGCAACAACAAAGGCCCGGTCAGACAGGTTCAGGGAGCAGGGGGCGGTGGCCAACATCATTCGTTCCGCGTCGCGCCGCGACGTGTTGAAGATCGGCGGGCTTGCGGCGGCGGGCGGCGTGCTAGGCGCGGGCCAGGGACGCGCGGCGCCGAACCTCAGCTTCATGCACGAAAGCTCGTTCATCCAGACCTACGACGACTTCTTCAAGAAGACGCTGGTTCCGGAATACCAGAAAGCAACCGGCATTGCCGTGGACTACCAGTTGATCAGCGTCGGCAGCCTGCAGACCCGCATGGCCACCGCCGCGGAGACCGGCTCCGGGCCAGACATGACGTTATGCTTCTTCAACTGGCCGTTCCTGTTCGATGACAAGCTGGTTGACGTGAGCGACATCGCCGAGGGGATCGGCAAGAAAGGTGGCGGCTGGTACGATTCGGCGAAGGAGGCGGTGATCGTCAACGGCAAGTGGAAGGCGATCCCGTTCGGCAATGTCGGCCAGATCATGAACTGGCGGAGCGACTGGTTCGCCGAGGTGGGCGTGAAGGATTTTCCCGACACGTGGGACGAACTGCTGGAGGCCGGCACCAAGCTGAAGAAGGCGGGCCACCCGTTCGGCTTCGAATTGGGTCACGGGTTCGGCGACAACCACGGCTGGCTGTATCCGCTGCTGTGGTCGTACGGCGCGCACGAGGTCGAGCCGGACGGCAAGACCATCGTGATTGATTCCGACGAAACGGCCAGGGCGGTCGATTTCTGCCGCAAGTTCTTCCTGGCGACCACACTGGAAGACTGTCTGGGCTGGACCGACGTCAGCAACAACAAGGCGTGGATGAGCGAGCAGATCTCCTGCACCAACAACGCAGAGAGCATTTTGTGGTTTGCCAAGAAGCAGTTTCCCGACATCGCCAAGGTGACCGAGCAGTCGCTGAACCCGCAAGGGCCGAAGGGCCGGTTCCATATACTCGCGCCGTGGAGCCACGCGATCTACAGCTTCTCGCAGAACCAGCAGGCGTCGAAGGATTTCCTGGTCTGGATGATGGATCCGAAGCAGGTCGAACGCTGGTATGCATCGGCCGATAGCTACTACGCGCCTTATCTGCACGCCTATGACGACGCGCCGCTATGGCACGTGGAGCCGCGCAATCTGCCGTATCGCGATTCGCTCAAGACGTCGCATTTGCCGGGATGGCCGGCGCCGATCGGCCGGCCGCAGTCGGAGAGCGTGGCGAAATACGTGGTCGTGGACATGTTCGCCAAGGCCTGTGCAGGCAAGTCCACCAAAGAGGTGATCGCCGACGCGGATGCGCAACTCAAGCAGATCTTCAAGCCGGCCTGAGGTGGCGTCGGGTCCGTCCGTGGAAAAATCCTCCCCCTCCCCTTGCGGGAGGGGGTCGGGGGGAGGGGTGAGGCACCACGAATTCAATCTCGGTGCGTGTCCCAACGTCTTGTCTTGTGTGGGCGCGACCCCTCCCCCCAACCCCCTCCCGCAAGGGGAGGGGGAGGATTGCGCCTGAGCATGTCGGCGCACACCCAGACGCTCGCCCGACCGACAACCCGCCCGCGATCGGCGGTGAGCCTGCGGCGCTGGACCGAGCGCGAGGCGGTATTCAGCTGGCTCATGGTCACCCCGCCGGTGCTGTTCCTGCTCGCACTGGTCGGCTACCCGTTCATCTACGGCATCTGGCTCAGCCTGGAGAACCGACCGGTCGCCAAGCCCGGCGTGTTCATCGGGCTGGACAACTTCATCGCCAATTTCCACGATCCGGTGTTCTGGCAGGTGGCGCAGAACACGTTTGTATATACGTTCGCGGCGACCGCACTGAAGATGGCCGGCGGCCTCGCCTTGGCGCTGGTGATGAACCAGGACTTCCGGTTCAAGAACCTGATCCGTGCGATCATGCTGCTGCCGTTCATCGTGCCGACGGTGCTGTCCACAATCGCCTGGATGTGGATCCTCGACCCCTCGTTCAGCGTGGTGAACTGGTTCCTGATCCGCTGGGGCATCGCGAATCCGGGACCGTCGTGGCTTGGCAACCCCAAACTGGCGATGTTCTCGCTGATCATGGTGAACACCTGGCGCGGCCTGCCGTTCTACGCGATCACGCTGCTTGCCGGCCTGCAGACCATCTCGCCGGAACTGTATGAGGCCGCGACCATCGATGGCGCGACCACCTTCGCCCGCTTCCGCTACGTCACGCTGCCTTTGCTGAAGCCGGTGATCTTCATTGTCACCATGTTCTCGGTGATCTTCACGTTCTCCGACTTCCAGCTCGTCTATGTGCTGACGCGCGGCGGACCGGCGAATGCAACGCACCTGTTCGCCACCTATGCGTTCGACGTGGCGATGGGCGGAGGGCAGTTCGGGCTCGGCGCGTCGATCGCGCTGTCGATGCTGCCGCCGCTGGCGCTGCTGATCGCCGGCATGGCGTGGTACATGCGGGGCGAGAAGCAATGATCGTCGAGCGCCGTGGCTGGCGGGTGAGGGGGCTCAAGCTCTGGCTGCCGCTTGGCTTCTTTCTGGTGTTCACGCTGTTCCCGTTCTACTGGATGGCGATCACCTCGCTGAAGCCGAACAGTGAACTGTACAGCCGGAAGATCATGCCGCTGATCGTCTATCATCCGACACTCGAACATTTCGTGAACCTGCTGACCGAGACCAGTTTCCTCACGTGGACCTACAACACACTGCTGGTTGCGGTGGTCTCCACCGCGATCTCGCTGGTGTTCGGCGTCATGCTCGCCTATCCGCTGGCGCGCATGCGGTTTGCCGGGGCCGCCCTGGTTTCGTTCGCCATCGCTGCGACCTACCTCGTGCCGCAGCCGCTGCTGTTCATACCGCTGGCCGACATCATCAACCGCCTCGGGCTCGGCGACACGCTGACCTCGGTGATCCTGACGTATCCGACATTGCTTGTCCCATTCTGCGCTTGGCTGCTGATGGGCTATTTCAAATCCGTGCCGCATGAGCTGGAGGATGCCGCGCGCATCGACGGGGCAACGCGGCTGCAGACGATGTTCCGCATCTTTCTGCCGCTTTGCATTCCCGGTTTCATTTCCGCCGGCATCTTCGCCTTCACGCTGGCGCAGAACGAGTTCCTCTATGCGCTGATCTTCCTCACCAAGACCGATGTGCGCACGGTGCCGGTGGGCGCGATCGCCGAACTGGTGCGCGGTGACGTGTTCTACTGGGGTCAGCTGATGGCTGCGGCACTGCTGGGATCCATTCCGGTCGCAATTATCTATTCGTTCTTCGTCGAACATTACGTCGCAGGTCTGACCTCCGGTGGGGTCAAGGCATGACCGCCTGAATTCGTCATTCCCGCGCAAGCGGGAAGCTAAACACGTGTCTACCCCTGGGTTCCCGCTCCCCGCTTTCGCGGGGACAAGCTTCGCGGGAATGACGAATGGTCGGTTGATTCCGCCGCATAGCGTGTCTAGCTTGCCGGCATGAGTGATCTTTTCGCCCCGGAAGGTGGTTGGCGCGTGCGCATCCTCGATTTGTCGGGCGGTGCTCAGGACAATATCGTCGAGGAGATCGACGGCTTCGAAACGTTGATGCAGGCGAATGCGTTCGCGCGCCGCTACGTGCGGGACTCGGTAGAGCGGTGTCGTGCTCCGGGAATGACAACGAAGGAAGTGCTGGAGGCGTGGTTCGCATTTGGCGAGGATGCCGAAGTGATCGATGCCGGGGATGCCGGCTGGCGCAGTGCGACCGAACTCGGCGACTTCGTGGACAACATGGCGGGTGCCGAGGATAGGGATTGGCGGGCGCTCGATCCGCGGCGGATCGATGTGGACGACGAGGATGAGTGAGTCCTCGCGGCCTTTGGCATGATCAAGGTCCGTTTCGCCGCGAGCCCGACCGGCCACCTGACACTCGCAAGCGCGCGCATGGCATTGGCGAACTTCCTGTTCGCACGGCGGTTCGGCGGACGTTTCCTGTTGCGTATCGACGATGCCGATCGCGAGCATTACAAGTCTGGCTTCGCCGAGGCGATCGCGTTGGATCTGCGTTGGCTCGGCATCGATTGCGACGAAGCGATCCATCAGTCGGAGCGGCTTGCGCTGTATGCTGATGCCGCGGAACGCTTAAAGCAGGTTGGCCGGCTGTATCCCTGCTTCGAATCCGATGAGGAGCTGCGGTCGAAACGCGACCAGCGGCTGAAGCGTGGGCAGCCGCCAGTTTACGATCGCGCGATGCTGCGTCTTACCCCGGCGCAGCGCGCGTCGGCGGAAGCCGGCGGCAAGCGTCCGTACTGGCGCTTTCTGCTGTCCGACCGTGTCGTCGAATGGCACGACATGGTGCTCGGCCACAGTGAAGTGAAGCTGCCGGCGGTTTCCGACCCGGTCGTGATCCGCGCCGATGGAATGCCGCTGAATACATTCACCTCGGTGGCTGACGACATCGACGCCGGTATCACTCACATGATTCGCACGGACGACCTGGTCACCAGGACCGCCATCCAACTTGACATCTTCGCTGCGCTCGGTGTCGATCCGCGACCCCTCGGCGTGGCGCATCTGCCAATGTTTGCCGATACCGGCGCAGAGAGGCCGTCCAAGCGGCTGGAGCGGCTCACGCTTCGCAGCCTGCGCAACGATGGCATCGAGGCTGCGTGCCTCGCGGCGTATCTGGCGAGACCCGGAATGCAGGACGAGCCGCCGCCGCCGATGTCGGAGCTGATGGAAGGCTTCAACTTTGCACAATTTGGCACGGGGTTCGATGCGACGCACCTGCTCGCGTTGAATCGTCGCGCACTGCGGCATCTGCCATTCGCCGCTGTATCGGACCGCCTGCCGTCCGGCGCGACCGAGACATTCTGGCTCGCGGTGCGCCGCAATCTGGATCGCTTGACCGAGGCGCGCGGCTGGTGGGATGTGGTCGCCGGAACCATAGTGCCGCCGGTGATCGAGGGCGAACGCGAATTCCTGCACTTGGCACTGGACAGGTTGCCTCCGGAGCCGTGGAGTACCGCGGTCTGGACGACATGGACCGATGCGGTGAAACAGGCGACCGGCCGCCAGGGGGATACTCTTGCATTGCCGTTGCGCCTGGCACTCACCGGCGAGGCCGATGGGCCGGAGCTGTACGATCTACTGCCGTTGATTGGCCGCGTGCGCGCGGCGAACCGACTGCAAATTGCCGCAAGCTGAGCAAAGAGGTCCGTCATGCCGGTATATGAGTTCGTCACCGTCGATGTATTCACCGAGCAGCGCTTCGGCGGCAATCCGCTGGCGGTCTTCCCCGACGCGCGCGGGTTGACCGCGGAACAGATGCAGGCGCTGGCGGCAGAGTTCAATTTGTCCGAGACGACTTTTGTGCTGCCGCCCGACAATCCGCAGAACCACGCACGGGTCCGCATCTTCACCACGCGTGCCGAACTGCCGTTCGCGGGGCATCCCAATGTCGGCACCGGGTATGTGTTGGCGCGGCGGATGGACAAGCCGCCCGAACATCTGGTGTTCGAGGAACCCGCGGGTCTCGTGCGCGTGCACATATTGCGCGATGCCAACGGATCAATCGGCGGCGCGCGCATTTCTGCGCCTCGCGCGCTGTCGATCGATATCGGCATTCCGGAGGAGGTGGTGGCCGCCTGCGCGGGATTGCGGCCCGAGGATATCGCGACCAACGCACACACGCCGCTCGTTGCATCCGTCGGCATACCGTTCGTCATCGCCGAAGTCGCGAGCGTGGAAGCGCTGTCGCGCGCCAGCCCGGACCTTGCCGCGTTCCGTTCCGCCGCGGCACAGTTTCCCAGTCTGGCGGGACACTTCGCGCTGCACCTGTATGCCTGGCGCGAGGGCGATGGGACGCGGCTCCGGGCACGCATGTTCGCCCCGCTTGGCGGCACGCTGGAGGACCCTGCCACGGGCAGTGCAAATGCCGCGCTCGCCGCGCTGCTGACCTCGCTGGCGCCGGGCGAGAATGTCGATCTCACCTATGATATCGAGCAGGGTATCGAGATGGGCCGTCCCAGCCAAATCACCGCCACCGCACGCAAGACCGCGGAAGGACCGGTGCTGGCAACTGTGGCCGGCAGTTGCGTGCCGGTGATGCAGGGGACGGCGGAATTGTAGAGGCGCGCAAACGCAAGTCTCTGTTCAAAGCTCGGCTAGAACTCGAGTCGATAAAGCCGGACCCACAGATCCGGTTCCGCCCTTGCTTCTTTCTTGACGTTGAAGCGGTCACTGCCGTCAGGCGACGTCACCTTTGTTGTGCGCCATAGCGACGGCTTCCGCGCGAGCTGCTGGCGGAACTCCTCCGTCGCCCAGATTTGTCCGGGCAGCACATGGGGCTCGACCCGGCTCGCGCATAGAACGGCGTCGCCTCCGACGACCATCGGCGGTGCATCGCCGGCGCCCGCCTGCATCTGCACCTCACCGTAGTGCAGGGCTATGCGCAGGAGAGGCTGACCGGTGGCCTGGTACACGTCGTCCATGATATGCCGGGCGGTCTGCGCCAGAGTCAGCGGATCGTCGTGGGCGATCAACACGGAATCTCCAGACCCGGTCTCGGCAACGGCCGCCCCGCGGGCCCAGTGGCGTACGGCATCTTCCAATGCCTGCCGGACCGGGGCAGCGGCGCGAGCGTGCATCAGGCGGCCAAACCCGTACACGTCCCCTTTGAGTACGCAAAACGCGTGCACGGTGGTGGGACCGGCCGCACTCTCCATTTCGCGCCATGGCCGGGCATAGCCCACGATGTTCGCCCGATCCACGCGCTGCAGATAGGTCGGATTCAGCCGTCCGATCACGTCGTGCAGGACGGGGTGGAGCAGGTAGTGCGTCGCCTGTGGGAGCATGCCGTCAGGTTCCAGGGTCGCCTCGCCTGGCCGCAGGAATCGCTGTGCCCACTCGCCGCGCACGTGGTCGTAATGGACGTAACCGAGCAGGCCCACACGGTAGAGCGCACAGAAGACGTGCTTCTCCTCGCCGCCCGTCGCGAGGCTATGCTCGACGAAGAGCATCTCGATCTCCTCGCGGGACAACACATTGCCGGGGAGACGCCGCAGCAGCTGTTCGAGCTCCAGGTTGCCAATATGCGGAGCGATTTCGGCCAGGTACTCGTAGGCGATTTCGGTGGCGGCCTGGTGCACGACTTCCTTGAAGCGGAGCTCGCTGCGCCGCTCATGTGGACGGAGCGCGGCCAGGCGCTCGCCAATGGTCATCAAGTCGCGCGGGCGGAGCAGCGTGTGCCGGCAGATGAACTCAAAGCCTCCCTCTTCTTCGCGCGTGTATGCGTCGGTGACCGTAGTCCGACCCACGAAGGCCTCGAGCGGATCAACGCGCAACCTCTCCGGACTCGCCAGCATGTCGCTCTTCAACAGCCGCACGTTGTTGAAAAAAATCTCGCGGAGGCTCTGAGGGGAATATGCGATATCGACAGCACTGCCGCGGTACTGCTGGGCCATGACGGTCGTCTTCGCAAGACGCGCGTAGGCTTCTTTGCGTACGGCGGCAAAGACCTTGATGTGATGATTGATCCGGCGAAGCTGATAGGCGACCTCCACCAGCCCAAGTTGCGCGAAGTGCCACACGTTTGGCGACAGCTCGCCGGTAACGCTCGGATGGCTCGTGGGGCCTTCGACGTGCTTGTTGAAGTACTCATCAACGCCATCGATGAAGATGGCCACCGGCGAGGTGATCGCGCGCAGGCGCGGCACCAGATGGCCGTCTGTGTCGGTACCGCAGCGTTGGAGCTCGCTCGGGGTGAACTCGAGCAGGCGGACGAAGTGGTCGATGACGCCGTGGAGCTGTTCGTCTGCAATCAGGCTGGCCAGGCTGGGACCGACCTTGAGGTCACCCACCGCGCCGAGGTGTTTGAGAGTCGCGAGAGCGATCGCTGTGAGCCAGATTTTTGACCATGGAAGGGGAGACACAATGAAAAAGGCGAGGAGCTCCCGGCTGAAGATCTTGTCACCGATCGGTTTGTCGAGGAGGGCCCCGGCGGGAAGGCAGGCGGCACGCCCCTCACGCTGGTAGAGAATGCGCTTGGCCTTCAGCAGTAGCGTCTTGCCGAATCCCTTGGTGCCGATGACGATGAATTTGTCGTCCCGGTCCGAGCGCAGGAAGCCGTCGATTTCAGGGGTGCGGTGCAGCAGGGATTCGTTGAAATCCTCCGCCACCTGGATGTCGTCCGCATCCACGGTCCAGGCACGCATGCGGTCCCCCCCGTGTAGGCCGGGAGACTAGCTGAAGCCGTGGCTGGGGAGCAAGAACCGGCAACGTCCGGGTCCGTCCCGCGGCGATGGCGTTGTTTCTGGAGTTGCCCCGGTTCTCCGCATTTGCCGCAGATGGAGCCGCTGGCGATCCTGGAGACCGTTATCCGCCAATTCGGCAGCTGTCGCGTCGCTTTCCTGTCGACGTTTCCGTAACCATTCGTCCGCAGCATCGTGAAGCAAGAATTTTAGCGCAGATGCAGGAAGACGATGCACCCCGGATCAAGTCCGGGGCAGGCTCCGAAGCACGCAGATAATCGCGAGCTGAATGAACTGTCAGGGCGCGTGATCGGCTGTGCAGCAATACGCCGCTAGGGTGCACTACAAAGACATCTTGGTTGACGAGTACTTCGCGAACCTGCTGGTCAATGACCCCCGCCTTCGCGGGGGCAGGCTGTGGTCGAACTGAAGACCGTCAAAGCACTCGACGACATGCACCGGATGCAATGCACCAATTATCTCAAAGCGACCGGCCTGCAGCTTTGCCTGCTGCTTAATTTCGGCAAGTCGCGCCTGGAGATCAAACGCGTGGTCCATGGCATATGAACCGCGCCGAGCCATCTGCGTGTTTTGCGTGCATCGCCTTCCTGCATCTGCGCTAAAATTCTTGCTTGACCTGCGGTGTCCACTGAGCTGGCTACGTGGGCCTAGGCGCTGGCTCGTGGACTGGCGCGCCGGTAACGGATTGAGAAACGCCAGAACCGCATCGCGCTTGAGCCTTCTTGCACGGGCAAAAAACCCCATCGGCCTGATGCTGGGACTGGTTGCATCATGCTTGAACTCACTGATAGGCTGGTCACCGAATGGGCAAGCTTGAGCCCATCCAACACAGGCAGGCCGTAAGCAGGGAGCTCAAATCAATGTCTGGATACGCCGGAAACGCGGCTAACGTTCCGTGGTGGAAAGAACCCACCAAGGACCAATGGTACGCCTATTGCGCCGCCTGGATGGGTTGGACGCTCGACGCCTTCGACTTCACCGTCTTCCTCCTGATCATGGCGCCGATCGCGCAAGAGTTTGGGGTTCCGTTGATCAACGTGACCGCGATCTTCTCGGTCACGCTGGTCATGCGCCTGGGCGGAGCGACGGCGTCCGGCTGGCTGGCCGATCGGCTGGGGCGCCGAACGCCTCTGATGATCTCCATTCTCTGGTACTCCATCTGCAATTTCCTCGCAGGCTTCTCGCCAAGCTTTGCCTTCCTGTTCGTGATCCGGGCGCTGTTGGGCATCGGCATGGGGGCGGAATGGCCGGCCGGTGCGGCGCTGGCGATGGAATCCTGGCCGGCGCGATCTCGCGGGCTGATGTCCGGGGTCTTGCAGGGGTCCTGGGGGTTGGGCTTCGCGCTGTCCGGCCTGGCCTATGGCTTCCTGTATGGACCATTGGAAGCGTGGCATAAGGGCTACGGGTGGCGCGGGATGCTGATCCTGGGCGTGCTGCCGGCCCTGGCCTGCGTCTGGATCCGGTTTTACGTGAAAGAGCCCGAGGTTTGGGCGGAAAACAAGAGGATCCAGAACGCGACGCAAAAGCAGGTCACCCTGCCATTGTTCGCCATCTTCAAGCCCAAATATCTTTACAACACCCTGACAGGTGTCGTGTGGATGGCCGCGAACTTCTGCACCTACTACGCGGTCTGGGCCATGCTCGGCACCTATCTGACGAAAGAACTGGGCTGGACGCCGGCCCAGGTGGCGGTCCCGGTATTCTGGGGCAACATCCTCACGTTCGCCGCCTGCGCCTTCTGGGGCGCCGCGTCGGAACGCGTCGGACGGCGCTGGGCGCTGATGATCCCAACGATCATCGCCTTGTTCCTCGTTCCGCTGTATATCACGCAGGTCGACCGGACATTGTTCCTGGCGTTCTTCCTGCTGTTCATCTGTTTCTTCAGCGGCAAGGATGCCCTGAACCCGGGCTGGCTGTCGGAACGCTTCCCGACCGAGGTACGAGCCACCGCCTCGGGCTTCATCTATCATCAGGGCGCGGTCTGGGGCGCGGCCGTCGCGCCGATCCTGACCTACTTCGCGGTGAACCAGGGCATGGGTTTCGCCACACCGATGATGTACGGCACGATCGGTTCGCTGGTCGTGTATATCATCGCGGTCTATCTGGGGCCGGAAACCAAGGGTATGGTCATGACCGCCGAACTGGAAGTGATCGAGGCCGAAGTCACGCTCGTATAGCCCGCGACGGTACGGCCGGGGCACGAACCCCGGCCGCTTCCGCTTGGCGTACAAAATCTCTCCACCTGTGACCGGCTGTATGCGCCCGACCAGGCAGCTTCCCGCTGGTCGAGGCGGCGCCTGGGAAGGGGTGACACGATGAGACAGGCGACGAGCTCCCGGCTGAAGATCTTGTCTCCGATCGGTTTGTCGAGGGGGGCCGGGGCGGGAAGGCAGGTGGCGCGCCACTCACGCTGGTAGAGGATGCATTTGGCTTTGAGCAGCAACGTCTTGCCGAATCCCTTGGTGCCGATGACGATGAACTTGTCGTCGCGGTCCGAGCGCAGAAAACCTTCGATTTCGGGGGTGCGGTGCAGCAGGGATTCGTTGAAATCCTCGGCCACCCGGATGTCGTCCGCATCCACGGTCCAGGCACGCATGCGGTCCCCCCGTGTAATACCAACGGCCGAAATGGTTGACTCTCCGGCTTTTCCTCCCCCGTCATGGTGGGCGAAGGCCCGCCATTCACGTCTTTGCTGATCGCAGCAAGGAAAGACGTGGATGGCCGGCCTTCGCCGGCCATGACGACGGGGACGATCGATGGGTCACTCGCAAGGGCGGTTGGTATGACCTGCGACGTTATCCGAAGCCGTGGCTGGGGAGCAAGAACCGGCAACATCCGGCTCCCTCTCGTGGCGATGGTGTTGTTCCTGCAGTTGCCCCGGTTCACCGCATTTGCCGCAGATGGAGGCGCCGGCGATTCTGGGGACAGTTATCCGCCAACTAGACGATGACGTAAGAGGAACGAGCGCCTTCGCCCGGTCGGTGGCAGCTGGTTCATGCTCAAGTTCTGGAGACTGCTCCCTCCGCCCTCCACCCAAACAGCATGATCGCCGCTACGAAGCACAGTACCTTCGAAATGATGTTCAGCGCGAGCGGGAGCGGTTCCAAGGGAAAGGCGAACCCGAACGCAGCCCAGACGGCGAATACCGCGAACATTCCCGCCACCGCGTAAGAGGCGTGCGCGGTCACCCGCATCGAAGGCAACAACGTCAGCAACGATAGCGTTGACAACTCGACCAGGTACAACGGCAGGAAGAAAAGCTGCCAATACAGTATCGGATGGGTCGGGATCGGCGGATTGACCCGGGTCATGACGATCAGATCGAAGGGAAGCTCGAAGATCATCGGCGCGGCTGCGGTGCCGATGATCGCGCTGGCCAGCGCGACCTTCCAGCCCCAACGCCGCGTGAGGTAGAGAATCACGACGAAGGTCACCGGCGCATCGACAAATGTGCCGACCCGCACGCGGGGCGCGACGAAGTCCGGATAGGCCTGCTTCAGTTGCAGTCCATAGACGAACGTGGCGACGAGGACGTTGTAGATCGCCAGGAGCCAGATCGCGATCATGAACCCGGCGGTGATGCCCCCCGGCCGCGCGACCCTGACCGGGGTGCGCAGCCATCTACCGGCGTAGGCAAATCCGCCGGCCACCACGAGCAGCACAATCGCCAGCGGGATCGCCTCGCCGCCGCCGTAGGAAACCCAGGAGGCGGGCGTGTACGGCGGCCTCGGCGGCGCGGGTCCCTGGGCCTGCGCAAGCGACAGAAGCGCGTCGGCGCGCGCTAACCGTTCAAACATCCCTGGCCCAGCGATCGAGACAGATATTTTCCGGGGATTCCACGGATAGCAATCACTCCTTGTCCGAAATGTGACACAAGATGTGGTCCGCCAGGTGTGAGTGGACTGGAGTTGGACTCAACGCCAGCCGTGGCGTGAGAAAAACCCGTCGATTTCTCGGGCCGCGCGGTCCGGATCTTCGCGGTGCGGGAAATGGCCGACATCCGGAAAGTGTGCGAGGTCAAGATCAGCAAAGCTCTCTTTCAGCCGATCGGTCCAGGAATAGGGGAGGAGTGCGTCGTGTTCCGGCCAGCGCACGCACGTTGGCGTCGTAATCGGCGGAAGCGCGGGCGTCTCGCCCTGCATCATTGCGATGCGTCCAGCATGTGACGCTTTGTAATGGGAGAAGCCGCCCTCGAGATTGCCAGGTTTCAGGAAGTTGTCGACGTAGGCCTCGAGAACGTCGTCATGCGCGTCCTTCCGATGCGCCCAGCGTCGCAGGAAATGACTGATATAGGCTCGACAGGTCTCACGCGTCGCCCCAACAAGCGCCGGTGCCATCTCCATCTGGTGGAAGGACTGGTACCAGATCTCGTTCAGCCGGTCGGGCATGCCCATGCGAGACCCAATACCCGGATAGACAAAATCGAAGAAGAAAAGCCCCACGAGGCGTTCGGGAGCCTTGCGCGCCAGCGGCTGCATAACGGCGCCGCCGACATCATGGCCCACAACACCGATCCGGCGGATGCCAAGCGCATCGAGCAGCGCCAGCATGTCGGCCGCATGGTCGTTCGGACCGAAAGGACCCGTGGGCTTGTCGCTGTCGCCGAAACCGCGGAGATCGGGCGCGACGAGGGTGTAGCGATCGGCGAGGCGCTTCATCAGGGGTTCCCAGGCGAACCAGAATTCCGGCCAACCGTGCAGCAGGAGTAGCGCCGGACCGCTGCCGGCACGCGCTACATGAAAGGATGCGCCATCGGTCGCGACTGTCAGATGCTCCACGGTTTATCTCCCTTCCGGTCAAACCGGCCTTGGGTTCATGACACGCTCTCGGAATTGAGCATTTTCCGCAGCTCTGTGATGCCAATCATCTCGCGCATCCAAGCGAAGGACCCGTGCTCCCGCATGGATTCGGCGGCCTTGACGAGAGTCGCCAGCGCGAGGCGCGAGAGTGCCCCGCCGACACTGATCCGCTTGGCGCCGGCCTCGCTGAGCTGGGCAAGCGTGATGTCTCGATCGAGCCAACCGGTGACAACGTTGACCGGCCGGGTTACCGCGCGCGTAACATCACGCACATCGTTGAGGTTGCGCAGCCCGGGCGCATAGAGCACATCCGCGCCGGCTGCTTCATAGGCGCGCAGGCGTCGGACAGTGTCGGCCATGTCATTCCGCCCATGGATGAGGTTCTCCGCCCGCGCGGTCAGCAGGAACGGCACCGGAAGGGCGCGCGCGACTTGTGCCGCCGCGCGCACGCGCGCAACCGCAAGGTCGAATTCGTAGATGGGGTTGGCGGGATCGCCGGTGTAATCCTCGATGGAACCCCCGACCGCGCCAGCCTCGGCAGCGAACCGGATCACCTCGGCCGCTGCCGCCGGATCGTGTGCGAAACAGTTCTCGAGGTCGGCATTCACCGGAAGATCCGTCGCCTGAGCAATCATCCGGCAATTATCGATCACTTCGGCCTGGGTCACGCGGCTGTCGGCGCGGCCGAGCATGTTGGCGAGTCCGAGGCTGGTGGTGGCAAGTGCCTCGAATCCCATAGCCCCGAGCAGCTTCGCCGTGCCGGCATCCCAGGGATTGGGAATGATGAATGCGCCGGGGCGCTCGTGGAGCGCGCGGAATGACGCCGCCTTTTCTGCTTGGGTGCGCATCTTGGTCCTCCCTCAAATGCACGAAATCGGTCATGGGAGGTCATCTTGGCTTCGCGGCATGAATTGTCCAATGCATACTATGTGCGAATAGCATCAGGAAAACTGATCCATGGATACCGGCGAGATCCAAACCTTCCTCGCCATCGCAGAGCTTGGCAGCTTCACGCGCGCGGCCCAGCGGCTGCACCGCTCGCAGCCCGCCATCAGCCGCCGCCTCGATATTCTCGAGCATGAACTTGGCGCGCCCTTGTTCGAACGCCTGCGTGGTCGCGCGCGCCTTACCGAGGCAGGCCGCGTCTTGCTGCCGTATGCCGAGGTGGTGCTGGCGTCCCTCCGGGATGGGCAAGACGCCGTGCGCGGTCTGCGGGCGGGCATCGAGGGCACGATTTCGCTGGCGCTCGTCGGCACGCTTGCGGACACGCACATCGTGCACGCTCTGCGCCGGTTCGCCGTGCAGTCATCGAATGTCCGGGTGCAGCTCCGGACGGCCTCAAGCCGGGAGGTGACCGACCTGGTGCGACGCGGGGAGGCAACACTCGGCCTGCGTTACTACGCCAGCGATCGGCCGGACCTGATTTCGCTCCCCGCGGGGAACGAAGCCATGCTGGTGGTGGCCGCATCCGGGCATCGCCTTGCTGGCCGCCGGGTCCAGCAGGCGCGTCTGTTGACAGGCGAACGCTGGCTAGGCTTTCCCCCTACGCCAGGCGAACGAGACTCCGGTCATTCTCTGGCCCGCCAGCTGATTCGTGCTGGGCTCGACGGCGCTGACATCACTCTGATCGACAGTCTGACCGCCCAGAAGCGCTTGGCCCAGGCTGGCTTCGGCCTGGCGCTGGTGCCCGAGAGCAGTGTGCGCGATGAACTCCGCCAGGGCGCGTTGGTGGCGCTCGACATTCCATCGATGCGCACCACGATTCCGATCACCGCTATTCACCGCCGCAACGGCTATGTCAGCTCCGCAGCCAAGGCGCTGTTGAAGCTTCTGACCGAAGGCGCGGATTCGGCCAAAAATCCCCGCTCCACCGGATGTGGTCGTGGCCGCACACGTGAGCCTGAACTCAGCGGCGACTGAATAGCCTTGCGTCACGTAGCGTGCGAGAAAGCTGACAATCAATGTGGCCCGGTGACCGCGAAGGGTCGCAGAGCGGACCGTCGCAAAACCACCCGAAGCGGCCATCGGACAGGGCCGATGGCATCAAACCATTTCGGCCAGCATCGCAATCGCGGCACGCAACTTGGCAATCCCCTGGCCAGTCTCGCTGCTGGTAACCACCACCTCGGGATACGCCGCCGCGTGCCGCCGCGCCAGCGCCGTCACTTCGGCAAGCTTGCGCGCCAGGGCCTCCGGCTTCACCGCATCCGCCTTGGTCAGCACGAGCTGGAACGTCACCGCCGCGCGGTCCAGCAGGTCCATCACCTCGCTATCGGCGGCCTTCAGCTCGATGCGCGCATCCAGCAGCAGCATCACACGGCGAAGCGTGGGACGGCCGCGCAGGTAGTCGAACATCAGGCCCTGCCAATCCTGCTTCACCGCGCGGCCGGCACGCGCGTAGCCGTAGCCAGGCATGTCGACCAACGTCAGCCGCTCGGCGAGATCGAAGAAGTTGAGCTGCCGTGTGCGGCCCGGCTCGGTCGAAACGCGGGCCAGCGCACGCCGCCCGGTCAGCGCGTTCAGCAGCGACGACTTGCCCACGTTGGACCGCCCCGCGAACGCCACCTCGGCCCCCATCGGCTGCGGCAACTGGTCCAGCCGCTGGGCGGCATGAACGAAGCGGCACTCGGCGGCGAACAGCTTCCGCCCCGCCTCGATCGCGGCTGCTTCGTCGTTGGTCAGGTGCGCGCGAGCCCCGGTCGTGTCAGGTGCGTCCGCCGCATGATCAGCCATTGCTGCCCGATCGACAGCAGGTTGTTCCAGCTCCAGTAGATCACCAGCCCGGCCGGGAAACGCGCCAGCATGAACGTGAAGATGATCGGCATGAACTGGAACATCCGCGCCTGCACCGGGTCGGGCGGCGGCGGGTTCAGCTTCTGCTGCAGGAACATCGTCAGGCCCATGATCAGCGGCCACGCGCCCAGATGCAGGAACGGCGAGATCGTCGTCGGATCGAACGGGATCAGCCCGAACAGGTTGAAGATGTTGGTCGGATCAACGGCCGACAGATCGTGAATCCAGCCGAAGAACGGCGCCTGGCGCATCTCGATGGTGACGAAGATCACCTTGTATAGCGAGAAGAACACCGGAATCTGCACCACCATCGGCAGGCAGCCCGAAGCCGGGTTCACCTTCTCGGTGCGGTACATCGCCATCATCTCTTGCTGCATGCGCTGCGGCTCGTCCTTGAACCGCTCGCGCAGCGCCGTCATCTTCGGCGCCAACAGCTTCATCTTGCTCATCGAGCGGTAGGAGTAGTTCGCCAGCGGGAAAAACAGCGCCTTGGCGAACACCGTGAACACCATGATCGCCAGGCCGAAATTCCCCAGCAGGCCATTGAGCCAGTCGATCGCCAGGAAGATCGGCCGCGTCAGGAACCAGAAGTATCCCCAGTCCACCGCGTAGTCGAAGTTGGGGATCCTGAGACGCTCTTCGTAGGCGTGGAGCAGCGATACGACCTTGGCGCCGGTGAACAGGTGCGATGTCACCGACGCCTCGCCGCCGGCCTCGATCGTTTTCGGCTCCTGGGCAACGTAATCCACCTGATAATGGTCACCGTTCTCCGAGGTGTGGCGGAAGTTGACCGTGGAGGGGACCGACTGATCCGGCACCAGCGAGGTCAGCCAGTACTTGTCGGTGATGCCCGCCCAGCCGCCGGTCGAAGTTGCCGTGTAGGCGATACCGCTCTTCTTCGCGCCCTCGCTCTTGGCGCTGGAATAGGTATTTTCCTCGAGTTTGCCATCGACGAAGCCGAGCAGGCCCTCGAACAGGATATAATAGCCTGCCACCTCGGGCGTGTAGTCGCGCCGGATGCGCGACCAGGGGAACAGCTTCACCGTCTGGTCGGTGGCGTTCTTCACCGACTGCTGGACGGCGAACATGTAGTCGTCATCGATCGACAGCGTGATCTGGAAGGTCAGTCCGGCGCCATTGTTCCATGACAGCGTGACGGGATGGCCCGTGCTCAGCGTATCGGCAGAGGCGGCCCAGACCGTGTCGTTGTCGGGCAGCTTCACCTGTTCGCCTGGCGCCGCACTCCAGCCGTACTGAACGTAATAGGGGTGGTCCTCCGAACGTGGCTCGAGCAGCCTCACATCAGGCGAATTGGGCTCCAGCGTCTCGCGGTAGTCGGTGAGCACCAGATCATCGATCCGCGCGCCGAGCAGGCTGATCGATCCACGGACGCGATGGGCCGCGATCTGAAGTCGCGGCACCTGCTTGGGCACTGTCGGGCCGGCGGTTGCAGCGACGGCGCCAGACGAACCCTGCGCGGGGATTGCGGGGTTCGGCGTTGGCGTGGTCTCGCTGCTGGCGATCTGCGGCGGCGGTTTGGGTGGCTGCGGCAGATGCGGCGCGATGAGCACCTGGAAGCCGAGCAGGATGGCAATCGAGATCGCAATCGCCAGGAAGAGGCGCTTCTGGTCCATTACGCCCCTGCTCGGCAGTGGTGGGCGCGATTCTCCCCCTCCCCTTGGGGGAGGGGGCCGGGGGGCGGGGTGGCGCCGGCACCAGTCGAGGTCGCGGCATGCGTGGCAGGGTCACCGTCGTGGCGGCTCACCCCGCCCCCCGGCCCCCTCCCCCAAGGGGAGGGGGAGGTGGCCCGATGCGTAGGGGCCTTATCCGACGGAGACGCGCAGTCGCAAGCAGGGACCGGATCGTAGCCGCCTTCATGCCACGGGTTGCAGCGCAGGATGCGCCGCGCCGCAAGGCCGCTGCCGCGCAGCGCACCATGGGCGCGAAATGCATCGATCGCGTAGTCGCTGCAGCTTGGGAAGAAGCGGCAGTTGGCGCCGATCACGGGTCGCACCGTCCATTGGTAAACGCGCACCGCACCGACCGCGACATGAGCGGCAGGGGTCATGCGGCGGAGCCCACCCTTGGGCGAGCGGCGGGCTCGGCCTTCAGGGCCCTGGTCAACGCCCGCCGAAGATCGTCCTGCAGAGCGGCAAAATCGCGTTTCGCCGTCCCTTCGCGCCCGATCAGCACCAGATCCACACCGCACACCGGCTGCCCGGCCAGCACCAGCCTGGCGGCTTCCTTCAGACGGCGGCGGGTGCGGTTGCGGATCACGGCGTTGCCGATCTTCTTCGTCACAGTGAAACCCAGCCGTGCCGGTTCGTCGTCGTTCCGCGCCAGCGCCTGCAGCACCAGGCCCGGCATCGGCGCCTTGCGCCCCTTCGCCGCTGCCCGGAGGAATTCCGCACGACGCGTCAGGCGTCCAAGCCCAGGCAAATTCGCCTCGGTTCAGGCCGACAGGCGCTTGCGGCCCTTGGCACGGCGGTGCGCCAGTATCCTGCGGCCTCCGACCGTCGCCATGCGGGCACGGAATCCATGCCGCCGCTTGCGGACCAGCTTCGACGGTTGGTAGGTGCGCTTCACGGTCAAATCTCCGATGATGCCTGGCGACCCGCGCGAGCACGGACACGGGCCCCAAATTCAGTGCCCGTCGCAGGCGCCGGCTTATAGGAGGGCGGTCACCGGCCGTCAATCGCGTCACGATGACATCGGTCGGGGTTGCCGCGTGCCGAGATTATCGCGCGACAATGCGCGGAAAGCCGCTACATGCATCGGTCATGCGCTTCGTCCGCCGATTCTGGCCGCTTGCCCTGCTGCTTGCGGCAATTGCCGCTGCCTGGGCGAGCGGCCTGGCGCAGCAGATCAGCTGGGCCGCGCTCGCACGCAACCAGGCGGCGCTGAGTGCCTGGGTCGATTCCCACCCGGTCACCGCGCCGGCGCTCTACGTTGTGATCTATGCCGTGGCCGTCGCACTCTCCGTGCCGGAATCAGCCGTGCTGACAGTCGCGGCGGGCCTTTTGTTCGGCACCTTGTTCGGCGGAATGCTTGCGGTCGTTGGATCGACGACGGGCGCGGTCGCGCTCTTCGTCGCTGTCCGCCACCACCTTGCCGATGCGATCGCTCGCCGCGGCGGCCAGTTCCTGGACCGGGTGCGCGCCGGACTGGAACGCGACGGGTTCAGCTACCTGCTGGCCATTCGGCTGGTGCCGGCCTTCCCGTTCTGGCTGGTCAACCTGTCCGCCGCATTGAGCGGCATGCGGCTGATGCCCTATGCCGCCGCGACGTTGCTTGGCGTGTTGCCGGCCACCTTTGTCTATGCCTCGATCGGAGCCGGCATCGGCGCGGTGTTGGCGGCAGGCGGCAAACCTGACCTGGCGATCATCTTCTCCCCCCGTGTTCTGGGCCCGTTGGTGGCCCTGGCCGCGCTGTCGCTGCTGCCGGTCGCGTGGCGGCGATGGAAACGCTCGGATGCCTGAGTTCGATCTGGCGGTGATCGGCGCCGGAGCCGCCGGTCTCTCGGTGACCGCGGTCGCCGCGCAGCTTGGCCTGCGCGTAGCGCTGATCGAGCGAGACCGGATGGGCGGCGACTGCCTCAACTTCGGCTGCGTGCCGAGCAAGGCCCTGCTCGCCACCTCGCACGCGGCCGAGGCGGCGCGCAGGGCAGGGCGGCTCGGCCTGCGCCTGCCTGAGCCGGATATCGACTGGGCGACGGTCCGCGCGCACGTGCATGGTGTGATCGAGACGATTGCGCCGACCGACTCGGAAGCCCGGTTCCAGGCCCTCGGCGCCACCGTGCTGCGCGGCGAGGCACGCTTCACTAGGCCGGACACGCTTGCCGTCGACGGTCGGCGGATCTCGGCGCGGCGCATCGTCATCGCCGCCGGCAGCACCGCCGCGGTGCCGCCGATCCCCGGACTGGACTGTGTTCCCTACCTCACCAACGCCACACTGTTCGATCTGGCCGAACGGCCGGATCATCTGCTGATCCTTGGCGGTGGCCCGATCGGGCTGGAGATGGCAGACGCCTTCACTGGGCTGGGCTGCCAGGTCAGCGTCGTCGAGGCTGCCACGATCGCCGGCAAGGAAGACCCCGAACTGGTGGCCGGATTGCGCGACGTGCTGTCGGCGCGCGGCATGACGATACTGGAGGGGGCCGCGGTGGCCGCGGTCGAACCCGGACCGGCCCTTATCCTGGCCGATGGGCGACGGATCGCTGGCAGCCACCTGCTGGTCGCGGTCGGGCGGCGGCCGAACCTGGACGCGCTCGATCTGACGGCCGGCAACGTGCGCGCAGGACCGGCCGGGGTCGCGACCGACCGCGGACTGCGCAGCGTGACCAACCGGCGCGTCTATGCGGTGGGTGACATCGCCGATCCGCAGGGCATCGGGCCGCGCGCCTTCACTCATGTCGGCTCCTATCATGCCGGCATCGTCATCCGCCGCGCTCTGTTTCGGCTTCCGGCGCATATTGACTACGCGGCGCTGCCCCGCGTCACCTATACCGATCCCGAATTGGCGCAGGTGGGCATGACCGAAGCCGAGGCGCGTGCCGCAGGGCAGCGGATCTCCATCTTGCGCTGGCCGCTGTCGGACAATGATCGGGCCATCACCGAGCGCGACACGGCCGGCCTGGTGAAGCTTGTCGTGGCCGGGAACCGGGTGATCGGCGCCGGGATACTCGCGCCAAATGCCGGCGAGATGATCGGGCTCTGGGCGTTGGCCATTGCACAGCGTGTGAAGCCGTCCGCGCTGGCGTCGCTGATCACCCCCTATCCGACCCGCTCCGAGGCCGCCAAACGTGCCGCGACCAGCCTCCTCGCACCGCGTTTATTCGCGCAACGAACGAAATGGCTGGTTCGGCTGCTTTCTTGGTTGCCATAAGCCATCGTTCGTCGCACTTTGCCGCTATGGCGAAATCGTGTGCCAAGGCACAGCATGTCAGGCCGCGGCAGAGCCTCTCGGCCCGGCTGTGGCTGCTCACCACGCTCGCAGTCCTGCTGAGCGAGATCGTCGTCTTCCTGCCGTACATCGCCCATGAGCGGGATGAATGGCTGCTGGATCGCACCGAAGATGCAGCCCTTGTTGTGCTTGCGGCCTCCGGCAGTCCGCTCGATGCGGCGAGGCAAAAGGAACTGCTGCGCCTGGCGGACGCCGTGGCGATACGCTTCAGCCAACCGGACGCCGCGGATTCGACAGTGGGAGACGATACCGTGGCGACGGCCGCGGTGTTCGACCTGCGGAACGCGAATCTGCTCGGCGACATCTACAATGCACTCGCGGTCGCCGTGCGCACGCAGGATCGCCTGGTGCGGGTGGTAGGGGAAGATCCGCCGGACTCCGGAGTCCGCGTTGAAGCTGTGGTCCACGAACGTGGGCTGGGCGATACAATGCGGCAATTCACTAGCCACTTTGCCGGTCTCGCCCTGCTGATCGCCGGGATTACCGGCGGGCTGGTCTATCTGGCGGTGCTTTTGCTGCTGGTCCGGCCAATGCGCCGGATCAC
>DATMND010000008.1:0-9232 GCA_035569235.1 Acetobacteraceae bacterium | reverse complement strand
CGCACATCGCCGAGCCGGTCGACCGGGTGGGTCAGCAACGCGCGCGCGGTGCGTCGCACCCGGTTCCTGTCTGCCTCGGTGGTGATGTACTCGACCGGCGACTTGCCATCCACCCTGGCGAGGAACAGCCCCGGCAGCAGTCGGGCGGCGCGGGCTTCCAGCGCGTGCGGCGGCTCCCAGGCGACGTGCGCGCAGTAGGTGTCGGCGAGCGCGTCGAAGCAGGCGAGGAAGCCGGCGGCGGCGGATGGCGTCCAGAGGCATTTCAGCAGGAGGTGGTTGAGGCAGAACGCGAGGTCGAAGGCGGGGTCGCCCCACCAGGCGCATTCCGCATCGAGGAACACCGGACCACGGGGTCCGCGCAGGATGTTCTTCGGGCTAACGTCGCCGTGCACCAGCGCGCGCTTGTTGGCCTGCGTGGTGGCGACGAGTTCGTCGATACGCGGCGCGAGGTCGGGATGCGCGCGCGCGGTCGCCACCAGGTAGGGTTCCAGGCGGATGTCGTAGAAGATGCGGTCGGTTGGGAAATCGGCCGCGACGGTCGGGTCCGCGGCGGTGGCGGCGTGGATTTGCCCGAGGCTTGCGGCCACCCGGGCGGCGAATGCCGGATCGGCGTCGCCGTCGCGCAGCTGGGTCTTCCACAACGGGTGGTCGCCAGGCGGCAGGTATTGCATCGCCAGCGTTCCGCTGGCTTCGTCGAGGCCGAGCAGCGCCGGCGCCGCTCCCGGAACCGCGGCGTTGGTGCGCTGCATCCAGCGGGCCTCGTAGCGATTGCGTTCGACCGGCGCGTGCCAGTCCGCCGCCACGCGCAACTTCGCCAGCGCCCGCTTCACGCAGACGGGCCCCGCGGGCAGGTCGATCCGCCAGATGTCCGAGGAGACGCCCCCGGTCAGCCGTTCTCCGCTTGGGTTGGTTCCGGTCGTCAGCAGACCCATGCGGCGCAGGGCATCGAGTATTTCCGAGGGCGGCGTTTCAAACTGCAGCATATGAAGCCCCTTAAGGGGAGCGTGCGATGACCGCACCAAGTCGCATCGTATCAATCAAGGCACGGCCCACACTACTAGGCGCGCGCTCTACCGGTTCAGATTGTAAATGGAGACCGTAGTCCATTCATGTGGCTGGCCCAATCATCTCTCTAATTTTGAGCCCGAGCACATTGAGTGCAAACGGCTTTGTCAGAATGTCCATGCCACGGCCGAGAAAGCCGCCGCGAACTGCTGCGTTCTCTGCGTAGCCTGTGACGAACAGCACCTTGATCGCGGGCCGCGACTCGCGGGCAAACTCGGCAAGCTGGCGACCATTTATAATGGGCAAGCCCACATCCGTCAGCAGCAGATCGATTCTCGCGCTGCTTCGCAAGATCGTCATCGCCTGCGGCGCACCCGATGCTTCAAGATACCTATATCCGAGTTCCTCCAGCACGCCAGTGACCAGCAGGCGCACCGCCGCGTCGTCCTCGACAACCAAGACGGTTTCACCTTCACCGCGCGGCGCCTTGACTGCCTCAACGTTCGAGGGGAGGTCCAAATCCGTGTAGGCGCGCGCCAGGTAAAGACTGATGGTCGTGCCGATGCCTTCCTCGCTGGCGATGCGAAGATGACCCCGGCTCTGTTTGGCAAAGCCATAGATCATCGATAGCCCTAGTCCGGTTCCCAGCCCAACCGGTTTTGTCGTGAAGAATGGGTCAAACGCCCGATCGACAACATCAGGGGACATGCCTACGCCGGTGTCGGACACGCTGATCACAACATAGTCCCCGGCCTCGGCATCATTGTGCCGGCGCGCGTAATCCGCATCGAGCTGCGCGTTTCTCGTCTCGATGGTGAGCCGGCCACCGTCAGGCATTGCGTCGCGGGCGTTGATGGCAAGGTTGAGGATCGCATTCTCGAGCTGGTTGACGTCGGTAAGTGCTGGCCATAAGTCCCCTGTCAGCTTGGTCTGCAATTCTACCCGCTCGCCGATTGTTCGGCGCAGCATGTCCGCCATGCCGAGCACGATGCGATTTATGTCGCTCGGCTTCGTGTCGAGTGGTTGCCTTCGCGCGAACGCCAGCAGGCGATGCGTCAGAGCGGCCGCGCGTTGCGCCGACTCCCGGGCCGCCAAAACGTAGCGCTCGATCTCGCTGGTCCTGCCCTGGGCGACCCGCACTTGCAGGAGTTCCAGGTTGCCGCTGATCCCGGTGAGCATGTTGTTGAAGTCGTGCGCCAGTCCGCCTGTGAGCTGGCCAACCGCCTCCATTTTCTGGGACTGGCGCAGCACCTCCTCTGTCGCGAGCAACGCCCGCGTCCTCTCTTGAATCTCGCTTTCGAGAGTTCCGTTCAATTCTCGCAGCTCCGCCTCCGCTGCGCGGAGTTCCCGCGTTCTCTCCTGCACCTGGTTCTCAAGTCCCGCGTTCAGTTCTCGCAACTCTGCCTCGCGCGCGGCCAGCGCGGAAAGCAGCCGGGCACGCTCCATTGGCGACCAGGTGCGTTCGGCCTCCGACTGGTCGAGCAACAGCTGAGCCAACAGGCCGTGCTCCTGCATCAGCAACAGCATGTCAGGTTCGTATTCCAGTTCAGGATGCGTCTCCGTCCAATAGTGCGCCGTGCGGACAAAGGCGAGGAAGGCAATCAACATCTCTAAGGCGGCGTCGCCGAATGCCGCGCCCACGGCCCGTCGAGCGGGAAGTGACTGACGCGGCTCAAGAAAGATCAGGACGAGTACGTCGAATAGATCGGCCTCGCGCTGCGTCTGCGGTGCCGGCATCTCGGTTGTCGGCTCAGCTTCCAGCAGGCGGTGCACCGCATCCGCGAACGCTGGCTCGCCGGGCACTGGCCGCCTTAGCAGTGCCACGACCTGGTCTATCGTCTGGGGTGGGCAATCCGGATCACCAGCGGGATGTCCGTGGCCTATCAGGAAGCCGACGTGGCGGACGATACAGTACCGGACCTCGCAAAAGCGGGAGAGATGGACGAAAAGCCGCTCCTTGAACAGCGAGGGCAGAGGGCTGTCGATGTAGGCCGACCTTGCAAAATCCCAGAGACGATCGATCAATCCGGGCGCAGATGCCGCGGTGCAGAAGAAGTTCGGAAGCACTCCCAGCCGCTCGACAATCAAGCGCTGCAATTCAGATGGTTGATCAGACATCGGGCTCGACGCAACTCCAGTATCAGGATTCTCGCAAGACGGGTCTTACGCGGTACTGTCGGCGAATTCACAAGTCTGGCTTCATTGAGCTCGATCAGCGAGCGAAAGCCAGCTCACACTACCTTACTGGCCGAGGCAGACACACCAGTCGCCACCTGGTTTTCGACGTACCGCGCCAGAGGCCACGTCAGACGGCGTGGCGAGAGCATTTCGCGGTCGTGTCTCGGTATCTAAGCACAGTGGCGCGAGGGTGTCACCGATCCGCCACGCCGGCGCATAATGCAGAGGTCAAGACTTTTGCACCGTCCGCCGAAGCCAGTGCGATCAACAACCTGGCTGGTGCAAACGTCCGGTGCGGATCGGTCGGCAGAGCGTTCGTCGAATGCCCGATTTTCCACGGTCGCCACCGGAGGCAGCTTTTGAACCTGGACCGCCGTGGTCGCCAAGCGGCAGTGCGTTGAACGTTTGTGATCAGACAGATCGGTCAACGGACACATTCCGGTTGACATTGTAACTGGCTCTTGCGTACGTTGCGGCAACGATGGGGGGATGGCGGGTTGCGCGTGGTGCGGAACCTTTTGCTGGCGCTCGGGCTCATCTTCGGCACGTTCGTAACGATCGCGTCGGCCGAGACGTGGTCCGTTCCGGATGTCGATAATCTACCTATGGATGTGTTCGGCCGGACGGTGCGCGCCGGCCGCGACCTGATCGTGCACACTGCGGCAACGATCGGACCGGATGCCGCGGATCCGGCAATGCGCTACTCCGGCAATGGGCTGGAATGCCAGAGCTGCCATTTGGACGCGGGCAACAAGAAGTTCGGACTGCCGCTCGCGGGCGTCTGGGGCCTGTTCCCGCTGTTCATCGGTCGCGAGAACGAAGTGCGGACGCTGGAGGAGCGTATCAACGGTTGTATGGAGCGCAGCATGAACGGGCGTGCGCTGCCGCTCGACAGCCGCGAAATGAAGGCGATGCTCGCGTATATCCGCTTCGTCAGCGCCGGCGTGCCGACCGGGCGCAGCGCCGAGGGGCGGGCGACGCCGCCGCTCCCGCTGCCCACCGCGGCGAGCGATCCGACACACGGCGCGCAGGTGTTCGCGGAAACCTGCGCGGTGTGCCATCAGCCGGACGGACAGGGCAAGCGCTGGGGCCCGGAGGATGCGGCGCAACGGCATCGCTACCAATTTCCGCCGTTGTGGGGACCGGACAGCTACAACGACGGCGCGGGCATGGCGCGGCCGATCACGGCGGCCAATTTCATCCGCGCCAACATGCCGTTCGGCGTCGACTTTGAACACCCCGTGCTGAGCGCGCAGGATGCGTTCGACGTGGCGGTGTTCGTCGACAGTCAGCAACGCCCGCATCGGTCGGGAAACGAGCAGGACTACCCCGACCGCTCGCTCAAGCCAGCCGATGCGACCTTTCCGCCGTTCCTCGGGCCGTTCCCGCCGTCACAGCATCTGACTGGTCCGTGGCAACCGATCCAGCAATGGCTGAAGGACAATGCGCAGAGCTTGCGGAGCGACCTTCCGTCGCCGCGCGGCTGAGTGACGGAAGGTGGACCCGTTCCAGACGACGGCGGCGATCGGCAGCGGTGTCATCGTCGGCTTTTCGCTCGGCCTGATCGGCGGCGGCGGTTCGATTCTCGCGGTGCCGTTGCTGCTCTACATCGTCGGGATGCCGGACCCGCATCAGGCGATCGGTACCAGCGCGCTCGCGGTGGCGGTCAATGCATACGCCAATCTCGTGCCGCATGCGCGCGCGCAGCATGTCCGCTGGGGACCGGCGGTGACCTTCGCCTCCGCCGGAGTGGTCGGAGCTTTCGCCGGCTCGTCGATCGGGAAGGTGGTGGACGGCCATCAGTTGCTGATCCTGTTCGCGCTGCTGATGCTGTTCGTTGCGGCGCTGATGCTGCGCGGGCGCAAAGCCGACACCAGCACGTCCGGCGTGGTCCAGCAAAAGAACCTGTTGCGCCTTGTTGCGATCGGGCTGGGGACCGGCACGCTGTCCGGGTTCTATGGGATCGGCGGTGGCTTCCTCGTGGTGCCCGGACTGATCCTGGCGACCGGCATGCCGACGATCGCCGCGATCGGATCCTCGCTGGTCGCTGTCGGAACCTTCGGGATGACGACGGCGGTGAACTATGCCGTCTCCGGGTTGGTCGACTGGCCGGTCGCACTGCTGTTCATTCTGGGGGGGATCGCCGGTGGGTGGATCGGTGCACGTATCGCGAAACGACTCTCGGCACAGCGCCAGACGCTGACGCGCCTGTTGGGGTGCATGCTGGTCGTGGTGTCGGCCTACATGCTGTATCGGAGCTTCACGTAGCGGTGCTTCTGCGCCGTATAGAGCGATCGGCGCCGCACTGACAGAGATCCGTTCGGTTTTGAATTGCCTTGCCGGTCCGCAACGTCTAGCGTGAACTTGGAAGAACCGGGCGATACTGCTGGCAGTCGATAATAGGCAGCCTTTGAATCCAGGGAGAACCCGCAGCTGTCAGCAGCCACACCAAGACAGGCACATGATGGGGGAACAGATGACCAATATCAGCCAAGACACGACCACTATGGCGCCACGCCGTACCGTATTTGGCCGCCTTGCCGGGGCGGCTGCACTAGGGCTGGCGGGGTGGGCGTCCACACCGTCGGACGCGCGGGCGGCCGCGATGGGATCGGACGGCCCGAACTGGCCAGGCAAGCTGAAGGGCCGCCATCGCCAGGTGGTCGATGCCATCGAGATCAATGCCGGCTTCCCGCTTGCGTTCGCATACACGTTTCTGATTACCAATCCATCGCCAGGTGCAGCGACCGCAGTCGTCGTGCTGCGCCATGAGGCGTTCCTGATGTCTCTCAACAGCGCGATGTGGGCAAAATACAAAATTGGGGAGTCGATCAAGCTCACCGATCCGGAAACCCAGGCCGTGGCGGTGAAGAATCCGTACCTGAACGCCAAGCCCGGCGTTCTGCAAGTGGATGGAATGGCCGTTGACCGCCTGCTCGCAAGCGGCACGATTTTCGGCGCCTGCAATATCGCGCTGACTGTTCTGAGCAAGAAGATGGCCGGCAACGCCGGCATGAGCCCGGACGATGCGGCAAAGGAATGGGCTGCGAACGTGGTGCCGGGAATCACGATCATTCCCTCTGGGACGTGGGGGGTGAATCGCGCGCAGGAAGCCGGCTGCTCGTACTGCGCGGGCGGCTGATAGCTGTTCGTTCGGCGCTGCAGCTAACTCCTGAGGCGCAAACACCGAGGCGTCGGTCCTTCGGAAGGCGGGCTTCGCACAACACGAAGCCCGCCTTATTGCCGTGCGAATGGCGCAAGCATCGGCTCGGGCGGTGACCAGGATGAAAGTTGGCTCTTAAAGTTGGCTCTTGGTGTTGGCCGGCCGTTGACGTACCAATCTTGAAAGTCCGGAACCCTTCACCGAAGCCGTCATCAGACAGGGCCGTTGGTATTATCGGTCGGCGGCTCGCCGAGCGTCTGCTCGACAGTGAACGGTGAAGCCTCAGGCAAATCAAGTAATCCCGTTTCGGTGATGGCATCGTCACGCGCTGCGCGATACGCGACCGCCAGCACATCGGGCAGCGTCGCACGAAGGCTTGGACTGTCGGCAAGCAGGGCCTCGATCTCACGACGCTGCGTCGCGATCGTTGCGCGCCAACTGCGGCTGCGGTGGTCCGGCTGGTAGCGCCATTTCAGCAGGTGTTGCAGCAGCCGGGCCAATCGGTTGCGAAGCTCCCGGCGGTCGCTGCGTCCCACGCTCTCGATCTCCTCCGCCACATTGGACCAGTCGATCGCCGCGTCGTTCACCAGTTCACCGGCAGCGCGGCGGCGCAGCAGCGCGGCCTGACGCTCGCTCCAGATAAGCAGGTCAGTGTCGTAATCGCTCATGCGACCCTCGGGTGTCGTGTACTGTTCCCATATGGCGCTCTTGGCGCCGGCGGCAAATGCGATGTTCGTGGTACTACGCCCCGACGCTACGGTTGGCATACGGCGTGTCTCATGTTCAATATTTGTTCATAACTTTGCTGCATACTCCGGTGCTCACACTGGCGCCCGAGGAAACCAACCCATGACCCTTCCGATCGATCCGGCGTTGCTCCACAGCATGATCGAAACGCTCGCCGGCGCATGGCCGGGCGGGTCAGCGGAAGACCCCCGGCACGCGGCGCGCGCCGCCCTCGAGGCGCTGAAGCCATGCGATCTCGTCGAGGCCATGCTCGCCGCCCGCATGATCGCCGCGCACCACGCCACCATGGACGGCTACCAGCGCGCCATGCAGCCCGGCGTCAGCGATGCCGAAGCCGTCCGGCTGCGCAACAATGCGGTCGCCGCCGCGCGCTCGTTCGATGCGGCGCTGCGCACGCTGGAGAAGCGCCGCCAGGCTCCAGCCGATGCGCCTACGAAACCGCGTAGGCACGCCGCGCCACCCCCGCCCGATGTGCCCGATGCGGTCGCGCAAATCCCGCACAGGCCGCAGTTCCAGCCGCGCGACAAGTCCGGCAACCCGATCCCGCGCTGGCGCTGGGAGGAAATGACGATGGCGCAGCGCCGGGCAACCTACGGAGACCCCGACGATCTCGAAACCCAGGCCATCGCGCTCGCCGAGGAGGCGGCCATGATCGAAGCGGAACAACGCGCCGCCGCGGCCACGCAGGGCGACAGCGCGCCCGCTCAGCTCTCCAGTTCGCTGTCCCAGTAGAGATAATCCCGCCAGCTTTCGTGCAGATAGTTGGGCGGGAAGCCGCGGCCGTTGTCCTGCAATTCCCAGGTCGTCGGCTGGCGCGGACTGCTGCGCGGGAACATCCGGCACTCGCGCGGCAGGCGCGAGCCCTTGCGCAGATTGCATTCGCCGCAGGCGGTCACGACATTCTCCCAGGTCGTGCGCCCGCCGCGGCTGCGCGGCACCAAATGGTCGAACGTCAGTTCCTGTGCCGGACAGCGGTCGCCGCAGTACTGGCAGACGAAGGCGTCGCGCAGGAACACGTTGAACCGCGTGAAGGCCGGCCGGCGCGCCGAGGGGATGTAGTCCTTCAGCGCGATCACGCTCGGCAGGCGCATGGTGAGCGAGGGCGACCGCACCTTGGTCTCGTATTCGGACAGCACCGAAACCCGGTCGAGGAACACCGCCTTCACGGCGTCCTGCCAGCACCACAGCGACAGCGGGAAATACGACAGCGGCCGAAAATCCGCGTTCAGCACCAGTGCAGGATAGAATTGGCCACCGTCAGGCAAGCGTCGCTCCCTTGCGTCGTAAGCGCAAGCTCTGGTGGCGAAGCTGTCACCGACCCACCAGATATTGTGCGCCGCCGAGAACCTACGAGTTTATCGCAGAGCCCGAAGAATGCCGCAAGCCGAACGCTCCGGGTTCACAACACTATCATGCGCCGGCGCCGGCGAATCCCCGCTGCAACGCCAGTGCGCCCATCGCGAGCCCGGTATCGTCGATGCCGTGGCCAAGCCTCGGCACATAGGCCGCCTCCACCGGCACACCGGCGGCGCGCAACGCCTGCTCGGCATCGCGCGAGCGGTGCGCCGGCACCACATCGTCGGCCTCGCCGTGCACCAGCAACACCGGCGCGTGGTTGGCCAGTTCGGCCGCCAGGCGGTCCGGGGCGATCAGCGCGCCGGAGAATGCCAGGATGGCACGGGGTGCTGCGGCACGGCGCAGGCCGGTGAACAGCACGGTCATCGCGCCCTGGCTGAACCCCATCAGGGCATAGGCATCCGGCGGCAGGCCCAGCCGTGCAAGTTCGGCGTCGATGAACGCATTCAGGAACCCCGCGGCACTGCGCACGCCTGCGTCCATCACCGCGGGCGTTCGGTCGGCGACGCTCCACCACTGCCGGCCTAAACCCGAGTCGTGCGGAAACGGCGCATCCACCGAGACGAACAGCGCGTCCGGCACGGCATGCGACCACGTTGGCGCGAGGTCGATCAGGTCATGTCCGTCCGCGCCCACGCCGTGGCACAGCACGACAAGCTGCTTCGGTGTCCCTTTCGATGCCGGCCCCCAGCGCGGGCCATCCAATTCTGCCATTGCCAATTCCTTTCGCCGATCACCCACTGGGCGAACCCACGCTGCTACAGGTTGCGGCGCCGCGCTACG
>DATMND010000007.1:0-25976 GCA_035569235.1 Acetobacteraceae bacterium | reverse complement strand
CGAAACAGCACTGAACAGGCTCACGTCACTCACTTTACAACCCGCTATCGGCTAATGTCGCGAGGACGGAGGCCGAGGCAACTGACGGGAGATATGCAATGCAACGCCTGATCGTGGCGCTTCTGCTGTTCGGCGCCACCCCGGCAGAAGCCGCCGACCTTGTGCTGAAACGGGTGATGCTGTCTTCGGCCGGCGTCGGCTACTTCGAATACGAGACCGAGGCCGACGGACCGGTGACCCTTGGCCTCGACGTGCCGCTCGATCAGGTGGACGACGTGCTGACCTCGCTGGTGGTGTTCGACAGCGCCGGTGGCCTCGGCACCGTCGAATTGCCGGGACGCAACAACACGCGCGCGAGCTTCGGCGATGTGCCGTTCGGCCCCGAGGCGCTGCGCTCGACGGTTGATTACCTGAACAGCTTGCAAGGCGTCGAGATCGCGGTGCAGGGCCCGCGTCCGATGACCGGACGCCTTGTCCATGCCGAACGGGTCGCCGAGGCACTCCCGGTGGCACAGGGTCCGCCGCAGGCGACCGTGCAGCGGACCCGGGTCACCCTGCTGGGCGCGGACGGCATGCGGCAGTTCGTGCTGGAGGAGGCCGACAGCATCCAGGTCACCGATCCCACACTGCGGGTGCGCATCGGGCAGGCGCTGGAGTCGCTCCGTCGCGAAGCCAACCAAAGCGTGCGCCATATCACGCTGCGCAGCACCGGTGCGGGCCAACGCACGGTGCTCGTCGGATATGTCGCAGCCGCGCCGCTGTGGAAGGCGACGTATCGGCTGATGCTGCCGGCGAAGGACGGCGATCCGGCGCGCATGCAAGGCTGGGCGGTGCTGGAGAACCAGTCCGGCGCCGACTGGGAGAAAGTTGGACTCACGCTGCAGTACGGCAACCCGGTCACGTTCTGGCAGGCCATCTATCAGAGCTACTTCGTGCAGCGCCCGGAAGTGCCGGTGGAGATCCTTGGCCGCATTCTGCCCAGTGTCGATACGCGGGCCCGCCCGGCCGAAGTCGCCGCGGCGTTGAAGGCCGCTCCGTTGCCGCCGGCCGGCGCCCGCGGCTTCGCAGCTGCACCGGCGCCGGCGCGCGCCGACGTCATGGCGCTGCCCGCCGAGCCGGCGCAGGTCGCGGAAAGCGTGGAAGAGACGATCTTTCAACTCCCAACGCCGGTCGTGCTCGCCGCGGGCCACACCGCCAGCGTGCCGATCATCGACCATGGCATTCCTGCCGAACGCCTGGATCTCGCCGCTGGCGACGATCCGCATCCACACTCCGCGATCCGAATAACCAACGACACCGGCACGTCGATGCCGGCCGGCGTGCTGACGCTGTACGATACCACGGGCGCGGCAACCTTTGCCGGCGACGCCAGGCTTTGGGGACTGCCGGCCGGCGAGCAGCGGTTGCTGTCCTTCGCCCAGGACCTCCGCACCACTGTCGAGCGCCAAAGCACGGCAGAGACAAGCCTCGCGTCGTTGACCGTCGCCGAAGGTGTGGCGCACATCACCACCCGGCAACGCGAGGTGCTGCGGGTCACGATCACCGCGCCGGCACACGAGCCTCGCCGCGTTCTGGTGGAAATCCCCAAGGACGACGATCGCACGCTGACCTTGGAAGGCGACGCCGCGCCCGGCATCGAGCAGACGGCAACGGCGTGGCGCGTTCCGGTCTCGCTCGCGTCCGGCGAGGTGCGCACGATTACGGCATACATCGACCGGCTCGAGCGCGAACAGACGGCGTTGCTGGACGACGATGCGCAGGTGGTGGTGCGGCTGCTGAACGAGCAGGCGCTGACGCCCCCCGCGCGCGCCGCCTTGCAGCGACTGGCAGCCCTGCGGCAGGACGAGGCGGCGAAGCGGGCGATCCTGAACCAGCTCAAGGCGCAGCAGGCGGCGATCCTGCAGGACGAAGACCGCATCCGGCGCAATCTGGCCGCCGTCGCACCCGGCGACGCGCTGCACGCCAGGCTGACGCGCGCGCTGGAAGCCGATGAAGCGAAGCTCGACCAACTCAATCAGGCGATCGAGCAGACCATGGCGGCAGCAGACAAGGCGCACCTCGCACTCGCCGATGCCGCCGCGTCACTGCGGTTGTGACGCCTTAACCGAACCGCAAGGTTTCGGCGCAATCCTTGTGGCCATGGCGTCTTCTCTCACGCACGCCGACGTTGCGCGTCTGCTGGCGGAGCCCTCGGCTTCGGTCCGCGCCGAGTTGGCGGACAAGCTC
The DNA here is from genome assembly GCA_035569235.1 of Acetobacteraceae bacterium. Taxonomy (GTDB): domain Bacteria; phylum Pseudomonadota; class Alphaproteobacteria; order Acetobacterales; family Acetobacteraceae; genus JAMXLO01. The sequence goes on along the minus strand of DATMND010000007.1, from coordinate 23,750 downwards.
GCGTGCGAGATCGACAGCACGCAGCTGACCGAGACCGAGCTCCAGATCGCCCACGACATAGTCCGGGCCATGGCCAAGGACGTCGAGTTGGCGGTGCGACGAACCCTGTCGAACAGCCTTCGTCGCGCGAAGAACCTGCCCCGCGACGTGGCGGTGCGGCTCGCCAGCGATGTGGAGGAAGTGGCGCTGCCGATCCTCGGCGAGTCCCCGGTGCTGACCGACGCGGACCTTGTCGAAATCATCCAGCACGGTTCGGGCAGGAAGCACGAGGCGGTGGCTGGACGAGCCGGCGTCTCCGAGCCGGTAGCCGATGCGCTGGTGAACAAGGCTAGTGAGGCTGCCGTTGCGGTGCTGCTGGAGAACGCGACGGCGCAGGTCGCCGAGGCGAGTCTGGGAACCGCAATCGATCGCTTCGCCGACAGCGATCGCGTCAAGTCGGGCATGGTCCACCGCGCCGCCCTGCCGGTGACGATAGCGGAACGCCTCGTCGCGATGGTGTCGGACAAGCTTCAGGCCTATCTCGTCAGCCATCACGAACTGCCTGTCTCGCTCGCCACCGACATCGTGCTGGAGGGCCGCGAACGCGCCCTGCTGCACATCAGCCTTGGCTCCAGCGCGCAAGAACTGGAACGGCTGGTGCGGCAGATGCATCGCAACCGGCGCCTGACCCCGCTCCTGGTGCTGCGCGCGCTGTGCCTGGGCGACCTTGCGTTTTTCGAGGCGGCGATGGCGGCCATGGCCAAGGTGCCGGCGACGAACGCGCGCATCCTGATCCATGACGCCGGGCCGAACGGTCTCACCTCGCTGTATGAAAGGGCCGGCATGCCGCCGCGCCTGCTGCCCGCGGTGCGCGTCGCCGTCGAGGTGGTGTGCGGGACGGAATTCGATGGCGGCGAGCGCGACCGTGAACGCTACAGGTCCCGGGTGATCACCCGCATCCTGACGCAGTTCGAGGATCTGCCGCAGGAGGACCTCGATTATCTGCTGGACAAGCTTGGCGATGTGTTGACAGTGGTGGAATAGTTGCGTTGGGATCCAGTGGTGCACAGGCTGCGACCGGTACAGGCATGCGTCCCTCAGCCTGCGGCTTGCTCGTGGCCCCTGACGATTGGCCCGCAATGAAAACGTCTGACTTCGTCATCACCGGACATCCCCATCTCGCGTCGGTCAAGCACTTTCCGACCGTCGAGTTCGCCGACTATGAACGCCGGCTGGCCACGATGCAGGAGACGTTGCAGCTTGTGCAGCAGGCCTATCTCGGCACCTCCCATCGCGCTGTTATCGTGCTGGAAGGCTGGGACACGGCCGGCAAGGGTGGCATCGTGCGACGGCTCGGCTGGGCGCTCGACCCGCGCAGCTTCAAGGTGCACGCGATCGCCGCTCCGAACGGACGGGAAAAGTCGCTGCACTACCTGCAGCGCTTCTGGGAGCATTTGCCGGAACACGGACAGATCGTGGTGTTCGATCGTTCCTGGTACGGCCGCGTGCTGGTCGAACGCGTCGAGTCATTTGCCAGCTCCGTGGAATGGCATCGCGCGTATGACGAGATCAACGCCTTCGAACGCACGCTGCTCGCCGATGGAATGCGCCTGGTCAAACTGTTCCTGCACATCACGCCCGAGGAGCAAATGCGCCGGTTCCGCAACCGGCTGACCGATCCGCTGAAGCGCTGGAAATTGTCCTACGAGGATTTTCGCAACCGCGCTCATTGGAAAGACTACGAGTCCGCGATCGAGGACATGATGCAGAAGACGTCCTCCAGGCCCGCGCCCTGGCATCTGGTGCCGGCCAACAACAAGCCGTTCGGCCGGTTGGCCGCATTCCGCATCATCGTCGATCGGCTGTCCAAGGGGGTCACATTGGAACCGCGCGCGCTTGATCCGCAAGTGGCGGAAGCCGCGCAGCATCTGCTGGGCATCAAGCTGCCCAAAGCGCACCATCACGGCCACTGATCCGGATTTGGCGCCGCCTGGCTAGTGATTGCGCGCAACAATGGTGCTCGCCGCCATATCGGCACCCACCCGAGTTACCACACATGCACGCTTGGCGTTTCCGAACCCCTATGGGCACTCTCCGGCGGTCCAATAAGTCGAAGGGGAGGCGGAAAATGGCGCATGATCAGAGGCTCGTTAAAGACGATGACGCGATCGAAAAACTCCGGAAAACCATCCCGGACTGGATCATGCGGTTGGAGCGGCCGGCAACACCTTCGGTGATCCCCAGGTTCGGGCCGCTCGAGGGCATTCGCGCGGTTGGCACGGGTGTGTTCGTCGCACAGCCGTATATCGGCACGAAGCTGGCCGAGTTTGGGGCGGAGGTCATCCATGTCGAACGCCCGGGCGGCGACACGTTCCGCTTTACCGCGCCGTTACTGACCCGTGGTCCGAGGCCGCATGGCTGCGACGAGGCGGAGGTCACCAAGAATAAGCTGTCCATGGGAGTCGACCTCAGGCAAGCGCGCGGAATCGAGCTGCTGATGGCGCTGTGGAAGATCTCGGATGTCTGGATGGAGGCGTCCGCTCCTGGCACGCTGGAACGCGCAGGGATCAGCAACGAGCTGGCGCTGGCGGTCAACCCCAGCCTGGTGATCGTGCGCGTCAGCACTTATGGTCAGTATGGCAACGAAGAATACCTGGGGCGCCCCGGCTACGATGCGCTGGCGCAGGCGTATGGCGGCATGATGAATATCACCGGCGACCCCAGCGGGCCGCCGCAGCGCGCCAAGACTTTTACTGGCGATTTCATCACGGCACTGACCGGATGGGCCTCGACCATGATGGCTCTGTGGGAGGTCAAGAAGACCGGGCGCGGGCAGGTTGTCGATCTCGCGCAATACGAGGCGGTGGCGCAGACGAATGGCAACTGCCTGCCGCTCTACACCGGCGAGGGCGCCGTCTACGGACATACCGGCAACCGAGCCCCGGGGTTTCAGCCGTATGACACGTTCAAATGCGTCGATGGCTGGGTGTTCATAGGAGCGGTTGGTGGAGCGATCTATGAACGGTTGCTGGTCTTTCTGGGTCTCGATCTCGCCGAGTTCAGTTATGACGCCTGTTCGAAAGACGCGGCGGCGGTGAATTCCGAGAAGGGCCGGGAACTGGATCGGCAATTGCGGGAGTATTGCGCGACGCGCCCGAGCCTCGAGGTCGAGACGGCGCTGAACGCAGCCAAGATCGGCTGCGCACGGGTATTCAGTACGCGCGACCAGTATGCCGATGAGCACTATGCGGCGCGCGAAATGACGGTGCCCGTTCTGGACAGGCAGTCCGGCGTGCCGATCCGGGTCTATGGAGTGGTGCCAAAAATGTCGCTGACCCCTGGGCGGATCTGGCGCGGTGCACCTTCGATCGGGGATGATACGACCGACATTCTTGTCAACATGCTCGGCCTGTCCGAACCAGATATTGAAAAGCTGTATTCGGAAAAGATCGTGCACCGCACTGAACCGTTCCTCACGCCGCAGGTTGATGCCATCAATCCGTAGGCGTCGGCCTCAAGCGGTGGTAGCGACGCGCCTCAAACAGTCGCCCCCGGCCGCCGCCTGGGCAGTGTTCGACGCGATGGTCTTTGACGGCGGGGTTACCAGCTCCTCGAAGACCCGAGCGCGACGGGTGTATTATGCTGGGGCGCCGGACCTGATCCGGGGACAGCCACGACGGAAGGAACGAGCTGTAACGGAAAGCCATTGATTCGGGCCGTCGGCATTATACCAGCGGCCCTGTTGGATGACCGCTCTCGACCCAAAGCACACTTGTCGCATCGCCGCGCTGCATCGGGTCGGTGGTTGATCCAGAGCCGGTAAGCCCGCCATCCAAGGCTGCTAAGATGACCCGGACCTGAGCAGAGGGCGCTGGCTCTGGCCAAAGCTAATCGTCGGCGATAAACTGGTCAATAAATGGGACGACTCACCATTGATCTGGGAAATGCCTGGTAAGATCCTCTGGGCAAATAAGTCGAAAAGGGGAGACCAAGTGCCATGGACGCGCAGTCTAAGCGCATCACCCTGACCACTGCGCTTGTAGCCATATTCTCAGCATTTGCTCTAAGTGCTCAGGCCGCTGACATCAAGGTCCTGAGTGACGGCCCAATTAAACCAGCGTTGACGAAGGTCGCTGACCTGTTTCGCCAGGAGACACATACCCAGGTCCACATCGCGTTCGATCCGTGGGTCCAAAAGAGAATTGAAGGCGGCGAAGCTGCCGACGTTGTTATCGTTGAGCCGGACTTTGTCGAGGAGCTTGTGCGTGCGGGCAAGGTGAATGCAGGAAACCGACCAATTATTGGTCACGTCGGTTTCGGCCTCGGGAACCGCCGCGATAGTCCCGCACATGACATTTCGTCGCCGGAGGAGCTCAAGCAGACTTTGCTTGGCGCAGACACCATTGTCTTCAATAATGTCGGCTCGGGAAATTCTTTCGCGAAGGTGCTTGAGAAGCTGGGCATAGCTGAAGTTCTCAAGCCCAAGATTGTACGCACAACAACGCCAGACGGGATTTTTGAACTTGTGTTGAAGGGTAACGGCGATGACATCATGGCTGGTACGATACCGCTCATCGCAACGACACCCGGCATCAAGTTGCTTGGCCCATTCCCCGGTGATTTGCAGAGCTACCTTACGTTCACCGCTGTGCTCACGACGAACGCATCACAGCCCGAAACAGCCGAAAGCTTCATCAAGTTCCTGGTCTCATCCAAGGCAAAGGACACTTTCGCGGCGAACGGTGTCAACTGAGAATCCGTTTGTTCACGCTGGGCCTGGCGGGGCGTGTGGCAAAATTCGCCATTCCGATTGCTGGTTTCGGGTGCTGTCTTGTTCCGCTTTCCACCCGATGCGGGCACCGGACAGGTCCGTCGGTGTTACGCCCTACCCCGCCGCGATGTAGTCCATCCGGCCGCCATCGACCGGCAGCACCTGACCGGTCACCCAACCTGAGCCGGGCGCGGCGAAGAACGCCACGGCATTGGCAATATCGTCTGGCTCGCCGATCCGCCCCACCATCGCCCGTTCCGCGATGCGCCTGGCTGCATCCTGCCATTGCTGGTCTGTGCGCCGGTTCTGCGCCATCTCGGTGCGGATGAAGCCGGGCGCGACTGCGTTCACCGTGATGCCGCGCGGTCCAAGCTCCATTGCAAACCGCTTCGTGAGGATCGCCACCTCGGCCTTGGTCGCGGCATAGAACGCATTGCCTGGCAGCGCCGTGCCGATTGCAGCGATCGAGGTGACATTCACTATGCGTCCGTAGCCGCGCTCTCGCATGCCCGGCATCGTGGCCCGGACGGTATGGATGACACCATCGACGTTGACCCGGCGCATGCGTTCCATCGCCGCCGGATCGTAGGTTTCCAGCGTCGCCTGCAAGGACACGCCGGCGTTGTTCACCAGAATGCTCACCGGCCCGAGCTCGCGGGTTGCATGCTCGATCATACCTTCCACCTGCGCCGCATCGGCGACATCGGCGCAATGGGCGATGCCACGTCCGCCTTCGGCGCGGATCTCCTCAACAAGCGTCTCCGCGGCATCGGCGCGCGCCGCATAGTTGACGCAGACGGCGGCGCCCTCACGAGCAAGACGGCGCGCGATCGCCCTGCCGATGCCGCGCGCCGCCCCGGTTACCACCGCCACCTGATCGCGCCAGACCATGGTGCGCGCCCAAACGCTCAGCTTGTCGGGAACTTGCAGTTGTCGGCGAGCGGATGCAGGACCTCGGACGGCGGCGACGTATGGACCAGCTTGTAAAGGTCCCACGGCCCCTTGCTCTCGTCCTTGGACTTCACCTGAAACAGATAGGCCGGGAACTCACCGCGCCCGTCCGCCCTGATCCGTCCCGGACCAAATGCATCGTCGTCGGTCGGCAGCGACTTCATGTGCGCGACGACCGCCCGGCCGCTCTTCTTGGCATTCTCCGCGCCCATCGATTGCACCGACTTCAGATAGTGCAATGTGGAGGAATACGAACTTGCATGCGCCTGGTTCGGATAGTTGTTCGGCGACTTCGTCAGGAGCCGCTTGGCGAAGGCGCGCGTGCGGTCGTTCAGGTCCCAGTAGAACGTCTCGGTCGCGGTCAGGCCGGCGCAGGCATCGAGACCGAGCGAATGCACGTCCGTGATGAACAGCAGCATCGGCGCGATCTTCATCGTCTGGTTCAAACCGAATTCGCGCGCCTGCTTGATGCAGTTCTGCGTATCGAGGCCGGCATTCGCCAGTCCAAGCACCTTCGCCCCGGATGCCTGCGCCTGGGTGAGGAACGAGGAGAAGTCCGTGGTGTCAGGGAACGGATAGCGGAGGTCACCCTTCACCTCGCCACCGCCCTTCAGCACAACATCCTTGGTGAGGTCTGCCAGCGACTGGCCGAATGCGTAGTTGGCGGTGATGAAGAACCATGACTTGTTGCCCGCGCCGACCAGTGCGCCGCCGGTGGAATGGGCGTTCTCCCAGGTGTCGAAGCTCCAGACGATCGAGTTAGGGCTGCATTGTTCGTAGGTCAGCGCCGCCACGGTGGCGGACGCGTTCAGCATCATCTTGTCCTTCTCCTTCGCGACCTGCGCGACCGCGAGTGCAACCGAGGAAGTCGGCACATCGGCCGCTACATCGACGCCCTGATCGAACCACTCCCGGGCGATCGAGGCGGCGATATCGGGCTTGTTCTGGTGATCGGCGCTCATCACCGCGACGTCGAAGTCGATGTGTGGCCGCATTTCCTCGACGGCGAGTTGCGTTGCCGCGACCGAAGTCGGTCCGGTGTTGTCGCGGTAGGTGCCGGACAGGTCGGTCAGTACGCCGATCGTGATCTTCGGCCTGGCCTGCGCCCGGGCGCGAACGACCGGCAAGGTCGACAGGGCGGCGGCGCTGCCCAGTAGGTTGCGGCGAGAAAGCTGCATGGACGTATCACTCCATAGGATTGTTGCGACGCGCTCGGCGGGTCGTCGGCCGTCACTGCCGCTCTGATGCGGCGGGCGCCTGCCGCAGTCAAGCGGTCAGGCGAAGCGGCCCGAGCGGGGGAAGCCGTTCGGCGGCAGGCGACCGGCCTGGGCGCGCTCGCCGATCCAGTCGCGGAGATTGGTCTCCGTCCGCGTCTTTTCGCCGAGCCGCCAGGTCAGACCATCAGCGAGGTGGAACACCTTCGCGTCTGCCAGCCCGCCGTCGCGGTAGCGCTGCAAAATCACGCCGCCGCCACGCGCCATCTCGGGCACCTGCTCGATCGGAAAGATCAGCAACTTGCGGTTGCCGCCGACGATTGCAACATGGTCGCCGTCAGCCGGAACACAGAGCGCCGCTTCCTCGCCCGGCTTGAGATTGAGCACCTGCTTGCCGGTGCGCTTCTCCGCGGCAAGTTCCGCCGCCGGCACGACAAAGCCGCGTCCTGTCGATGAGGCAACGAGATATTTTGTCCCGTCGACCGGGATGAACAAGGCGGCGACATCGTCCTCGTTCGTGAGATCGGCGACCAGGCGCACCGGCTGGCCGTCACCGCGGCCCCGGGGCAGGTCGGCAGCCTTCAGCGTATAGGCGCGGCCATTGGTACCAAACAGGATAAGACGATCGGTCGTCTGACAGTGCACCAAACGTTTGAGTCGATCGCCTTCCTTGAAGCGCAGCTCCGCGTCATCGGCGGTATGGCCTTTGACCGCGCGTATCCAGCCCTTGTCGGACAGGATGACGGTGATCGGCTCGCGTTCGACAAAAGCGTCGCTCGCCACCTCGACGATCGGCGGTGCAACGCCCAACTCGGTACGCCGCGTGCCCAACGCACCGGAGCGGAATTTCCGCCGCGTCTCCTCCAGTTCCTCGGCGATGCGTCGCCAGCGCAGCGCATCATCCTTCAGCAGCGTCAGCAGGTCCTTGCGCTCACTGGCCAGCGATTTGTGCTCCTTGCGGATCTCCATCTCCTCGAGCCTCCGCAGCGACCGCAGGCGCATGTTCAGAATTGCCTCGGCCTGAACATCGGTCAGCTTGAAGCGCTGCATCAGCCGCGGCTTGGGTTCGTCCTCGTTGCGGATGATTCGAATCACCTCGTCCACATTCAAATAGACCAGCAAATACCCGTCGAGGATTTCGATGCGCCGCTCAATGGCCGCAAGTCTATGGCGCGAGCGGCGGACCAGCACTTCATGGCGGTGATCGAGCCAGGCACGCAACACGCCAGGCAGCGACATCACAAGCGGCGTGCGCGTCGCATCCAGCACGTTCATGTTCAGCGGGAAACGCGATTCCAGCGCGGTGGCGCGGAACACCGTCTCCATCAGCATTTCCGGCTCGACGCCGCGCGTCTTCGGCTCGAGCACGAGGCGCACCGTCTCAGTGCTTTCGTCGCGCACATCGCCGAGCAGGGGCAGCTTGCGCTCTTCCAGAAGCTGGGCGATCTGCTCGATCAGCCGCGCCTTCTGCACCTGGTAAGGGATTTCCGTGACGACGATCTGCCAGGTGCCGTGCTTGCCCTTCTCCACCGACCACTTCGCGCGCACGCGGAACCCGCCGCGCCCGGTTTCGTACGCCAAGAGGATCGCGGCCGAGTCTTCGACCAGCACGCCGCCGGTGGGAAAATCCGGCCCAGGCATGTGGTGCAGCAAATCCGCTGTCGTCGCCTGCGGATTCCGGATCAGGTGAATGGCCGCGCCACAGACCTCGCCGGCATTGTGCGGCGGGATCGAGGTCGCCATGCCGACGGCGATACCGGCCGCACCATTGGCGAGCAGATTGGGGAACGCGCCAGGCAGAACGGCCGGTTCGCTCTCCTCGCCGTCGTAGGTCGGGCGAAAATCGACCGCATCCTCGTCGATGCCGGCGAGCAGGGCGCGGGCAACCTCAGTGAGTCGCGCCTCGGTATAACGCATGGCCGCGGCGTTATCGCCATCGATGTTGCCGAAGTTGCCCTGGCCTTCGACCAGCGGATAGCGGGCGGCAAAATCCTGCGCGAGCCGCACCAGCGCATCGTACACCGCGACGTCGCCATGCGGGTGGAATTTTCCAATGACGTCGCCGACGACGCGCGCACATTTCTTGAATCCGGCGGTCGGGTCGAGCCGCAGGAGATGCATGGCGTAGATCAGCCGCCGATGCACTGGCTTCAGGCCATCGCGCACATCCGGCAGCGAGCGCGACATGATGGTGGAGAGCGCATAGGCGAGGTACCGCTCGGACAGAGCGTCCGTGAGCTGCGTGTCCTCGACATGCCCGATCAGGTCATCCGGCATCCTGTTGCTCCGATTCGGCGGCCAGTGCCGCCACCCGGTCGTATAGCATCTGGCGAGCCGCCGGCAGCGGGCGGTGGTGATGCCCGAACGCATCGCGCTCCAGGAAGTGGCCGGTCAGCCGGAGCCCGTCACGCCAGTCAGCCGGCGTCGCTTCGTCGCCGTCCGTCAGGAAGGGTGGCAGCCGCAACAGACGCGATGTCCAGACGCCGGCGCCCGCAGCGGTGACGGCGCGTCCCGTCTTCGGCGACACGAATACGAGGGCAGCCGTCTCGCCGGTGATCGCGCAGCTTGTCAGGTCGAGCCCGTAACCGAGCTCGGCGAGCAGAACGGCTTCCCAGCGGATCAGCTCGGTGAGTGTCGCCGGGCCCAACGGCAGGTGCGCAATCAGATGCAAAAGGCCCTCGAACACGCGAGGATGGGCCTCGCGTTCCGGCAATGCGCCTTCCGCGACAGCACAGGCTGCGGACAGCATCGCAAGCCCGAGCGGATCATCCATGGCGAGAGCGGCGCCAGGGTGCACGAGTTCGGCAGAAAGGCTGCCGAGCTGGTCTGCCAGCCTTGCGACCCAGCGCGCCTGGACGAGGTTGCCAGGCTGCCATGTCGCCGTGCGGCTGCGCGCGCCGCCACCGCGTGCCAGGCCGCGATGGGCTCCGTGTTCCTCGGTCATGACCGTGGCGATGGCATCGCCTTCACCGTACGGGCGTGCGTCGAGCACGATAGCGGGCGCATCCCATTCCATGGCGGCTACCGGCTAGCAGCTTTCGGGTGGTGGAGCGATGGGAGGAGCTGGCCTACAGCCAGTGGAATCCATGCGCCATGACGCCGAGCAACGCACCGGTCTGCGCCAGCATCAGCCCGAGCAACCAACGGAAATCGGCCCGATGCTCGGAATTCAGCGCGTCGAACCGACGATCGATGCCGGTGAACCGGCCCTCCATCGCGTCGAGCCGCCGCTCGATCCGCTCGAGGCTCGCGGCCGTGGTTCGGGCGATCTGTTCAAGCACTGCGACACGGCTCTCCATGTCGGCAGGATACCGGCCACCTCCTGTTGGTTCAACTGGTGTGTCGGGCATCGGAACGGCTCCTTCCGCGCCAGACCTACCGGCAACCGATGAACGAACCGCTACCCAGGGTCCTGCAGCCCGATCGCCCGCAATCGCGCCGCTTCCTCGTCCCAGCCGGCGCGCTGCTTCACGTTGAGGAACAGGTGCACCTTGCGCTCCAGCAGCATTGCCAACTGCTCCCGCGCCTTGGCGCCGATCGCCTTGATCCGCTGGCCGCGTTCGCCGATCAGGATCGCCTTGTGGCCGACACGCGCGACATACACCGTCGCCTCGATCCGCACTGAGCCATCGGCGCGCTCCTGCCAGTTCTCGGTCTCGACCGTCGTGCCGTAGGGCACCTCCTCGCGCGTCTGGAGAAAGATCTGCTCACGAACGATCTCTGCCGCCAGCAGGCGGTCCGGCAGGTCCGTCAGATCGTCGTCGGGATAGAGATGCGGTCCCTCCGGCACGCCAGCCGCCAACGCATCGGCCAACTGCTCGACGCCGTCACCGGTCGCCGCACTTACCATGAAGGTCTGTTCGAACGGCGTCAGTGTCGACAGTTCGGCCGTCAGCGGCAGCAGCTTCGGTGCCTGCACGAGGTCGACCTTGTTCAGCACCAGCCAGGTCCGCCGCCGCTGCGACGCAAGCTGTCCGGCGATCTGGCGCACCAGATCGGTTGCGCCGGTCTTCGCATCGATCAGCAGCAAGGTCAGGTCCGCGTCCCGCACGCCCGTCCAGGCCGCCGCCACCATTGCCCGGTCCAGCCGGCGGCGCGGCGCGAAGATGCCCGGCGTATCGACCAGCAGCACCTGGCTCTCGCCGCGCATCATGATGCCGAGCACGCGGAACCGCGTGGTCTGCGCCTTCGGCGTGACGATGGACAGTTTGGCGCCGGCAAGCCGGTTCAGCAGAGTAGACTTGCCCGCGTTCGGCGCGCCAACAACGGCGACGAAGCCACACCGCGAGCCTGCCACCGGGCTTGACCCGGTGGTCACAACCCAAGCACCCGCAACAGGTCCTGTGCCGCCAGTTGTTCGGCTGCGCGCTTGCTGCCGGCGGTGCCGGAACCTTCGAACGCGCCAACCGCCACCGTCACGACAAACTCCGGTGAGTGCGGTGGCCCCACGCGCGACGCGACGACATAATCCGGCAGCCCCAGGCCGCGTGCCTGCACCCACTCCTGCAGTGTCGTCTTCGCGTCCTTCGGCGGTGCCTCCTGTGCCTCCATCACCCCAGCCCAGGCACGTCGCACGAAATCACGCGCCCGCTCGATGCCGCCGTCCAGATAAAGCGCGCCGAGAGCCGCTTCCAACGCATCGGCCAGCACGGTCGCCCGCCGCCGCACTCCCGCGCGCGCCTCGCCTGGCGCCACGGACAGCGTCTCACCGAGCCCGACCTGGTCCGCCACGGTTGCCAGCACCGGCTGAGATACCAGCAGCGCCAGCCGACGCCCGAGATCGCCCTCCTGCTCGCGCGGGAACCGTTCAGCCAGCCACTCCGCGATCAGCAGACCGAGCACGCGATCGCCGACGAATTCCATCCGCTCGTTCGAGCTCCTGCCGCGTCCGCGGCCCCGGCCAAACAGCGCAGAGCGATGGGTCATCGCCTCGCGCAACAGTTCGGGACGCGTGAAGTCGTGGCCGAGGATTGCCTCGATCGGTGTGGTCAATACCGGCCCACTCAGTGGACGCTCATCAGCAACCTGTTCCAGCGGATCTCGAACGGCCACCACCAGAATTCCCACCACGGATATTCCGCATCCACCGAGAAGAACAGGATCTCCGCACGCCCCACCAGATTCTCCACCGGCACGAAACCGACGCCGTTCATGAAGCGGCTGTCCGCGGAATTGTCGCGGTTGTCGCCCATCGCGAACACGTGGTCGGGCGGGACCAGGTATTCTTGCGTATTGTTCATCTCGCCTTCGTCGGTCGCCTTCAGGATATCGTGCTTAACGCCATTCGGCAGCGTCTCCTGGTAAAGCCGCAGCGCCATGCGTATGCCGCTTTCGTCGGTGACGTAGTCGCCTTCGGACTGGCGGGGGACGAGCTGACCGTTGATGTAGAGCTGACCCTGGCGCACCTGAATGCGATCGCCGGGAAGTCCGACGATGCGCTTGATGTAGTCCGTTGAATTGTCGCGCGGATATTTGAATACGGCCACGTCGCCGCGGTTCGGCAGGCGTCCGAAGATGCGCCCGGAGAAGGGCGGCCAGCCAAACGGCAGCGAATAGCGCGAGTAACCATAGCTGTATTTCGACACGAACAGGTAGTCACCCACCTGCAGGGTCGGGATCATGCTGCCCGATGGAATATTGAACGGCTCGAACAGGACGGTGCGCACCACGACGGCGATCAGACCGGCATAGACGAACGTCTTGATGTTCTCCACCCAGACGTTCGATTTGCGCCGTGCCTTTGTCTTTGTCTTGGTCGCCATGTGGAGAAGGGCTTCCGTCCATAAAATCCGGGCGGATCAAGCCCAGGGGTGCAGGGTGTGTCAAGCGAGCAGGCGGTCGGTCATCCCGGCAGCGCCCGATGAGAACCGGAAGCTTGACGTGCGCCCGAGCCTAGTTGGTATTCAGCTGGATGGGCTGCCCGCCCGCGGCGCGCCGCTGCGCCATGAAGGCCCGGATCTCCGGCAACGTGACGTAGCCCTTCCCGCCAACGTCGATCGCCTCGAAGTTCTGTGCCACCAGCGGCATGCCGGCCTCCGCCTGTTCGCGCGTCAGGCGTCCGTCGTTCGTCACGTTGGCGGCGGCGAAGCGCACTGCCAGCGAGCCGCCTCGCGCGGGGGAGGCCGCACCGTCCGACGGGCTCGGATACGCACCTGGCTGTCCCGTGGGCGGCGCGCCGCCATCAGGGCCCGCGGGCGGCGCCCCGTAGGAGCCATCAGGCGAACCGCCATACGAGCCACCCGGCGGACCTCCGTAGGAGCCAGTAGGCGGCGCGCCGTAGGAGCCACCGGACTGACCGCCATAGGGACCAGCAGAAGGCCCGCCATAGGAGCCGGACGGGTAGCCGTACGGGTAGGGGGCGGGATAGCGGTAGCCGTAGGGATAGCCGTAATAGCCGCAGCACGGCACCAAGGCCCCGGAGTAGGGATCGTAGGCGCACCCGCTGAACAATGCCGTGGCGGCCCCCAGCGCCAATATCGCAGCAACTCGTCGCATGGCCTGCACCCGTTCAGCTCGACTTCATGGCCGAAATGATCACCTGGGCAAAGGCATAGGGATATTCATCGGTCATCGTCAGTGCCACCGAGGCCTCCATTCCCACAGGCGTGATCGCCGCCAGCCGCGCCGCCGCGCCGCCGGTCATCCGCAAGGTCGGCTGGCCCGAAGGCAGGTTCACCACCCCAAGATCAGAGAAGAACACCCCACGCCGGAATCCGGTTCCAAGCGCCTTCGCCGCCGCCTCCTTCGCCGCGAAGCGCTTGGCGAAGGTCGCCGCCTGAATCCGCTCCGTGCGGCTCGCCGCCTTGGCGCGCTCATTCGCGGTGAAGACGCGCAGAAGGAAGCGGTCGCCATGGCGCGCGATCGCCGCCTCGATGCGGCGGATATCGCAGATGTCGGAGCCGAGACCCAGGATCATTTCAGCGATCGTCGGGGATCGGCGATCGGTTTGCAACGATCGGCGCGGTTCCGATCACTGGCCACTGATCCCTGATCCCTGCCCTCATCCGCGTTCCACGCCCTTGACGCCGACCGCACCACGCAGGCCGGCGATGACCTTGGACAGATGTGCAACGTCGCGCACGTCGACATCCACCAGAGCCTCGATGAAGTCCTCCTGCCGGCTGACGATCTTCAGGCTGGCAACCGCGCCTTCCTGCTTGGCGATCGCATTCGTCAGGTTGGCGAGAGCCGACGGTTCGTTTGCCCCGATCACGCTGATCCGCGCGGTATGGCTGAGCGTCTTGCCATCCGGGCGATTGGCGAACTCATGATTCCAATCGATATCGATGAAGCGCTCGGGCGTGGCGGCAAACCCTGCCAGGGTCTGGCAATCGCGCGCGTGGATCGTCACGCCCTTCCCGGTGGTGACGATGCCGACGATCTCGTCGCCGGGCACCGGATGGCAACAACCGGCGAAGTGATGGGCCATGCCCGGCACCAGGCCGGTGATCGGCATATCGAAATCCGACTTGTGCGGATGCCGGTTGTTCGCGCGCGGCAATGGCGCGGGGATCATGCGCGGCGCACGCGGGGCCTGGCGCAGCTCCGGATAAGCGGCGAGCACCACGTCCTTCGGGCCGACGTTGCCGTTGCCGACCGCGATGTACAGATCGTCGGCCGCGGCGAGTTTCAGTGTCTTCAGCGCCGGCTCCAGCGCCTTCTCCGATCCGTCGAGCCCAGCCTGGCGGAACGCCTTTGCCAATTCCGCGCGTCCCGCATCCAGATGCTGCTGACGCTGCTGCTGATGAATGAACCGGCGGATGCGCGCCCGCGCCTTGCCGGTGACGACATACCGCTCCCATTGCGGCGACGGTGTGCCGCCGCGTGCCGTCATGATCTCGACCTGGTCACCGTTCTGCAGCTGATGGCGCAACGGCAGCAACCTGCCGTTGATCTTCGCGCCGACACAGGCATCGCCCACCTGCGAGTGCACCGCATAGGCGAAGTCCACCGGCGTGGCGCCACGCGGCAACTGGATCAACTGCCCCTTCGGTGTGAAGCAGAAGACCTGATCCTCGTAGAGTTCCAGCTTGGTGTTCTCGAGGAAGTCGTCGGGCGCGGTTGAATTTTCCAGAATTTCCAGCAGGTCCTGCACCCAGCGGAAACGCTGCAGATCGCGCCGATCGGCCTTGGCGTTGGGTTCCTTGTAAACCCAGTGCGCGGCGACGCCGTTTTCCGCCACGTCGCTCATGTCAGCGGTGCGGATCTGGATCTCGATCTTCTGGTTGCGGGGCTCGCGCAAGGTCACGCCGGTATGCAGGCCCTGATAGCCGTTCGACTTGGGCGTCGAGATGTAATCCTTGAACCGGCCGGCAATCACCGGATACGACGAGTGCACCGCGCCGAGCGCCGCGTAACACGCCTCCTTGCTCGGCACCACGATGCGGAATGCCATGATGTCGGAAAGCTGCTCGAAGGCGACGTTGCGCCGGTGCATCTTTTCCCAGATCGAGTAGGGCGACTTCTCGCGCCCGGACACTTCGATCACCGTCACGCCGAAGCCTTCGCAGACGCGCTTCAGCTCCGCCCGCACCTCCTCGATAACATCGGCGCCCTGGCCGCGCAGGAAGTTCAGCCGCGCCTGGATCGTCGCATAGGCCTCCGGATCGAGCTGTCCGAAGGCCAGCGTCTGCAGCTCGGTCTTCACCGCATCCATGCCGATCCGTTCAGCGAGCGGCGCGTAGATCTCCATCGTTTCGCGCGCGATGCGGCGGCGGCGCTCAGGGTCCTGCACGAAACGCAGCGTCCGCATGTTGTGCAGCCGGTCGGCGAGCTTCACCAGCAGCACACGAATGTCGCGGCTGATCGCGAGCACAAGTTTCCGAAAATTCTCCGCCTGCTTGGTGCGGTCGGACTGCAATTCGAGACGGGTCAGCTTGGTGACGCCGTCAACCAGGCCGGCGATCTCGCGGCCGAAGCGGCTCTGGATCTCCGGCAGCTTGACCGGGGTGTCCTCGATCACGTCGTGCAGCAGGCCGGTGGCGATGGAGGCGGTATCCAGCCGGTAACCGGCCAGGATATCGGCAACGGCAACCGAGTGGGTGATGTAGGGATCGCCGTTGTCGCGCAGCTGGCCGCCATGGGCTTGCCTGGCCAGCAGGTAGGCGGCGTCGACTAGCCCGGTGTCTGCCTTCGGATCGTATGCGCGCAATCTTTCGGTCAGCCGAATGGCATCCGGACCAAGGGTGTTCCGCTGCGCCACATCGGCCGCCGCGCCGTCAGGCGCGAATACCGGGGCGAGGGCCGGCCTCGTGACCGCGCTGCCGTCACCCCCAGCTGTCATGCGGGGTTACCGCTGGGAACGGCCGCCCAGCTCCGCCTCGATGGCCGCCTCGAGATCCTCGGGCGACATCTCTTCTCCTTCGACGGGCAGGCTTGCCGCCTCTTCATCGGCCGTGACGTCCTGCAGGCCGAAGATGTTCTGATCGGTCGGGATCAGGTCGAGAACCTCCTCGTCAGCCGGCTCCGGCTCGGGCGCGCGGGACAGCGACTTCACGAGGTCCTGCTCGATTCTGCCGAGCTCGATCGTCTCATCGGCGATCTCGCGCAACGCGACGACGGGGTTCTTGTCGTTGTCGCGGTCGATGGTCAGTTCCTCGCCGCGGCTCAGGTTGCGCGCGCGCTGGGCGGCGAGCAACACGAGCTCGAAGCGGTTGGGAACCTTCTGGACGCAATCTTCGACGGTGACGCGCGCCATGCGCTCAGCCTCCGGCCGTTGAACTTGGGCGAATGAATGATCTAGGTGAGCACCCGCAGCAAAGCAAGCCTGACAGAGCCGGCCTGCTTGACGAAAACCACCGGGGAGCCATTTTCCGCGACATGACCAAGCCCTCCAGCGGGGCCGAACTTGGCCTCTACGTGCTCACGGGATGTGCATTTGTCCTGGCAGCCGGTTGCACCACCCAGCCCGCCGCAACCCCGATCCAGGCTGCCAGTTCGCAATTCGACGGTATCTATGCCGGACAGAACAACGCGGTCAGCGGCTGGGGTTTCCAGTGCGGCGCGAGTACCTATCCGGAGACGATCGCGGTCAGCGGTGGACGGTTCGATTATCCCTTCCTCGTCAATCCGCCGCGAACCACGCCGGTTCCGGTCCAGATCGCCGCGGACGGCACATTCAGGGCACAGATGATGTACGGCACCGAGGAATTCGGCCCGCTGACCCGTTACATGAACGCGTGGGTCACGGTCACCGGACGCATCATGCAAGGCGAACTGGACGCCACTGTGACCGATCTGCGCTGCGTTCGGCGCCTGACCGCCCAACGCGGCTGAGCGTGGCCGCGGACGTCACGGGGGGCAGCGGTCCAAGACGGGACAAGTGCTTCGGTTAAAGGCTGTGGCGTCCCTTGCGCTGCCCGGTCACCGGGAATGCTGCCGCGGCGGCGAACAGCGTGCCGCCACCGGCCAGCAGCCGGTCCTTCATCGCTCGGCCCAACAGGTGGAAGTTTGCCTCCGTCACCGACACCCAACTGGGGTAGATGTCGGCCTCGCGGTCGGCGACCACCGTCACCTCCGGCCTCCGCCGGGGCAGGCTATCTCGGCAGCCCCCAGCACCTGCTTCGCCTGCTGGGCAGTGTCCAGCCAGACTCCCGCTCCGCCAGCGGCCGATCGCGATGCGGGATCGGGTTTACCCCGTCACGGCTCCAGACATCGCCGCCTACCAGGCTTGTCCTCGGGCCGGCCAACGGCCGGACCCGTGGGCCAAGGCACGACCCGCTGGCGGCATCCACCGCAATCCCCCGCTTTCGCAGGGGCAGGCTTGCGTGTACCAACACGCCGTATGCATTGCCCCCCGCTTTCGCGTGCGGAGGCAGGGAGCGGGGACCCAGGCTCTCGCTGGTCATTCCGCTACATTCGCCGCTGCCGCCGGTTCCTTCTTCTGCCCCTTCCTCCGCTCGTCGAACCGCTGCATCACGGCGAAGAAGGACGGCACGAACAACACTGCCAGACAGGTGGACGCGATCATGCCGCTGAACACGCTGATCCCGAGCGAACGGCGGGCATTCGCCCCCGCGCCTGTCGCCAGGACCAGCGGCAGAACGCCCAGGATGAATGCGAACGAAGTCATCAGGATCGGCCGGAACCGGACGCGCGATGCCTCCACCGCTGATTCCAGAATCGACTTGCCGTCAACAATCCGACGCTCCCGCGCGACCTCGACAATGAGAATACCGTTCTTGGCCGAGAGGGCGATCAGCAGCATCAGTCCGATCTGCGTGTAGAGATTGTTGGCAACGCCGAGGCTGGTCAGAGCGATAACCGGTCCCAGCAGCGCCAGCGGCACCGCCGAAAGCACCGCCAGCGGCAGAATCCAGCTGCCGTACTGGCCGGCGAGGCAAAGATAGACGAGCACGACCGACAGGCCGAAGACGTAGACGAGTTGATTGCCGGTGATCTTCTCCTGGTAGGACATCGCCGACCACTGGAAGCTGACATCGCTCGGCAGCACCCTGTGCGCAATGTCCTCCATGGCGGCCATCGACTGGCCCGAACTGAAGCCGCGCGCCGGGCCGCCGACAATCGTCGCCGATGGATAGAGGTTGTACAGTGTGATCAGCGCCGGCGCGACCACTGGACCAAGATGGGCGATCGAGCCGATCGGCACCATCTGGCCGTCCTGGCTGCGGACGTACATGTTGAGCAGGTCGTCGGGTTGCAGGCGGAACTGCGACTCGGCCTGCACATAGACCTGCAGCGAGAGCCCGAACTTGTTGAACTGGTTGACGTAGGTGGACCCCAGATAGTCGGTCAGCGCGGCGAACACGTCGCCCACCGAGACGCGCAAGGTCTCGGCACGCGCGCGGTCCACCGTCACCGCGACATGCGGCGCGCCGGGACTGTAGGTGGTCAGCACGTTCTGCAGCCGCGGGTCGCTGCCGGCCTCCTTGACGATCTGCTGGGCGAGATCGCCCAGCTTCTGGTAGTCGAAGTTGCCCCCGAGCATTTCCAGCTGCATCTGGAAGCCACCGGCATTGCCGATGCCCTGGATTGGCGGCGGCGGCAGCACGAACGGCCGACCGTCCGGAAGCGATGCCAGTGCCGCCTGCAGGTTGCGGAAGATCGACAGAAGGTCCTGGTCCTTGGCCTTCAATCGTTCCGAGAATGGCTTGAGCATCACCCAGCTGGCCCCGGCGTTGGCCAGGTCCGCGCTGTTGTCGAGGATCGACATTCCCGAAATCGCGATCACCTGCTGGACGCCCGGCACCTGGAGCGCGATCCTGTTGACCTCCTCGAGCGCCGCGGCCGTGCGCCCCAGCGAGGCGCCATCCGGCAACTGCACGGCGACCATCACATAGCCCTGGTCGTCGATCGGGATGAACGCGGTCGGCAGGCGCGCGAGACCCCAGAATCCAAGGCCGGCAGCCACCAGGGCGATCACCACCATCAGGCCGCTGCGCCGCACCATGCGGCCGATCACGGCCACGTAGCCGCGTTCCATCCGGTCATAGACGCGGTTGAAGCCGCGATAGAAGAAGTTGCGCTGTTCCGGCGGCACCGGCGTGCGCAGCCACAGCGCGCACTGCGTCGGCTTGAGCGTGGCCGCGTTCACCGCGCTGATCAGCGCCGTCGCCGCGATCACCAGGGCGAACTGCGCGAACATGTTGCCGGTCAGGCCCGGCACGAAGGCGGCCGGTATGAACACGGCCATCAGCACCAGGGTGATACCGATGATCGGTCCGAACAGCTCGTCCATCGCCTTGATGGCGGCGTCGTGGCCCGACATGCCCTGCTCGATGTATTTCGACACGCCTTCCACAATGACGATCGCATCGTCCACCACGATGCCGATCGCCAGCACGATGCCGAACAGCGTGGACAAATTGACGGTGAACCCGAGTGCGGCCATGCCGGCGAACGCGCCGATGATGGTGACCGGCACTGTGGTTGCGGGCACCAGAGTGGCGCGGAAATTCTGCAGGAACACCAGGATCACGATCAACACCAGGATGCCCGCCTGGTACAGCGTCTTGTAAACCTCGGTGATGGAATCCTGGACGAAGATCGTCGTGTCGTACGGCACCGAGTAGTGCAGGCCCTGCGGGAAGCGGCGCGACAGCTCCGCCATCTTCGCCGAGACCTCCTTGCCCACCTGGAGCGAATTGGCCTCGGGGGTCTGATAGATGCCGATGCCGGCGGCGGGCTTCCCGTCCAGCCGGAAGTCCTGCGCGTAGGTCTGTGAGCCAAGCTCGATGCGCCCGATGTCGCGCACGCGGATCAGCCGGCCGCCCTGCGCGGTCTGGTCCTTGACGATGATATCGCCGAACTGGCCCGGATCGTTCAGCCGCGACTGAATATCGACGGTGTACTGGAACTGCTGGTCCTTCGGCGCCGGCGGCATGCCCACCTGGCCGGCTGCGACGTTCTGGCTCTGCTCGCGGATGGCGTCGATCACATCCTTCGGCACCAGGCCAAACGAATAGAGCTTCTGCGGATCCATCCAGATCCGCATGGAATACGTGCCGGCGCCGAACACCTTGACGCTGCCGACGCCCGGCAGGCGCGCCAATTCGTTGACCAGGTTGATGGTCGCGTAGTTGCTCATGTACAGGCTGTCGTACTGCCCGTCCGGCGAGTTCAACGTCACGATCTGCAGCAGCGCGGTGCTCTTTTTCTGCACGCTGACGCCCTGCGCCTGTGCCGGCTCCGGCAGCGACGCCAGCGCGATCTGCACGCGGTTCTGCACCAACACCTGGTCGATATCGGGATCGGTGCCGATCTCGAACGTCACCGTCAGGCTGTAGGTGCCATCGGCGGCGCTGGTGGATTCCATGTAGAGCATGCGATCGACGCCGTTCACCTGCAGCTCGATCGGCAGCGCAATGGTATCGATGACGGTCTGCGCGCTGGCGCCGGGATAGCTCGCGGTCACCGACACCGTCGGCGGCACGACGTTCGGATACTCGGAGACCGGCAGGCGGTACAGCGAGACGACGCCGAGCAGCACCAGGACGATCGCCAGCACATTGGCGAGGACCGGGCGCTCGATGAAGAATTTCGACATCATCGGCGCTGCCCCTATCCGCCGATGGTGGTGAGCTGCGGCGTCACCTTTGTGCCGGGCGTGGCGCGCCAGAGTTCGCCGGTAACCACGCGGTCGCCCGGCGTGAGGCCGGACGCGATGACGCGCAGATCGCCGATCAGTTCGCCAAGCTGCACATAACGCTGCTGGACGACGTTGTCCGCGTTCAGGATCAGCAGGTAGCGGCCGCCCTGATCCTCCTGAAGGTCGCGGTCCGGCACCAGCAGCGCGCTTTGCATGACCTTGCCCATGGGAAGACGGATCTTGACGAACACCCCGGGCAGCAATGCTCGGTCGGGATTGGGCATGATGCCGCGCACGAGCAGCGTCCCGGTCGCCTGATCGATCGCCGGGGCGACGTACTCGATCGTGCCGCGATGCGGAAATCCGGTCTCATCGGACAGCGCCGCCTCGATCGGTATCCGGTGCAGATCATCGAGGGTGAGCCGCCGCTGGTCCAGGTTCGTGCGGATCTGCAAGGCCTGCTGCGAGCTGATATTGGCCACCACGTAGATCGGATCGAGCTGTGTGATCTCGGCCAGCGCCGCCTCCTGGCCGTTGCCGCCGACGACATTGCCCGGATCGACCAGGTGCTTGCCCATCTGGCCGTCAAACGGCGCCCGGATTTCGGTATAGCTCAGGTTGAGCTGCGCGATCGCCACCTGGGCCTGCGCCGCCGCGATGTTCGCCTCTGAGCTGCTGCGTTCGAAGTTCCAGTGATCGACGTCGACCTGCGTCGCGGCATCGCGTTTGAGCAGCGCCGTGTAGCGACCCACCTCGGTCTTGGCATACAGCAGCGCGGCCTGCTGGAGCTGAAGCTGCGCCTGGGCCTGTTGCAGTTGCGCCTTGTACTGGTCCTGCTGGATGGTGACGAGCAGATCGCCCTTCCGGACCAGCTGCCCGTCCTCGAAATGCAGTTGGTCGAGGAAGCCCACGACGCGGGCAATCAGCTTGACCTGGTTGACGGCGGCGGCATTGCCGGTGATCTCGAGCGTGTCGCTGACGGTCTGCACCTTCGGCCGCACCACCGGGATCGCCGGCGGCGCCTGGCCGGGGAACTGCGCCTGCGCCGCGGCGGCCGGCGGTGGCGGAGCCGTCTGGGGTGGCGCAGGCGTGGGTGGCGCAGCAGCTTGTGGCGCAGGAGCGGGCGTTGCGCGATTTGCTGTCGCGGGGGCGGGCGCCGCGCCGGCTCCTGACTTTGCGTCTTTCCCGGTGATGTCGTCCCACCAGCGGTCCAGAAATCCGGCAGCGCGGATCTGTCCGATCGACAATCCGATCATCGCGGTCACCACGACCGCAAAGACGACGGCCCGGTACCCTGCCTTGCGCCAAGCCGTCGCCAACGGACGCATAATGGGAGAAAATTTCACGACAACCTCACCACTGCGGTGGCCTCACGTCTGGTCCCCTGTCGGCCGGCGAGGGAAGACCCGGGGTCGGCGGCTGCGGTTGGTCGGCAGGCGGCAGCAGCTTGCCCCAATTTGTCCGGCTGCGCATTTCCTCGCGCGTTGTAGCATTCACGAATTCATTGTCCCCGCGTATCTGCCACCCGCCCCCAAGAGCGCGGTAGACCGATGCGAGCCCTTCGGACACGCTGCCGGATGCCGACGCCAGACTGCTCTGCGCCTGGTACAGATTCTGCTCCGCTATCAGCACGGTCGTGAAATCCCTTGTTCCCAGCAGGTATTGATCGATCGCGATGCGAAGGGCGCTGTTTGCCGCCGCGACGCTGCGACGCAAAAGCTCGACCTGTCGGCGTCCCTGGAGGAATGTGGCGAGGCCATTCTCGACCTCCTGCTGCGCCTTCAGCACGGTGTTCTGATATTCGATCAGGAGCGCCTGCAGGCGGGCGTCCTGCACCCGCACGTTGTTGGTGATCTGGCCATAGTTGAGAATCGGCCAACTGAACGAGGGACCAAATGCAAATTGAATGCCGCGTGCGCTGAACACTTCGTTCACACGGTTGGCGCCGGAACTGCCGGCCACGGTACCAAACGCGCCGGTCAGGCTGAATGCCGGAAAGAGATCCGCCTTTGCGATGCCGATCTGTGCGCTCTGGGCCGCGGCCCTGAGTTCCGCGCTGCGGATGTCCGGCCGGCGGCGGATCAGATCGGCTGGGATGCCGACGGCAACGTTGGTCGGTGGCACCGGTATGCCCGTCGGGCCCGCGAGCAGGCTATCCAGCGATTCCGGTGTCATGCCGAGCAGTACGCGGAGTGCGTCCTCCCCCTGCTGCAATTGAGCCGTCAGTTGGGGGATCGTCGATTCGGTTTGCGCCAGGACATTCTCGGCCTGAAACACATCGAGGCCGGTCGCGGTACCTCCGTGGAAACGGTCCTGTGCGATGGCAAGCGCCTTCCGTTGCTTGACGACGTTGTCCTGCGCGATGTCGATCTGCTGCTGGAGTGTGCGGATGCCGATATACGTCGTCGCGACATCGCCCAACAGGGTAACCAGCACATCATCATATGTCGCTATGGAGGCCAGATACGATGCATCCGCCGACTCCACGCCGCGCCGGAATTTGCCCCAGAAATCCAGCTCCCACGCGATCTGCGTGTTGAGCGAGGCACGCCAATAGTTCTCAAGCTGATGGAGCGGATTTGAAGTGGGATCGACCTGGCTGGCCTGATTATAGCCGACATTCGCCCCAATTTGCTGGGTCTGCGGATAGAGCTCGCCGATGGCGACGCCAAGCGTCGCACGCGCCTCGAGTACCCGGGTGCCGGCCGCCATCAGGGTCAGGTTCTGCTTATAGGCAGTATCGATCAGTCGATTGAGTGTCGGATCGTGGTATACTGCCCACCAGTCC
>DATMND010000006.1:0-7310 GCA_035569235.1 Acetobacteraceae bacterium | reverse complement strand
AGCACCCGCGGCACTCGCGCCACGACGACATGCGGCACGACGTCAGCCAACGGAACGATCCCTCTGGTGCACCGCGCTCAGTCCTTCGGAGTATAGAGGCGGTAGCGGCCCCATTCCGCGGTGAGCTTGTAGTGCGACCATACCTCGGCGAACAGCGGATGGCGCTTGAAATACGCGACGAAGTCGAATTCGCTGCCGCACCAATTAACGCCGGACACCGTATCGAGCAGCACCGCGGCCGGCGGCGACCGGGC
The DNA here is from genome assembly GCA_035569235.1 of Acetobacteraceae bacterium. GTDB lineage: Bacteria > Pseudomonadota > Alphaproteobacteria > Acetobacterales > Acetobacteraceae > JAMXLO01. Next base: position 7,056 of record DATMND010000006.1, on the reverse strand, counting down.
GAAGTCCTCCGCCACGGTACGATAGACAAAGAACTCTGGCTGCCCCATCTCCCACACCTCGCGGTAACGGCGGCCGCCAGTGGGGCACGTCTGGTAGGCCCCGCGCAGCAGCCACATGTCCATGGCGCGCGAGGTGGATTGCGCGCCGGCGTAGTTGAGCGCCGGATAGACCGGGTAGACGTCGGGCGACAGCACCAGCACGCGCTCGCCTGACACCTCGCGCTCGAGCAGCGCGGTCAGGCCGGCTGCCTGGTCATTCGAATAAGATAGCTCCCTCCACGGTGCGGGGGTGTTGGACACCATGAACAGGGCGAACAGCCAGCCGAGTACAGCGGCGACCGTGCAGGGCGCCGGCGTGGCCACGCTGTCACGCGTCCGATCGAGCCAGCGTGCCGCCATGACGCCGGCGAGGCCACAGGTGAACAGCTGGACAGGCAGGATATGGTACGACCAGCCCTTGTGCTGCATGAACATTGCCACGAGCACCGCCACAGCTGCCAGTGCGAGCAGGCGTGGCAGGGCGCCGGCGAACGGGTTCAGCGGGACCGACCGGGGTCGGAAGACCGGCAGTACCATTGGCAACAGCAGTGGCAGCAGCAGGCAGACGACCGCGCCGATACTCGGCGTCACAAGCAGCTGCCAGATCGTGAGGCCGCCGAGATAGAAGCCCCACACCAAAGGCACCACGGTCGCGATATAGTCGGGAAACAGCAGCGGCAGCGACGCGAGATACACCACCCAGACCCCGACCATCAGCCAGGGCAGCGGATCGCGCAGGCTGCGCCGCAGTGCCAGGCCAGATCCTCGCACAAATGCCGCGCCCACCGGCCGCCGGGCGAGCAGCACGTAAAGTTCGACTAGCGCGGGGACCCCGAGGAAGTGCGGCTTCAGGGCGAACGCCATGCCGGCGACCAAGCCGATGGCAATGCGGCCGCGCGGCTTTTCCCCCGCGGCGCGCCGGACCGCTGCCAACAGGTAGGGAAGTGCGGCGACGACCATGAGATGCTCGCGCTGGCCGAAGTCATAGCCGGCGGTGAGCAGGAACAATCCCGGCAGCACATCGACGAATGCGCGCTCGATGGGTCCCTCCGCGCTCCGGTCGCGCACGCGTATGGCGAGCCACCAGCAGAACCCGCCAAAGGCAAACAGGCACAGTTGCAGCGTCGCGACCGCGTCCAGCTTGATGGCCGCCGCAATGGCCGCCGGAAGCAGGTTCAGCACAAAGATCAGCGGCGGGTTGACGTCGATCAGGTCGGAATACAGATGCTCGCCGGCCAGCCACCGCTGACTGAATTGCAGTATCGCAGCAACGTCCTGATTGAGCGGCGGCGTCAACACGATCGGCACGAACAGCAGCGCCGGAAGCAAGGCCGGCATCCGGTGCCACAGCGCGCGCCACCGGTACTCGACACGGACCGTCCAGGAGCGCCGGCGCTCCGTCAGGCCGGCGGCCGTCTCGATTCGCCGCCGATCCAGGGGAGTGATGCGCATGGCGGGCGCGTCCATGCCTTGCGACTGCGGCGGCGGCAAGGCAAGCAGCATCGACAATTTGGACGGTCTGGATGGAGCCGGCGGAATACGACCTGATGGACGCGGCCGAGGACCGCATGTGGTGGTACCGCGCGCTGCACGTGCGCTTGGTCGCAGCATTGGCGGACGTGCATGGCAGCGTGCTGGACGCCGGCTGCGGCACCGGCGGCCTGCTCGCCGCGTTGCGTGCGCGACGGCCCGACTTGGAGCTGGTTGGCCTGGACTGGGCCGAGGCGGCGTGCCGACGCGCCGCCGCCAAGTCCGGCGCGCAGATCGTCCGCGGCAGTGCCAACGTGCTGCCTTTCGCCGATGCAAGCTTCGATGCCGTGATTGCCGCCGACCTGCTGTGCCACCGCGCGGTGGACCCCGATCGCACATTGCCGGAGCTCAGCCGGGTGCTGCGTCCTGGCGGCCGGCTCATCGTCAACATGCCGGCCTACGCGTGGCTGCTCTCGGCGCACGATCGTCAGGTGCACAACGTCCGTCGCCAGACCGCGGGCCAGCTCGCAACCCTTCTGCGCAAGGCGGGATTTCACGGGGTGCGCGCGCGCTACTGGAACGGCTTGCTGCTGCCGCTCATGGTGGTGCAGCGAAGGCTGTTGTCCCGCGGCAGCGCCGCCTCGGACGTCGCCGCGTTTCCGCCATGGCTGGATGCGATGCTACATGGGATGACGGAGATCGAGCGCCACCTGCCATTCGCCCTTCCGGCGGGTGGGTCGGTGTTGGCGATCGCGGAGCGGCCATGAATCACGGCAGTTATCTTCTGGCGCAGTTGCCAGACGCCCAGGCGGTAACCGCGCCGCCGCCTGGCGTCGGCCTGTCGATCGTCATTCCGGTCTATCGCGGCGCCGCCACCATCGGACGCCTCGTCGACGCCCTGTCGGAACTGCGCCCGGCCGGCGGGCTGGAGATCGTGCTGGTCAACGACGGGAGCCCCGACAATTCCGGCGAGGTCTGCCAGGAGCTGCTTCGGAACGCGTCCGTGCCCCTCACCTATGTCGAACATGCGCGCAACTACGGCGAACACAACGCGGTCATGACCGGCTTGCGGCATGCACGGGGCGCGTACGTCATCACGATGGACGACGACCTGCAGAACCCGTCGGAGGAGGTGATACGCCTGTACGACCACGCGCGCATCGGCGGCTGGGACGTTGTCTATACGCGCTACGCGGCCAAGCAGCACGCAGCCTGGCGCAATCTCGGCAGCCGCTTCGCCAATGCAGTGGCCGATCGGCTGCTGGACAAGCCGAAGGGTGTCTATCTCTCCACGTTCCGCTGCATGTCGGCGTTCGTGGTGCGGTCCGTCACTCATTACAGTGGGCCATACCCATACGTGGACGGCCTGATCATGGAGGTAACGCAGCGCATCGACAGCATCGAGGTGCGCCACCTGCCGCGGACGGAAGGCGGCTCCAATTACAATCTTCGACGGCTTGTGCGGCTCTGGCTAAATCTGGCGACGAGCTTTTCGCTGGCTCCGCTGCGGCTTGCGATATACGCCGGGGTGTTCATGGCACTGCTCGGCGCGATCGGCGCGGTGGCAACGATCGCGGAAGCGGTGTTCCTGCGCGACACGCCATCCGGCTGGGCCTCGACCATGACGGTGATCCTGCTGGTCGCCGGCGTTCAGTCGATGATCCTGGGCGTGCTGGGCGAATATGTCGGTCGCACCTTCCTGTCGGCGAACGGCAAGCCGCAGGGAACCATCCGCGCGATCGAACGCAACGCCGCAGCCGAACGTACCGACGCTTGACGTTATATTGGGCTGCCCTGCTCGTAGCGATTGCCGGCAGCATGGCCGGGCAAACTCTGCTCAAGGCTGGGGCGGGAGCGGGCGATTTCGTAACGCAGCTGCTCGATTGGCGTACGCTGATCGGGTTCTGCCTCTACGGCGGCGCGGCCGTGCTGTACATCGTCGCACTGCGCCGCATCCCGATGTCACGCGCGTTGCCTTGCACCGCCGTTTCCTACGTCGCCGCGGCGCTCATCGGCCACTATGCATTCGCCGAACCGCTGGGCATCGCGCATCTCGGGGCGATTGGGCTGATCTGCTGCGGCGTCGTGCTGCTGGCGTTCGCCTGAGCGCCAGCAGCCCGGCGTGGAATTCAGCTGTTCGCGTGGAGGAACATGAAGGAGCTGCCGCTGGTAGGGTCGGTGCCGAACTGGACCGAGACGCGTCCACTGCTCATATCAGCCTGAGTGAAGCCCGCCAGTGTCAACGAAGCGGTCGGCCTGCCGGCTGCGGTTGCGTGCAGGGTCAGGCCGGTGAAGCCGCCAGCCCCCTGGTTGTCAAAGAAATTGAGGGCGAAGTCCTGCGGCGTGACGCCCCAGACCGTGGCGGAATCGCCGCTGTGGAAGCCCACGACCGTGCTCCAGATGTCGGCGGTGGCGCCGCGGTTGTCGACGAAGAACGTGTCCGTCCCGCTGCCGCCGGTCAGAAAATTGGAGCCGGTACCGCCGTCCAGCACATTGGTGCCGCTGCTGGCGGCGATTGCATCTTCGCCGCTTCCCGAATGGATGAACCAGTTGGGACTAGACGCCGTGATGTTGATGTTGTCGGGGGTGAGGTTGATGTACTGATGTTGGAGGTCGGCGACAGGCCCGGGATAGGGATCGCCGATCGCGACCACGGCCGCGTTGGTGGTGGTGTCGAACGCGCCGAGAACTGTCGCCGGATCCGGCGGCGTCACCGTAGGCGCCCCCACTGTGGGCGGTGTCACGGTGGGCGGTGTCACGGTGGGTGGTGTCGTGGTGGGCGGTGCCGCCGCCGCCGTCAGGGAAACCTCGCCGAAACCGGCGATCGTCGATGTCGGCGTCGTCACGGTCACCGAGGTGGCGCTCTCGAACGGAATCGTCTCGATTGTGCCGCCTGCTCCCGTGACCGTCAGGGTCTGGGCGCCTACTGAGATCGTGGCCCCGGTGGGCGTCTGTCCGCTCAGGAACAGATTCAAGTGGGCGCTTGGGCCGAGGGCGATCCCACCCTTGAAGGTGGTGGGGCTGTCCAATTCGATGGTCGCGGTCGCAGCTGCGTCCACCACGATGTTCTGTGCCGTGTTCTGTGTCGTGTTGAGTTCCAAGGTCGAGGGGCCGGCGACCTCGAAGCTTCCCGTTCCGATGATGCTGGCGGCGGTCACGACCACCGGACCCAGGTTCAGGCCCGGACCTCCGCCGTCGGACACGATCAATCCATTATTGGTGATGATGCCCCCCGTGACATCGAAGGTGCCACCGCCGCCAATCGCCACATTGGGCCCGACGATCAGCGCCCCCGCGTTGATCACGCCGCCGATGCCGCCGACCAGGCCGCCGGAGTTAATGGTCGAGTTGACGGTGAGCGCCCCGGTCACGTTCAACGTGCCGCCGGGTGTCTTGAAAACGGGCGCGGGGAAGCTCGTGTCGGGCAGAATCTCGTGACTGCCCCCGACGATGACCGTCGCGCCTGTTGTTCCGGTGCCGCCGATGGTCAAGCTGGCGACGGTGACGGTTGTGCCGTTGAGAATATCCGCGTTGTTCACTGAATTATCGATGACCGCATCGGTGGCGGCCGGCACGACGCCACCCAGCCAATTGGACGCGGTGGCCCAGAGAACGCTCGTAGTACCGATCCAGGTTAACGTCGCCATGCAGTCCTATCTCCAAATTGCAATTACGAATGCGGACGCTTCCGCTCGGTCGAATAATGCACTCTCGCAACAGCAGATGGAAGACGTAGCGGTCGTCACAAAAGGAATAGCGGCGATTGAAACGAGTAACTGAATGCCCGGCGCGCTATCGGAAAAGCGCTGCAACCCTTGGATGTTCGGAGGCGTCTAACCAGACGACACTTGGCGCAATTTGTAAGTGAACCCGTTATTCCTATCCGGAATAGCTGATCCATGCGAATGGCGACACCTCTTTTGGGTTGTCTGCTTGGCACGGCCGGTCACATATCTACCCAATATGTTTCGAGATTACCCACCACACTCTAGATTATACCTCCAACGGGTGTCGGCGCTTCGGGATACGAGCACCCAGGCAGGCCGCGCTTTCGAGGCCATTCGGCTTGTGTAATCGGGTCGGCAAAGGGCGCGAAGCGTCCCCGCACTGGCGGAAAGTTGTTTACACTGCGGCTCGTTAAAACCCTGTCATGTTGCGCTGCGTCAGGGGCCCTCATGCAAGTTACAGGCTGGGGCTGCGCTCGGCGCAGCCTTGTTCTATTCAGAGAACGCCGTTGGACTGCCGCACCGTGCCGAACAGTCCCAGCCGATCGGCACGCACTCGCCGTTCGTCGCCGATGCGCACGGTCACCCCCGCGCGGTCAAAGAACTCAAGGATTTGGATGGCTACCTTCCTGCCATTCGCAAGCCGGTCACGGAACTGCGCCGCGGTAAGCATGCCCGCCGCATCGGCGTCGGCGATCGCGGCTGCGACGGCCACCATCTCGGCCACCGTCTCGCTCAGGAAGAACTGATCCGGCGCGACCTCGATCAGTCTGCCCATGCGCTGTAACCGCTTCAATGTGGCGCGCATTGCTGGCTCCGGCATGGACAACGCCTGCGCCAGGTCGCGCGTGCGCGGCGGGCGGAAGCGTTCTGCGGCGATGAGCCCATGCGCCTGCTGCCAGATGCGTTCGTCCCGTGGCGACAGGACGGCGCGATGTGTCGGCAGACGCAGCCATGGCCCGTCCTGCTCCACCAGGCCGCGCCGCAACAGCGATTCGATGATGGCGCGGAAAGCCGTCTGCGATGGGCGGCCTGGTGTTGCCAGACGCAGACGCTCGGGCTGAAAACCCGGCTGGTCTGGCGCCGCCGCATGATGCGCCGCCAGACGATCCACCATGCCGCCGCGCAATGCCTCCAGCGCGCCCGGCGCCATCAGCAGCTCCGCCACAGCGACCGCCGGCGCGGCAAGCATCACGGCGGCCCGCACCGCCTGCGGCATATTGCGCGACCGGAAGAACGTGGCGGCGTCGGTCCACTTAGGTGGCAAGGTCAGCAAATCGCGCAACGCCGTCGCGGCATCCGGCTCATTGAGCGCCGCCAGCTGGCCGAGACGCTCGGCTGTGCGCCGGCCGCGGCGCGGCGGAAACGGATCGACCACCAGTCCGCCGCCGATGGTGCGTGTGGCGGTCGCGTCCCGCAGCACCAGCCGATCCCATGCGAGCGCGCCGATCGGATGATCGAGCGTCAACCGCGCCAATGCGACATCGCCAGGACCGAGCCGCTCGATATCCAGCGGTGCGACCCGCGCCATCACATGCGCGGCGCCAAGATGTAGATGCGTCGGCGCATCGGCACGCAGCGCCCGCGCCTCTTCCGCCAGCAGCCGCAGCCGTGCGTCGAGCCTAAAGGTCGGTGCGTGCACGTCGGGATGCAGCACCCAGTCGCCGCGCGTCACAGTATCCTTCGACAGCCGCGGCCCGACGATATTCAGCGCGACGCGCTGTCCGGCCACAGCTTCGCCGGCCGGCCGGTTCTGCGCGTGCAGGCCACGCACCCGGAGTTCGAGACCGGGCGGCGACAGCATCAGCCGGTCGTCCACGCG
>DATMND010000005.1:0-5800 GCA_035569235.1 Acetobacteraceae bacterium | reverse complement strand
ATCGACGGGCTCACCGAATGGCGGATCATCTGGAAAATCATGATGCCGCTCGCGAAGTCCGCGGTCGCCACCAACGTGATCCTGTCCTTCATCTGGTCCTGGAACAATTTCATGTGGCCCCTGATCGCGACCCGCTCGCAGGACATGCAGACCCTGCCGCTGGGGCTCGCACGTTTCATCTCCTACCAGGAGAACACCACAGGCGCGCTCTACGCCTTCTGCATCATGGTGCTGGCGCCGGGGATCCTGCTCTTCCTGCTGGCGCAGAAGGAGTTCGTGCAGGGATTGACGACCGGAGCGACCAAGGGATGAGCACCGACGAGGAGTTCACCGGTCCGCGATGGCGCCGATGGCTGCTCAACCGCTTCGTGCTGGTGCCCGGCGTGCTTGTCGCGCTGGCGGCCGGCTGGAACGCGTGGGTCGTGACCCACAATCACGGCATCGTCGAAGGACGCGTGGTCGACGCCAAGGGCAACCCGGTTGAAGGCGCCGAGGTCAAGCTGTGGGTTTTCAACTTCACGACCTTCGCGGAAGGCCCCACCACGCGAAGCAGGGCCGACGGCTCGTTCGAATTTACCGAGAACCCGTCCCACAACATCCAGCTCAGCGCCGAAAAGCCGGGCGTCGGGCGCTCGCCGCGCATCCCGCTCCGGCTCTATTTCCGCTCCGAGGACGTGATCGTGAGCGAGCCGCTGCGGCTGTCGAGCGCGAGCTAGAGTCCACCGCAAGCGATTTCGAAATCGTACGCCTGGCGTCAAGCGCTCATATCGCCGCACCTGGAAAGTGGGCATGTGAGCTCGTGCTTCCGATTCAGCCCCTCTTGGTGAGCGCGGGACGGAGTGGATAATATTTCTGATTTGGAGAAGCAGCATTTCTGGAAATCGAAACCCGCCTGCCCTGCGTAAGTGCCCCGAAGCCGACCAGGACGCCGGACCGGCGACAGACATCAGCGTTCAAATTTGTCGCACTGGCAAATCCGGCCATCAATCTGATTTCGGGTGGACCCGCCCAATCAGCTTTGCCAAGGTTTCGGCGGACAGATGCCGTCCATGTCCCGAAGCGGACACGATTGGAGCGTCCCGATGAGCGAGATTTGGCAACTGTCGGCGACCGATCTGGCACACCGCATTGCACGTCGGCAGCTGAGCTCGGCCGAGGTGGTGAATGCCCACCTTGCCCGCATCGATGCCGTCAATCCAGCGCTGAACGCCGTGGTGCGCGTGTTGGCTGACCAGGCCCGCGAAGCTGCGGACCTGGCCGATCGTCAGCTGGCGGCGGGCGAGAGCGTTGGTCCTCTGCATGGCGTTCCCTTCACCGTGAAGGAGAACATCGACATGGCAGGCCTGCCGACGACTTGGGGCGTGCCGGCACTGGCGCAAACCGCTGTTCCCTTGGATGCGCCGGCCGTGGAACGTATGCGGGCGGCTGGTGCGATACCCATCGGCCGGACCAATTTGCCGGACATGGCGCTACGCATCCACACCGTCAGCTCACTCCACGGGATCACGCGTAATCCGTGGCACCCGGGCCGCACCGCCGGCGGCTCCAGCGGAGGCGAAGCTGCGGCCCTGGCCAGTGGCATGAGTCCAGTCGGACTGGGCAACGACATCGGCGGTTCGTTGCGCAATCCTGCTAACGCCTGCGGCATTGCATCGATCCGGCCTTCCGCGGGCCGTTTGCCCGGCGCCGATTGTGGGCCTAGGCAAGGCCATTTGCTGGCGGTGCAACTGATGAATGTGCAAGGGCCGATGGCCCGACGCGTGGCTGATGTGCGCCTGGGCTTGCGTGTCCTAATGGGCGCGCACGCACGCGACCCGTGGTCCATCGACGCGCCGTTCGAGGGTCCATCCCTGACCCGGCCGATCCGCGTGGCAGCTATGCCGGAGCCATCAGGTGGAAGCACGCATCCGACGGTGGCAGCCGCCGTCCGACGCGCGGCGCTCGCGTTGGCGGACGCAGGGTATGCGGTCGAAGAGATCAGCCCGCCGCGTTACGAGGACGCGATAGACTGCTGGGCTCGCTTCATCATGGGCGACCTCGCATCGGTGCTCGACACCTTGTCGCTCGTGATGGGAGCCGATGCGATGAACTTCCTGAAAAACTTCCAGGCGGTCGTGCCTCCACTGGCCGACACAATGGCGTGGTCGAACCTGATGGTCGAGCGCCATGCGATCGCGAAGGCGTGGTCGATGTTCATGGCGGAGAGGCCGCTTGTGCTGTCCCCGACCTGGACGCAGTTGCCGTTCGAGCATGGCTTCGACTCGGATACGGCAGAAGGAGCCGCCGCTGCCAAGGAACTGATGCGCCCGGTGGTGCCGGCCAACTTGCTGGGACTTCCTTCGGCATGTGTCCCGGCCGGGCAGGACGAAGCAACCGGGTTGCCGATCGGCGTGCTGATCACCGGACGGCGGCTTCGGGAAGACCTGTGCCTTGACGCGGCGGAAGCTATTGAGACGCGTCTCGGTCTAGCCACACCCATTGATCCGGTGACGTTCGTAAACGAGGCCGCCCCAAAATGATACGAACGTCAGCGGGGCGCGTCGGAACGGCCGATTCCGTTCTGGCCAGGTGGGAAAGCGCCGCTGCGGCTATCCAGCGCGAGCTGAAGCCCTACTCCGCCATGTCGACCGGCTGCTGCTTGGCAGGGCCGGCGAGCGGCCGCTCCTCCATCAGCACCATGCAGAGCGCCGTGGTGGCGAGCATCAAGGTCGCGGCGCCGAAGACATAGCGGAACGCCATGATCATGTCGGCGGCCGGAATCCCGCCGACGGGACCTTGGCCCTCGCCGCCGAGCGAAATGTCGGAGCCGAGCGCCATCAGGAGGATGGCGGAAAAGGCCGCGACCGTGAAGGACGACAGCATCGAGCGGAAGAAGTTCATCGCGCCGGTGATGGTGCCGACCTGCGAGCGGTGCACCGCGTTCTGCAGGCTGACCACGCAGATCGGAAACGGCGTGCCAAGCCCGATGCCGAATACGGCGAGCCACACCAGCATGACCCAGAGCGGCGGGGTGGTCAGCGTCAGCACGGCGCCAACGATCGTCGCGATGGTGGTGCCGGCGATCGCGACGCGCTTGTAGTGCTTGACGCGGGCCATGGTGCGGCCGGCGATCGCCGCGCCAAAGGTCGAGATCGCCGCAAGCGGAATCAGCGCCAGGCCCGCCTCGCTCGCGGTTAGGTGATAGACCACCTCGTAATACAGCGGCAGATGCACGGTGAGCCCGATCATCGCGCCCAGCGCGCAGCCGCCCGCGAGCATGCCATAGGGCACCACCCGGCCGCCGATCAGCGACAGCGGCAAGAACGGTTCATCCGAACGATGCGCGTGCCAGACGAAGGTCAGCGCCAGCGCGACCGAGGCACCGAGCATCGCGACGAGGGTCGGCGACAGCCAGGCAAAGCGGTGGCCGCCCCAGGTCAGCACCAGCATGAAGACCACGGCGGACGCCATCAGCAGGACGCCACCGAGCCAGTCGACCTCGCGCCTGCGGTGATAGACCGGGAGGCGGCGCATCTTCGGCAGCAGCAGTGCAAGCGAGGCGAGCGCCAGGGGCACGTTGATCCAGAAGATCATCGACCAGTGCAGGTGTTCGGCGAACACGCCGCCGAGCACCGGCCCGCCGATGCCGGCAAGCATCCAGACGCCGGAGAAATAGGCCTGATACTGGCCGCGCTCGCGCGGGCTGATGACGTCGGAGATCACCGTCTGCACGACAGGCATGATGCCGCCGCCGCCGAGCCCCTGCAGGCCGCGGGCGAGGATCAGGACGGTCATGTTGGGCGCGATGGCGCACAGCACCGAGCCCGCGACGAACAGGCTCAAGGCGACGATGATCATGCCGCGGCGGCCATAGATGTCGGAGAGGGTGCCGAACACCGGCGCCACCGCGGTCGAGGCCAGCAGATAGGCGGTGATCACCCAGGACAGGTTGGAGACATCGGAAAATTGCCGGCCGATGGTCGGCAGCGCGGTCGCCACGATGGTCTGGTCGAGCGCGGCCAGAAACATCGTGAGCAACAGGCTCATCAGGATGGTGCGGACCTCCCGCGGGCTCAACGGCGCAGGCGCCAGTGGCGGCGCGTCGCTCCCCGCCTTGACCTGGCGCGAGAGGTTTGAGAGATCGACTGCGACTTTTTCAGGCAGCGCTGTACGGTCGGCAGGGTGACGGCTCTGCCGTTCGAACTTGTTCATGGGAGACGTAGAATCTTATGTTTGCGGCGAAGGCCGCTGAGAGAATCAACGACCACCAACATAGGCGGAAAGTCGAAGCCCAGGCAGGCGCGTCGGCGCATGGGTGGGTCCCAGTCGCGATCGCGTGAGGGTTCGTGAGTGCTTAACGGAGCGTTAGGCCTTCGGCCGCCGCTTCAGCCGCGCCTGTCGCGGCAGCAGCTTCGGCCATTCCACGACATGGTCCTCGAGCTCGGAATCCGGGATCTCGTCCTCGGTGCCGACCACCCGCCCCCGCACCGAGACGCCAGCTTCATGGACCGTATTGGGGTCGCCGGAGATCAGCGGGTGCCACCAATGGAGGTCGCGCCCCTGCGCGACCAGCCGGTAGGCGCAGCTCGGCGGCAGCCAGTTCAACGTCCTCACATTGGTGGGCGTCAGGCGGACGCAATCGGACACTTTTGCGGACCGATTCTCGTAGTCCTTGCAGGCGCATAGGCCGGAATCCAGGAGCGAACAGGAAACATGGGTGAAGAAGATCTCGCCGGTGTCCTCCTCTTCCAGCTTTTCCAGGCAGCAGCGCGCGCAGCCGTCGCACAGGCTCTCCCATTCGGCGTCGGACATCTGCTCCAACGTCTTGGTTTTCCAGAAAAATCCCTCTTGCCCCGAGGGCCGCTTGACGGGCGCGGTCATGAATCCCTTGTTATCACGGGGGGTTAACGAAAAACCCTTCTAGGAGCTTGTGGTGGCCGCGCGCAAGAGGTTGATTGGACGGGAACCGCCTCAAACCGCACATTATCACTACCCCATGAAAATGCGGTTGGCTTGAGGAAACTGTCGGCCGGGCATTGGTTTATGTCCCCCGCTCGGCTAGATAGAAAAGAGTCACCCGACAACACGCCTTGGGTTTGCCGCAACATTCCCGCAAAGACGTCTGCGGTACCCCCGCTGGGTGCAAAAGCGCTTTCGAAGTCCGACGAAGAGCCGTTAGTCCGTGCGCCAGATCATACCGCCTGAATGGAAGCCCAAAATCCGGCGCCTGATGCTGGACGTCGATTCACGCATCGACTCCACCCTGTTCTCGTCGGGCAAGGGCGCGCGCGAGCTCTATGAGCGCTTCTCGACCTTCATGGACCGCTTCTATGTCGGCGGCTGGAAGCGCTGGGTGTTTGTCGAGCCGTTCTCGGAGGCGGCAACGCTCGGGCTCGGCGGCCTGATCCTGCTGCTGGCGCTCGCGATCCCGGCCTTCCGCGAGACCGCGGACGAGGACTGGCTGAAGAAGAGCGACCTCGCGGTGAGCTTCCTCGACCGCTACGGCAACCCGATCGGCAGCCGCGGTATCAAGCACAACGACTCGATCCCGCTGGAAGATTTTCCGGACAATCTGATCAAGGCGACGCTGGCGACCGAAGACCGCCGCTTCTACGACCATTTCGGCATCGACATCGCAGGTACGGCGCGCGCGCTGGTCACCAACGCCCAGGCCGGCGGCGTGCGCCAGGGCGGCTCCTCGATCACCCAGCAGCTCGCCAAAAACCTGTTCCTGTCCAACGAGCGCACCATCGAGCGCAAGGTCAACGAGGCGTTCCTGGCGATCTGGCTGGAGACCCGGCTGACCAAGAACGAGATCCTG
>DATMND010000004.1:0-13158 GCA_035569235.1 Acetobacteraceae bacterium | reverse complement strand
CCGCTTCCTGCCGGACGAATTCGTCTCCGGCAGCCACGCCGCGTTTGCCCGATTTGACAAATACACGCCACGCCAGGAGCCGGCGTCATACACCGCCGGTGGCCACCGGGTGGAACTCGATCGCGTCGAGTGGCGCGTCATTCCCGACCCGGCCACCGCGGCGAACGCGATGACCGCCGGCGAGGTCGATTGGCTCGAACTGCCGCAGCCCGACCTGATCCCGATGCTGAAGCGCGCCTCGGGCGTGACGACGGGCCTGCTCGACATCTACGGCACGGTTGCGATCCTGCGACCAAACAGCTTCGTCGCGCCCACCAGCAATGTCGGCGTGCGGCGCGCGATGATGGCGGCCGTCGATCCGCGTGAGGCGATGATGGCGGCGATGGGCGAGGACGAATCGAACTGGCGCGCGCCGATGGGTTTTTTCCTCCCCGGCGCGCCGGCAGCCAACGACGCGGGCATGGACTTCCGCCGCAAGCGCTGGACCACCGACGAGGTGAAGGCGATGCTCGGCAAGGCGGGGTATGGCGGCGAGCGGATCGTGCTGCTGCATCCGACCGATCAGCTCATCTACAACGCGTTCATCACCGTGGTGGCTGATGCATTCCACAAGGTCGGGTTGAACATCGACGAACAGATGGTTGACTGGGGCACCGTGGTGCAGCGGCGCACCAACAAGGAGACGGTGGACAAGGGCGGCTGGTCGATCTTTCCCGCTGGCGCGCCTGGTCCCGAGTATGTCGATCCAATGCTGGCCAACACGCTGCGCAGTCCTGGCGCCAAGGCCTGGTTTGGTTGGCCGGACGATCCCAAGCTCGAGGCGGCGTATGAGGCGTGGATCGACGCGCCGAACGACGCGGACCGTCGCAAGTATGAGGCCGAGTTCCAACTGGCGGCGTTCACCTACGTGCCAACCATTCCGCTCGGCCAATACCTGCCGCACGCGGCGTGGCGGTCGAACATCACGGGCCTGCTGAAGGGATCGGCCCCGGTGTTCTGGGGCGCTAACAAGAGCTGAAACGATCTCATTGTCATCCCCGTTCATTGTCATCCCCGCGAAAGCGGGGATGACGAGAGCGGGGTGCAACGTCACCACTTATTTCATTTCGGGCCTTTCGGTCGCGTCGTGGCTCTTATGATTGTGCCGCTCTGCAGCGCTTGCGGCAGGACCGGCGTGCACCATAGGCTGCGCCATGTTGCGCTTCCTGCTGCGCAGGGCGGTGCTCGCCCTCCTGGTCTGCCTAACGGTGCTGGTGATCAGCTTCGCGCTGACCCGGCTGTCCGGCGACCTCGCCATTTCCATCGCGGGTCCTAACGCCACCGCGGAGGACGTCGCGACCATCCGCAAGAATTACCGACTGGATCGGCCGCTGCCGGTGCAGTTCGTCGAGTGGGCGGTGCATGCCGCCGAAGGCGATTTCGGCAGCTCCTACCTCTATCACGCACCGGTTGCCGGCCTGATAAAAGAGCGGCTGCCGATCACGCTGACCCTTGGCGTAACCGGCCTGTTGATCGCGCTGATCGTCTCCATTCCGCTCGGCATCATCGCAGCGATGCGCGAGGGTTCCGCAATCGACAAGGCAATCACACTGCTGGCTTTGTTCGGCCAGGCGATGCCGAGCTTCTGGCTTTCGCTCGTGCTGATCATCTGGCTCGGCTTGAAGCTCCAGCTTTTGCCGCTTTCCGGTGTCGATACGTGGGACGGCTACATCATGCCGGGCATCGTGCTGGCATTCTCCGCCATTCCCGCACTGATGCGTCTGACGCGCGCCGGGATGATCAACGCGCTTTCATCGGACTACATCCGCACCGCGCGCGCCAAGGGACTGAGCACCGCAAAAATCGTGCTGAAGCACGGGCTGCGCAACGCGGCGATGCCGGTGGTATCGGTGGCCGCCGTGCAGCTGGGTTTCATGCTCGGCGGTTCGATCGTCATCGAGGCGGTGTTCGCGCTGCACGGCGTCGGGTACCTGGCGTGGGAATCGATCAGCAAGAATGATTTTCCGGTGGTGCAGGCGGTCGTGCTGATCCTCGCCATCATCTATATCGGGCTGACGCTAACCGCCGACATGATGAACGCGGTGCTCGACCCGCGGCTGCGCACCGCATGAGCATCACCGTGCTGCCGGCACGGCACGTCCTTCTCGCGATGCGCCATGTCGCCGCGCTGCTTGGTATGCTGATTGTGGGCGCCGTGCTCCTGGTGGCGATCTTTGCACCGCACCTCGCGCCGCACGACCCCTTCGCCCAGGACCTCAATCTGCGGCTGGTGCCGCCAGAGTGGATGGACGGCGGGTCGGCACTGCATCCCCTGGGTACCGACCAGCTCGGCCGAGACTATCTGTCGCGCCTGATGTATGGCGCCCGGATCTCGATGACGATCGGCATCTTCACCGTCATAACCTCTGGTTTGATCGGCATCACGCTGGGTGTGCTCGGCGGCTATTTCGGCGGCCGAGTGGACGACATGGTGATGTTCATCGTCACGTGCCGGCTGTCGATCCCGCTGATCCTGGTGGCGCTGACTGTGGTCGCTTTGATCGGAAGTTCGCTCACCGTGGTTATCCTCACGCTTGGGTTGTTGCTGTGGGAGCGCTTCGCCGTCGTGTCGCGCACCACCACGATGCAGGTACGCAATCTCGATTACATCGCCGCGGCACAGGCGGCCGGCGCGTCGCGCGTGCACATCCTGCTGCGCGAGGTGTTGCCGAACATCCTGACGCATCTCGTCGTCGTCGCGACGTTGGAGATGGCGCTTGCCATACTGCTGGAAGCCGCGCTGTCGTTCCTCGGTCTCGGCGTGCCGCCGCCGCTGCCGTCGTGGGGGCTGATGATCGCCGAGGGCAAGGACTACATGTTCTTCAGCCCGTGGGTGATCATGGTCCCAGGCATCGCACTGTTTGTACTGGTGCTCGGCATCAACCTGCTGGGCGACGGGCTGCGGGACTTGCTTGGGGCTGCGCGTCCGCAATGAGAAGCCATCCGTCGTCATGGTGGGCGAAGGCCCGCCATCCACGTCTTCCTTCGCCGCAGCACAGCAAAGGCGTGGATGGCGGGCCTTCGCCCACCATGACGGATGAGGCGTCACGCCTATGAACTCCGTCCTCGAGGTCGCCAACCTGCGCGTTACGTTCGGCAATTCGATCGCCGCCGTCCGCGGCATTTCACTCACGGTCAACCGCGGCGAGACCCACTGCCTGGTCGGCGAATCCGGCTGCGGCAAATCGGTCAGCGCGCTCGCCGTGATGGGCCTGCTCGCCCGCAGTGCCCACCGCAGCGCAGATGTGCTGCGCTTCCAGGACTTCGACCTCACGCGCATCTCCGAACGCGGCATGGCGCGGCTGCGCGGCAACAAGCTGGCGATGATCTTCCAGGAGCCGACGACCTGCCTCAACCCGGCCTACACGATCGGCTCGCAGATGGCCGAGGTGTTGGAACGCCATCGCGGCGTCTCACGCGCGCGGGCGCTCGACCGCGCCGCCGAATTGCTCGGGCGCGTCGGCATCACCGCGCCGGGAATGCGCCTCCGGCAGTATCCACACCAGCTGTCCGGCGGATTGCGGCAGCGCGTGATGATCTCGATGGCGCTGATGTGCGAGCCCGAGCTGCTGATCGCCGACGAACCCACCACCGCGCTCGACGTCACGGTGCAGGCGCAGATCCTTCGGCTGTTGCAAACCCTCCAACGCGAACTTGGCCTCGCCCTGCTGTTGATCACCCACGACCTCGGCATCGTCGCGCGCATGGCGGACCGTGTCTCGGTCATGTACGCTGGCGAGGTGGTCGAGAGCGCGCGGTCCGAGGCGTTGTTCGCTGCCCCCACGCATCCCTACACACGTGGCCTGTTGCGCTGCATTCCAGTGCCCGGCAGCCTGCGGCACGACGAGCCGCTCGGCAGCATTCCCGGCATGGTGCCGCGCGTCGCGCCCGGCTTCGCTGGTTGCGCCTTCCGCGACCGCTGTGCGCACGCCATTGCCGCATGCGCACAGGCCGTGCCGCGGCAGGTGGCAGGCGTCGGCCACGACTACCTGTGCCGCCTGCCATCCGATTGGACGCGCGCCGAGGCCGCATGACGCACGCCGTCGAAGTGCGCAATGTGCGACGCGTGTTCCGCACGCGCGCCGGCATGCGCACGCCGGAACGCGTGGTACGCGCGGTGGATGGCGTATCGTTCGTTCTGCCGGCCGGCGACGTGCTCGGCATCGTCGGCGAGTCCGGATGCGGGAAGTCCACCCTGGCGCGCCTGATCCTCGGCCTGCTGTCGCCGACCGAGGGCGATGTCCTGGTCGACGGCCGCAGCCTCGCCAGCATGGACCGGCGCGAACGCGCGCGCCTCATCCAGCCGGTGTTCCAGGATCCGTTCTCCTCGCTCAATCCACGCCAGCGCATCCGCGACATCGTCGGACTGCCGCTCGCGGCGCAAGGCAATGTGCCGGCCGCGCAGCGGCGCGACCGCGTGATGGAAATGCTCACACGCGTCGGCATCTCGTCCGACTTGGCTGACCGGTTGCCGGGCGAGTTGTCAGGCGGTCAACGTCAGCGCGTGGCGATCGCGCGCGCCCTCGTGCTGCGGCCTCGCATAGTGGTATGCGATGAACCGACCAGTGCGCTCGATGTATCGGTGCAGGCGCAGATACTGAACCTGCTTGCTGAACTGCGGCGGGATTTTGGCCTGACGTATGTGTTCATCAGCCACAACCTTGCCGTGGTGGAGCATATCGCGATCGAGGTTGCCGTGATGTATCTCGGCCGCTTCGTCGAACAGGCGCCGGTGGATGCGCTGTTCCGCGAGCCACGCCATCCATATACGCGCGCGCTGTTGGCATCCGTGCTGACACCGGAGCCGGGATTGGGAATTCCGGATGTCGGGCTTGGGGAGAGCTACCCCGATCCGGCCAATATCCCATGCGGCTGTCGGTTCCATCCGCGTTGTCCGCTGGTGATCGAACGCTGCCGCAGTGAGGCGCCCGAGGGGATCGTGCGGGATGGGCGTTTGACTGAATGTCTGTTGGTGTAAGGCTGCCATTAACCAGCCTTGCTATACGGTGGGGAGGTCACAGAGTAGTTTCACCGCAGAGGCGCAGAGGTCGAAGAGTAGGCGAGAAATGGACGGCTCTGAAATTGCTGCAGGCCGCGTCCCTTTGAGCGATCTGACGCGTCGGGTCATTGGGGCAGCCATCGCCGTGCACAGGCAGCTTGGACCTGGGCTGCTCGAATCGGCGTATGAGGAATGCCTTGCATTCGAGCTGGCGTGGAATAGCATCGACCATGACCGTCAGGTTCCGTTGCCGCTCGAATATCGAGGGCAACGATTGAACTGCGGCTATCAAATGGACCTCGTTGTCGAAAGGCAGCTAATCATAGAAGTAAAATCCGTCGTGCAGATGCCGATCCACGAGGCACAGGTGCTGACATACTTGCGACTGAGCAAACATCCAATTTCGCTGCTGTTAAATTTCAACACGGTACTGCTGAAACAGGGCATACGCCGCTTCGCGTTATCTGATCTCGCCTACTCTGCGCCCTCCGCGCCTCTGCGGTGAATTTTGCTCCGCGTTCTCCCCATCACTCACCATCCTTCCGCCGAAACGTGACAACCAGCACATCCCGGAACCCCGTCCGGCTCGGATCGATCGGCTCGACCGGCGTAACCCCGTGCATGACGCGGTGATCGTCCACCCAGGCGGCGTCGAAAGGCTCAGCCAGGGTGAAGCTGCCAAGATCGCGCCCACTCGCGCCATGGATCGTTGTCACGCCGCTCTTTATATTGCGGCGGCCGATCAGCAGCACCAGCACGTAATCCACACCGTCGCGATGCATCCCCTCCGGCGTCGGCCTGCCTTCGACACCGCTGCGCGCCTCGATGCGGAACTGATGAATCTCGATGTGCCAGTCTGGGTTATGCCAGTCCCGCGTCGCCGCAAGTTGCTCGAACAGCGCACGACACGTCGCAAGGATGGTTGTCAAACTTGGACCCGCGGCGATCTCCGGCAGCACGGGATCGAACCAGCGCGCAATGCCGCCGTTCAGCGCATTGTAATCTCGGCTTTGAAAATGCGGCTGGTGTGGCCCGCGCCGGATCGACTCGCCCGCCGCCGCAGCGAAGGTCGCATGACGCCGTTTCCGATAGCGCCCGCCGTCGGCCATGTAGGTGTCGAGACCCAGGTCATCCCAGCTCGCCGCGAACTCCGCCCAGTTCGCCAGCGAGCCGTGCCGCGCGAACATCGCCCCCATTTCGGCACCGTGCACGAAAGCAAAGCCCTCGACCGCCAGCGTCCCGGCAAGCCGATCCAACCCAGCTGCGCCGGTCATGGCCGGGTTGCTTCAGCGTTCTGCTGCGCCGACTCGTTTGCCATCTGCGTAAAAGCGACCATGCGCTGCACCGGGTTGTAGATCTCGATACCCAGCTCGTCGAACCGCTTCTTCATGCGCCGATTGAATTCGCGCTGCACGCTCCAACGGCCGGAATCGGTGCAGACCACTTGGCCGGCGATGGTCACGCCGCCACCGTCCACCTTGTCCACGCCCCACAGCTGCAGGTCGCTCAGCATCTTCGCCGAGAAGTCGGGTTCCTTGCGCATCCCGGACGCGGTCTCCTTCAGCGCCTCGCAGACGCGATCGGTGTCCTCGTGATAGGCGACGCAGACATTGACCGAGGCGTTGCCGATGCCGCGGTTCACGTTGGTCACCGACGTCACCGAGCTGAACGGGATGATGTGCACCGAACCGTCGCCGGCGCGCAGACGGATGGTGCGGACCGACAGGTTCTCCACCGTGCCCGACAGACCGGAGACGGTGACCTGGTCGCCGACCTGCATCGTATTCTCCAACAGGAGGAAGATGCCGTTGATCAGGTCCTGCACGAGCTTCTGCGAGCCGAAGCCGATCGCCACACCGACGATGCCGGCACCGGCCAGCAACGGGCCGATGTTCACGCCGATCTGGGAGAGCACCATCATGCCGGCGACGATCAGGATGGTGATCGATAGAATCGCGCGGAGCAGCGGCAGCAATGTGCGCAGCCGTGCCGAACGTGCGATCTGTGCGTCCCGGGTCAGCCTGGCCAGATGCCGTTCGATCCCAGCGTTGACCGCTTCCCAGACCGCCAGAGCCAGCAGCACCGTCACCGAGAGAGTGACCAGGCTGGACAGCAAACGCCGGCCGAGCTCGGTCGCGGTCAGCCAGTCGAGTGCTCCGAGCCCCCACAGCTGCAGCAGCGCAATCGCGGCGGCGAGGAAGATGAGCGCGCGTGCGACGCTGAGCAGCACGCGGTGGTAGAGCACGAGGCGTGTCTCGATCCCGGGATAGCGCGACACCACCTCAGGCCTGACGGACAGCATGCGATCGAGCGCACCGTGCACCACGATCTGGACGAGACGCGCCACCGCCAGCACTGCGACGATGCTGACCGAATAGCGCAGCATCAGCGAGTAGCCGTGGGGTATCTCCACCACCCAGGCGAGCCAGAGCGTGGCCAGCAGCAGCAGCGCCAGCCAGTGCCAAATGCGCGCCAGCCAGTTGCGGAACCCCGCGAACGGGCCGGTCGCTCCGGCCGGGGCGCGTATCGCCTGCCGCACCGCCTTGCGCTGCTGGATGACGATGATCCCAAGGAATACATGATCGACGAGGCCGAACGCCTTCAGCAGCGCGTCGTGCGCGGCATCCGACAGGCCCAGCAGCAGCCCGACCTCCGCGACCGCATAACCGAAGACGGTCACCACCACGATCCGCCTGGTCCAGCGCGTGGCGTAGGCGGCTGCGTCATCCGAGATATGCAGCAGGCGCAGACGAGGCTCACCAGGCGATAACATCATGCGCGCGATGCACAGGATCGCCACGCACAATGCGTAGGAGCCGATCACTGCCAGCAGCACGAGCCGCGTCAGGGTATCGCCTCCCAGCGCGCTCGCCACGATCAGATGGCCGATGATCAGAAAACCGAGCACCGGCAGCACCTCGAGAACAAGCCGCCCGAGAACCAGTGGTACGCGACGCAGCAGTACCAGCGCGGCGATCCGCCGATGGTGGGGCGGCTCGATCTCCCCCTGCTCGGCCCGCGCCTCGCCGCTTTCGTCAACCGGGGGGCCGCCGTTCGGCGCCTGGCGGATCAGCGCCAGAATGGGGCGCCGCACGGCAGCGCGGATTGCCCACTCGATCGCGAGCCCGGCGACCAGCACCAGCGCCAGGCGCCAGGCGGCATCCAGCAGGACGCCGCGCGCCCATGGGTCGGTCGATGTAATCTTCAGCCAGTACCACAGCATGGGCACGCTGCGGACAGCTCCGAGCGTGCCCACGACCTGGCCCGACACGTGGGTCAGAAAACCCGAGGCGCCCACAAGCACCTCGGCACCCAGGCTGTTCGGCACCAGTGGTCCTGATGGTTGGCTCGCCGGCTCGGGTGCGGGGGCAGGCGCGGGAGCAGCGGCAGCCTCCGCGGGAGCCTGCGGAAGCGTTCTGGCGATCGTTTCCAGGGTCGATGTGATCTGAGCGCGCTTCTGCGGATCCTTCAGCACCTCCAGCGCCCGGCGCGCATCGTCCGGGCTGATCTGGGGCGCGCTGGTTTCGGGGGTCGCCTTGGCCGCCGGCATGCCGCCGGCCTGCGCGGGCTGCTGGGCCCGGACGGCGGCTCCTGGCACGAACGCCACGAGGCAGACGAGGATTAGCAGTCGCAGCATCGCGGTGGCTCCGAACACGATCGGCTGAACTCGGTCAACAAAGTGGCAAGGTGACGGCAGATCATTGCGGGGATGCGATCCTGGCATGGCGGGTGCAGAAGCTCCTTCGCGTTCCCATGTGGGTGGGCGTGAAAACCTTCCTGACAATTCTGATCGTGCTGCTGATGTTTGGCACCCTCGGTGTGCTGTTTGCCGGCCTGTTGGGCCTGGTTCGCGGCGGCGGCAACCCCGCCCGCTCTAATGCGTTGATGCGCTGGCGGGTGATCCTCCAGGCGGCGGCATTGCTGCTGTTCGCACTGCTGATGACCCTGCTGAAGTCCTGAGCGGGAGGTTTGACAGGCTACAAGCCCCTGCATATGGTCCGCCGGTTCTATTGCAGGTGCGAACAGGCGGGTCGCCCGCCCTGACGGCGCACGAAATTCCTGAAAGCGGCACGGTCGTCCCATGAAAATTCTGGTCCCCGTCAAGCGGGTGGTTGACTACAACGTCAAGGTCCGCGTGAAGACCGACGGCTCCGGCATCGAGACCGCCGGGGTGAAGATGTCCATGAATCCGTTCGACGAGATCGCCATCGAAGAGGCGGTCCGCCTGAAGGAGAAGGGCATCGCCACCGAGATCGTCGCGGTGTCGCTCGGCGTGGCGCAATGCGCCGAGACGATCCGCACCGCGCTCGCGATGGGCGCGGATCGCGGCATCCTGGTGCAGACCGACGCCGAACTGCAACCCCTGGCCGTCGCCAAGCTGCTGAAGGCGATCGCTGACAAGGAGCAGCCGAAGCTCATCATCCTGGGCAAGCAGGCGATCGACGACGACATGAGCGCCACCGGTCAGATGCTCGCGGCGTTGCTCGGCTGGCCGCAGGGCACCTTCGCCTCGAAGGTCGTGATCGACGGCGAGACAATCACCGTGACGCGCGAGGTGGATGGCGGCCTCGAGACTGTCGCGCTGAACCTTCCCGCCATCGTAACCACGGATCTGCGCCTGAACGAGCCGCGCTACGCCTCGCTGCCCAACATCATGAAGGCGCGCAAGAAACCAATCGACAACATGACGCCGGCCGATCTCGGCGTCGATCCGGCGCCGCGGCTGACCACCCTCAAGGTATCCGAGCCGCCGAAGCGCAAGGCGGGGGTGAAGGTCGGCTCGGTCGCCGAACTGGTGGCAAAGCTCAGGACGGAAGCGAAGGTGATCTGACCGATGACGAGCCTTGTACTGCTCGAATACGACGACGCCGGCATCAAGCAGCCCTCGCGCAGCGCGGTTGCGGCAGCGCAGAAACTGGGGGACGTGCATGCCCTTGTTGCCGGCAGCGGTCTGGATGCCGCCGCCGCGGCTGCGGCGAAGCTGCCTGGCGTGGCCAAGGTGCTGACCGCTGATTCACCGGCGCTGGACCACCTGCTCGCCGAACCGACGGCGGCGCTGCTGGTCGCGCTCGCGCCGAACTATTCGCACCTGCTGGCCGCCACCACCGCGGTGGGCAAGAACGTCATGCCGCGCGTCGCCGCGTTCCTGGACGTTCAGCCGATCAGCGACATTGCCGATGTGGTGGACGCGGACACGTTCATCCGGCCGATCTACGCCGGCAACGGGCTCGCCACCGTGGAGTCATCCGACGCGAAGAAGGTGATCACGGTCCGCGCCGCCAGTTTCGACCCGGTTGCGGCCGAAGGAGGCAGCGCGCCGATCGAGCCGGTCGCCATCCCCGATGCGCCTGCGGTCTCCCGCTTCATCTCGGCCGAGCTGTCGAAAAGCGAGCGTCCCGAGCTGACCGCCGCCCGGGTGGTGATTTCCGGCGGCCGTGGCATGCAGTCGGGCGAAAACTTCAAGCTTATTGAACCAATTGCTGATAAGTTAGGTGCCGCGGTGGGTGCATCACGCGCCGCGGTGGATGCCGGCTTCGTGCCCAACGACTATCAGGTTGGGCAGACCGGAAAGATTGTCGCCCCGGAGCTTTACGTTGCTGTCGGTATTTCTGGTGCCATCCAGCATCTGGCCGGCATGAAGGACAGCAAGGTGATCGTGGCGATCAACAAGGATGAGGAAGCGCCCATCTTCCAGGTCGCCGACTATGGCCTGGTGGCTGATCTGTTCACCGCACTGCCCGAGCTGGCAGCCGAATTGGAGCGCTCCTGATATGAATGTTGATGTTAAGCTGCTGCCCGCTGGCGGCGCGTTGCTGGCGGAGCCGCCGGACATCGCCCGCGTGGGCGTGATCGGCGCTGGGCAGATGGGCAATGGCATCGCCCACGTGTGTGCGCTGGCCGGTCTGCCCGTGACGATGTTGGATGTGAAGCCCGCCGCGCTTGAGCGCGCAATGGGCACGATCACCCACAACCTGGACCGGCAGGTCAACCGCAAGCTGATCTCCGAGGAGGACAAGGAGGACGCACTGGCGCGCATCCGCGCCACCTCGGACTACGCCGATCTCGGCGACGCCGACCTTGTGATCGAGGCGGCGACCGAGAAGGAAGACGTCAAGCACGCGATCTTCCGGGCGCTGACGCCCCATCTGCAGCCATCCTGCCTGCTGGCATCGAATACCTCATCGATCTCCATCACCCGGCTGGGTGCGGCGACCGACCGGCCGGAAAAATTCATCGGCATGCACTTCATGAACCCGGTGCCGGTGATGAAGCTGGTCGAGATCATCCGCGGCATCGCCACCGATGAGACCACCTTCCAGGCGGTGCACGACCTGGCCGAGAAGCTCGGCAAGACCCCCACGGTCGCCGAGGATTTTCCTGCCTTTATCGTCAACCGAATTTTGGTGCCGATGATCAACGAGGCGGTCTATGCCCTGTATGAGGGTGTGGGCTCGGTCTCAGGCATCGACGTCTCGATGAAGCTCGGCGCCAACCATCCGATGGGGCCGTTGGAACTGGCGGATTTCATCGGGCTGGACACCTGCCTGTCGATTATGCAGGTGCTGTATGAGGGGCTGTCGGACAGCAAATACCGCCCCTGCCCGCTGCTGGTGAAGTATGTCGAGGCGGGGTGGCTGGGACGCAAGACCAACCGCGGGTTCTATGATTACACGGTGACGCCGCCCCGCCCGACGCGGTAACGGGCCGGTCTGTCCCCATTACACTTTGTCGGGAAACCAATCCCCTAGGACCTCAGGCTCGGAATAACTGAGCTGATTTGCACCGACGTGCGGTGTTTCGCCGTGACCCGTCAGGGCGACCGAAGCCTGGCGTCGGGCGGGCACGATCTCCCTGGCGATGGCACGGCCAACGGCTTGCCGCAGGCTGGGAGAGTCCTCGATTATCCGTTCGATCTCGCTGCGTTGCTCGATGATCGTCTCGCGCCATCCACCGCGTGGCTCGGCTGCCGGCGACGCTTGCAACTTGATCAGGTGAACGAGAATGGTCCGAACCCGGCTCGCCAGTTCGCGTGCCTGCGACTTGCCCAATGCGCCGATCTCCTCGGCAACGTTCTCCCAGTCGATCGGTAGGTTGGTGCCGGCGCGGCCCGCATCGCGCAACGCACGCGCCTGGCTCTCCGCCCAAAGCACCAAATCCGCGTCGTATGCTTGTCCTTTATCGGCCATCCCACCTCCGGTTCCGCGGGGCCGTGACTGCGGCAATTGCATCTGTGACCGGGCAGCATAATGCGCCACATCGCATTGCAAAGCCGCCGTCCCTCCAGGCACATATTCCCTCTTTCCGAAACCAGGATCATGCCTATCATCCGGCAAGACAAACCAATCATGTGGGGGGAGACAAATGCTCGCACGTCTGCTGCCGGCGGCGCTGGCCAGTTGCCTATTCGGCGTTGCCGCCATCGCCCAGACAACGGCGCCGCCCACCCGGATCCGCGGTACCATCGCCGGGCTCGAGGGCCAGACACTGACCATTGCTACGCGTGAAGGCCCCAAGGTCGACGTCATGCTGAACGATCCGCTGACGGTCGCCACGGTGAAGAAGGTCGATCTCGCCTCGATCGCGCCGGGAACGTATGTCGGCATAGCCACCAGGAACGGCGCCAACGGCGAAATGCAGGCGATCGAGGTGCTGGTGTTTCCCGATTCAATGCGCGGCGTCGGCGAGGGCAACTACCCGTGGGACTTAGAGCCGGGCAGCATGATGACCAACGGCACGGTCTCCGGAGCCGTCCAGGCGACGTCCGGGCGCGAACTCAGCCTGTCGTTCAAAGGCGGCAGCAACAAGATCGTCGTTCCGCCAAACGCGCCAATTGTTACATTCGCCCCGGCCGAGCGTGGCGACCTCAAGCCGGGCGCCCCGGTCATGTTCGGTGCGACCAAGAACCCGGACGGCAAATTGGCCGCCAGCCGCGTGACCGTAGGCAAGGACGGAGTCGCTCCGCCGATGTGACGACCTTGCTGTCGTCCGCCGCCGGGTATTGCTTTCGCTTGACGCAGCGCAGCAAGCCATTCGCTGGCTGGCTCAAATACAGATGGCGCGAGTAAATCAGAGTTTCACATCCCCAGGTTGCACATGCCGAGTGCCCAGTGCCAAGTTTT
>DATMND010000003.1:0-69217 GCA_035569235.1 Acetobacteraceae bacterium | reverse complement strand
TGCCGGGCGACATCGAGAAGCTCTACGTGCGCACGCAGGACAACAAGATGGTGCCGCTCGGGGCGCTGGTGCAGATCCGTCCGATGGTCGGACCCGCGCTGGTCGGGCTCTACAATCTATATCCGACGGCCACGATCATTGGCTTCGCGGCGCAGGGCTTCAGCTCGGGCGAGGCGATCAATCTGATGGAACAGATCGCCGACAAGACCGTGCCGCGCGGCGCCGGCTTCGAATGGACTGCGATGTCCTATCAGGAGAAGCTCGTCGGCGGGCAGATCGTCTACGTCTTCGGTCTCGGCATGCTGCTGGTTTATCTGTGTCTGGCCGGGCAGTACGAAAGTTGGCTTGCGCCGATCTCAGTCATTTTGGCGGTGCCGTTGTCGCTGATAGGACCGGCGATCGCGTTGACCGGTCTCGGGGTGGCCAACAATCTTTACACGCAGATCGGGCTCGTCCTGCTGATCGCATTGTCGGCGAAGAACGCCATCCTGATCGTCGAAGTGGCGCGCGAACGGCGCAAGCTGCACGGCGCGACGGTGGTTCAGGCGGCGGTGGATGCGGCGCGTGCGCGCTTCCGCCCGATCGTGATGACCTCGTTCGCGTTCATCCTCGGCGTCGTGCCGCTGGTGACGGCGACCGGCGCGGGAGCCAGCGCGCGCGCCTCTCTCGGCCTTGCGGTGGTCAGCGGCATGCTCGCGTCCACCTTGCTCGCAGTGCTGTTCGTGCCGTCATTCTTCGTGGTGATGCAGCACATCGAGGAGTGGTGGAAGACGCGCGACAAGACGCTCGTGACGACGCGCGGGGCGATGTAGCGCGCGCGGCGCTGCCGCCGTAGGCTCGGCGCGCAAGCCAGGAGGATGTCCGGATGCTGGATCTGACGGGGAAGGTGGCGCTTGTCACCGGAGCGGGGTCGGTCGGCCCTGGGTGGGGCAACGGCAAGGCCACGGCCACGCTTTTCGCGCGCCAGGGCGCGTCGGTCTTCCTGGTGGATATCAACGAAGCGGCGGTGAACGAGACGCGGCAGATCATCGAGGGTGAAGGCAACACCTGCGCGATGCATCGCTGCGACATGACGGTTGCAGCCGATGTGCAGGAGATGGTGCAGGCCTGCCTGAGCCGGTTCAAATGCATTGACATCCTGGTGAACAACGTCGGCGGGTCGGCGCCCGGCGATCCGGTGTCGATGTCCGAGGAGGTCTGGGACAGCCAGATCGACCTCAACCTGAAGACGGTGTTTCTCGGCTGCAAATATGTCCTTCCGGTGATGGAGGCGCAGGGCAAGGGCGCCATCGTCAACCTGTCGTCGGTCGCGGGGCTGCGTAACGACGGCCATGGCGGGCGCGTGCATGTCGGCTACAGCGCGACCAAGGCCGGCGTGATCCAGTTCACCCGCTCGACCGCCGGCGCCTATGTGAAGAAGGGCATCCGCTGCAACACCGTGGTGCCGGGGCTGATGCACACGCCGCTGGTGGAATACCGGCTGGCGCGCACGGTCGCCGGCAACGATGCGGCGGCGCTGATCGCCAGCCGCAATGCGCGCACGCCGATGGGGCGGATGGGCACGGCCTGGGATGTCGCGCACGCTGCGCTGTTCCTGGTGTCCGACGAGGCGAACTACATCACTGGAACGGAGATCATCGTCGATGGCGGCCTGATCCTGGCTTCGCCGTAACGGAAGGGGAGAGAAGAGATGAGCGAACGACGCTTCAAGGAACTGACGCCGGCGACCATGACGGCGGAACAGAAGAAGGTGGCGGACGCGATCCAGTCCGGCCCGCGCGGCGCCGGCCTGCGCGGGCCGTTCAATGCGCTGCTGCGCAGTCCCGAGCTGTGCGATCTGGTGCAGCGGGTTGGCGCCTATGTGCGATACTCGACGTCCATCCCGGCGCAGTTGAACGAGATGGCAATCATCATGGCCGGACGGAAGTGGACGGCGCAGTATGAGTTCTATGCGCACCGCAAGCTCGCCATCCAGGCTGGGCTGAAGGCCGAGATCTGCGACGCGATCGCCGCCGGGACACGGCCAACGGCGATGCAGAACGACGAAGCCGCGGCCTACGATTTCTGCACGGAGCTGCTCGGCACCGGGCAGGTGTCGGACGCCAACTACAAGCGGATCGCCGACCGGTTCGGCGAGCGCGGCGTTATCGATCTGATCGGCGCGGTGGGATATTACAGCCTGGTATCGATGGTGTTGAATGTCGATGGCGTGCCGCTGCCAGCGGGTGAGACGCCGCCATTGAAACCGCTAGGGTAAGCCCCACACGTTTCCCTCTCCGCCCTTGGGGGCGGAGAGGGTCAGGGTGAGGTGGGGGAATCTTCCAGCGCCCGCAGCACCACCCGCAGGGCTCCGTCGATATTTTCGGTCACGCTCGTTGCTTCAGGCCTGCACTTGTTCCGCAGCGCATGCCAAAGTTGCTGTTCGGCGGCGGCGGCATCACGGCGCAGACGCTTGACGTGATGGTCCGTTGTCGCGGCGGCATCAGCCCCCACCTCTCCCCGGCCCTCTCCGCCCCCAAGGGCGGAGAGGGAGTTTACGCCAGCACTCGTTGAGATGGGTGAATGCGGTGCTTTCCCTCTCCGCCCTCGGGGGCGGAGAGGGTCAGGGTGAGGCGGGCGACCTGCTCCAGCGCCCACGGCACCACCCACAGGGCTCCGTTGATAATTTCGGTCACGCTCGTTGCTGCAAGCCTGCACTTGTTCCGCAGCGCATGCCAAAGTTGCTGTTCGGCGGCGGCGGCATCACGGCGCAGACGCTTGACGTGATGGTCCGTTGTCGCGGCGGCAGCAGCCCCCACCTCTCCCCGGCCCTCTCCGCCCCCAAGGGCGGAGAGGGTCAGGGTGAGGTGGGGGACTCGTCCAGCACCCGCAGCACCACCCGCAGGGCTCCGTCGATATTTTCGGTCACCTCGTTGTTCCGGGGCGGCACATGGCGCACAGCGCATGCCAGAGTCGCTGTTCGGCAGCGGCGGGCTCGCGGTGCAGACGGCGTGCGGGGATGGTCCGTTGTCGCGGCGGCATCGGCCCCCACCTCTCCCCGACCCTCTCCGCCCCCAGGGGCGGAGAGGGAGTTTGCGATGGGTGAATGCGGCGCTGTCCCACTACCCCCTTACCAGCACCGCGTTGATCAACCGCGTGCGGTTCTCCAGCATGTTGCGCCGCGAATTCCGCATCTTCTCGCGGAAGCTTTCGCCCACGACCACATGCACCCCCAATACCGGCCGCCCCCCGTCCCGCGCCGACGCACGTTCGCGTTCGGCCTCCGCTTCGGCGATCGCGACCTCGCTGTTGTCCTCCCAGACCTGCACCGTGAACCCCGCCGCCTCCAGCATCTCCCGCGTCTCCTCCGCCGTGCGCAGGAAGCTGATTTCCGGCGTGTCCGCCCAGTTCACCGGGAAGTACAGCGCGCCGCCCGGACCCTGCACCACATCCTGGATCGCCAGCCGTCCTCCGGGCTTCAACACCCGGCGGATCTCGGCATAGAACCGCGGCCGGTCCGCGATGTTCATCGCGACGTTCTGGGTCCACGCCAGATCGAAAGCCGCATTCCCGAACGGCAGGTCCAGCGCCGAGCCCTGGCGGAAAGCGACCCGCTCCGCCAGGCCAACCCGCCGTGTCAGCTCCACGGCCGCGGCAACGAACTCGGCGGTCAGGTCCACCCCGCTTACCCGGCACGCACAGGTCGCCGCCAGATAGCGTGCCGGTCCGCCGATCCCGGAACCGATGTCGATCACGTGATCCGTCGCCATCGGCGCCAGCAGCCGCGCCAGTTCCACGGTCGCCACACGCCGGCGGGAGTGGAACTCATCCAGCGGGGCCAGATCGTCGATCGTGAGGTGCTCGACATCCTTCCCGGCCTCGGTCAGAGCGCCGAGCAGACGCTCCAGCAACCCGCCGCGTCCGTAATGGCGGGCAACCTCCACCGGTATCTCGCTCATCCGCCGCCCTTTCCTTGTAAATTGCAACCGCCAACCCAACATGCCACGGCATCGGCGCTTTCCGTTCCGGGCTGCCTCGTGCCTTTGCGCGGTTCTGCCGCCTCGACGCTCCCCAATAGGAAGAGTAATCCGGCCCGCGGCGTGCGGGTCGCCGGTACTTTGGAGTGACACGATGTCGACAGGCACCGTCAAGTGGTTCAACAGTCAAAAGGGCTATGGCTTCATCCAGCCCGATGATGGCTCGAAGGATGTGTTCGTACACATCTCGGCCGTCGAGCGGGCAGGAATTGGCAGCCTGAACGAGGGTCAGAAGCTCAGCTACGAAGTGCAACGCGGGCAGCAGGGGAAGCTGTCGGCGGAGAACCTGAAGACCGCTTGAATCCAGTTCCCGGCGCCGTTCTCCGGGCGGCGCCGGACAGCTTGAGAACCGCCATGGCGCAGCACAAGTTCAAGGTCGGTCAGACAGTCCACCTCATCCCGAACCGGCTGGAAAGGCATGTCCCCGCCGGGCTCTACACGGTCCAGCGACTGCTCCCCGTCGAAGGCCGCGACCTCTACTACCGGGTAAAGCACACGCAGGACAGCCACGAACGGGTCGTCAACGAGGCACAGTTGCGGCCAGCCGAGGCACTCGCACCCCAACACTGATCGGTCGGCTCGCCAGTCTCCGGTCCGGGCGTTATCGTCCAGGGGCTGTTCCGGAGGCTTGGCATGAAGATCACCGCAGTTCGCGTCCTGCGTCTCTCCGGCACCATGCGCACTGAAGGCCCGCTGTGGGAGGAGCGTCTGGTCCGGCCGATCGACGTCTATCCTGAATACCGCGTCCGCAACGACTTCGAGGGCGGCAAGCAGGCCGATCCCGATCATTTTCGCCTCGAACAGCATTTCATCCGGATCGAGACAGACGATGGGCCCATCGGCATTGCCGGCCCGTTGCCCGACATGGTCGCCGCCTTCGTGGCGAAGCGCCTGCGCCCAATCATCCTCGGCCAGGACCCGATCGCCCACGAAAAGGTCTGGGACCAGATGCACCGGATTATGGTGCACGGCCGCCAGGGCGACGCCATGCTGGCGATCAGCGCGGTGGATTGCGCGCTTTGGGACCTCAAGGGGCGCTGGCTCGGCCAGCCGGTGTACCGCCTGATCGGCGGTCCGACACGCGACAGCATGCCGGCGTATGCGTCGATGCTCGGCTTCGCGGTGCTCGACATGGGGCGCGTGCGCGAGCGTGCCGCGGAATACAAGACGCTCGGCTACCCCGCGCAGAAATGGTTCTTCCGCCATGGCCCGATGAGCGGACACGATGGCATGCGGAAGAATGTCGAGCTGGTGCGCACGCTGCGCGACACGCTCGGCGAGGACTACGACATCATGCTGGACTGCTGGCAGTCGTTCGACCCAATCTATGCGGTGGAGCTCGCCGAACGCATCGCCGAATTCCGGCCGCGCTGGCTGGAGGAATGCGTGATGCCGGACCGCATCGACAGCTATCGCCGCGTGAAGGAGCGGACGCAGATTCCGCTGTCGGGCGCCGAACATGAATATACGCGCTGGGGATTCCGGCGATTCATCGATGCCGAGGCGCTGGATGTGCTGCAACCCGATATCTACTGGGCGGGCGGACTGTCCGAAGTGCTCAAGATCGCCGCATATGCCTCGGTGCACGACCTGATGGTGATCCCGCATGGCCATTCCACGCCAGTGGGGCTGCACTTCTCGCTCGCTCAGTCGCCGCTGCTGACGCCGATCCAGGAGTACCTGGTGAAGTGGAACGCGATCAACCAGCACTTCCTCGCCAATCCCGTGATGCCACAGGGCGGGCAATTCGCGTTGCCGACATTGCCCGGACTGGGAATGGCCCTCGATCCGGCGAAGATCGAGGCTCAGGCGGAGGTGTACGGCGGCGGTCCGTGAGACGCTCAAATGGCAAATCGCGTCACTGTCCTGCTTCGTCGTGCCCGGTGGCATTATGCCAATCTTAGCCAGACCGATCGCATAGTGAATCGATTGCCTGCACGTGCGCGGGCGTGGAGTGCCATCATGGCAGCGTCCGGGACCGACACTTTCCGCTCGAGCCGGTACCTTTGGGCAATCGGCATAGCCCTCTGCGTCATCACCCTGCTCGGTTGCGGCGCGACGATATGGGATCTGCATCGCCAGACCATCGAACAGAACCGTATCTCGGTCACAAACCTTAGCGTCGTGCTCGCCGAGCAGACTTCGCGCTACGTGCAGGTGGTCGATCTTGCTCTTGCGGAAGTGCAGTCGCGTGTCGCCAATCTCGGCATCAACACGCCTGACGAGCTCGTGACTTCTGCCGGCACCGAGGCTACACGCGACTTTCTACGCGGCAGATTGAAGAACCTACCACAGGCGAACTCCTTTTCCCTGTTCAAGCCCGATGGCCAGATGTTCCTCACCACCCGATCGCAATGGCCGCCCGATCTCAATATGTCGGACCGCGATTATCACCGGTATCTCGTCGCGCATGATGACCCAGGTCCGTTCATCAGCGCTCCGGTCCAAAGCCGCGTGACCGGTACGCCCACTGTCTACATCGCTCGCAGGCTCAACGGTCCGAGCCACAACCTCCTTGGTATCGCCGTCGGTGCAATCGATCTGCAATATTTCGCGGACTTCTATCGGGCCATCGCACTGCCGCCCGGCCAGACTGTGACTCTGCTCCGCCACGACGGGCTGGTTCTGGTACGCTACCCGGACACCACGGATCAGGTAGGAAAGCTGATGCCAGCCGCCTCGCCATGGTACAGCCTGGTCGCCATGGGAGGCGGTAATTACCGCTCCCCCGGTTTTCTTAGTGCCATACCGGCAGTGGTGTCGGTGCGTCCGTTGCCCGCCTGGCCACTTGTCATCGACGTATCCGTCCTGGAGCCGGTGGCGCTTGCGAAGTGGCGACTTCAGGCGACTGTCATTGCACTGGGTGGCCTCGGCGCCGCAACTGGGTTCGCCGTGTTGTTCGCAGTCATCGGACGGCAGTTCCACCGCCAGGCGGAGCAGAACGCCAAGCTGA
This sequence comes from Acetobacteraceae bacterium, assembly GCA_035569235.1. Taxonomy (GTDB): domain Bacteria; phylum Pseudomonadota; class Alphaproteobacteria; order Acetobacterales; family Acetobacteraceae; genus JAMXLO01. The sequence goes on along the minus strand of DATMND010000003.1, from coordinate 62,248 downwards.
CGGAGACAGCGCAGGCATTGCGCGCCAGCGAGGCGCGCATTCGGGATTTCGCCGAGATGTCGTCGGACTGGCTGTGGGAACTGGATGCGGACCTCCGCTTGAAGTGGGTATCGGACAGCGAGGCGTCCCGCCTGATGGGCATTCCGCACCGCAAGGGCGTGACGTTATGGAATGCGGTTGGTGCGAGCCCAACCGACCCGCATTGGTCCGAACACCGCGCCGACCTTGATGCGCGGCGTCCGTTTCGCGATTTCCACCGCCAGGAACTCACCCGGGATGGGCGGCTTCACCACGTCAGCGTCAATGGCAACCCGGTCTTCGATGCGACCGGCAGTTTCGTCGGCTACCGAGGCACCGGGCGCGATATCACGGCCGGAGTCGAGGCGGCGCAGGAACTGCAACAGGCGAAGGAGCGCGCCGAAGCAGCGAGCCACGCCAAGTCGGAATTCCTCGCCAACATGAGCCACGAACTGCGCACGCCGCTGAATGCCATCATCGGCTTCTCCGAGCTTATCCGGGATCAGACGTTGGGGAGTATCGGCGCGGACTACGTCGAATTCGCGACGGACATCAACGCAGCCGGCCATCATCTGCTCGACATGATCAACGATGTGCTCGACCTCTCGAAGATCGAGGCAGACCGCTACGAGCTTGCGAGCGAGATCGTGGAGCTTGGCATGGTGGTGCGGTGCTGCATCGGCATGTTGAAGCTGCGCGCGAATGATGGAGGCGTAAGGATCGACAACGCCGCGAACGGGATGCGCGTCGCGCTGCGGGGAGACGGTCGCGCGTTGAAGCAGATTGTGCTCAATCTGCTGTCCAATGCGGTGAAGTTCACTCCCAACGGCGGCGTTGTGTCACTGCGAATCGAGCATGCAGAGGCGGGCGTCACCTTGGTCGTGACCGATACCGGCATCGGCATCGATGCCGATGCCTTGCAGTCGCTGTGCGAACCCTTCCACCAGGCGGATGCCTCGATCAGCCGGAAATTCGGCGGCAGCGGTCTTGGGCTCGCGATCAGTCAGAAGCTGCTCGCGTTGCACGGCGCAACGTTCACCATAGAGAGCGTTCCCGGTCAGGGCACGACGGTCCGGGCCAAGTTCCCTCCCGAACGTGTTGTCGAGACAACCGTGGTGCCGGGAACGCCTAGGATGGAGGCTGCGTTACCCGCTTGACGCGTTCGATGAGCGACCGCCTTGCTGCGGCAGCATCGGCTCCTAGCGCCAGCAAGGCAGGCAGTTGAGTGGGGCGTGCGGCGATCGAGGCGAGCACGCGCCACGCCCTGATGCCACCATGCGCGTCCAGTGCGACCCGTGCGGCGTGGGGCAGCGAGCTGTCCGCGGCGTCGCAGATCGCGCGCAACACAGCGAACGGAATGTTGTGCATACACGCGGCGCGTGCCACTGCGCCGCTTTCCAGATCGACCGCCGCGGCGCCGGTCTGCTCGCGCTGCCGGCACTTGTCCTCGACACTCGCCACGATCGCATCGGCGCCGAGCAGCAGATGCGGCGTCGCGCCGCCGAGCATGCGCGAGAGGGTCGGATCGGCCGTGTAGCACCTGCCGCCTGCGGTCACCGCGGATGGCACAATGAGTGCGCCGGGCCTCAGCGTCGGATCCAGTCCACCTGCCAGCCCGAAGCTGATCAGTCCGATGCAGCCCTGTTTGACGAGGGCGTTTGCCGCTGCTTCCGCGCCTGCCGCCGTCCCACCGCCAATAGCGACTGGCCAAGCAAGACGCCGCGCAATACGAGCCTCGGCCGCCATCCCGACGACGACACCAATGCGCACTTGTGGTCGGCGCACGTGTAGTCCGCGCAGATGTAATCGCCGCACGTGTAATCGTCGTTATGGCCGGGCTCGACCCGGCCATCCTCGCACCATCGGCGATGCCAGGATGGCCGGGTCGAGCCCGGCCATGACGGGACATGCAGTCTCAGAATCCAACGGCCACCCGGTGCGTGTTGCCGCGCCGCAAATTGCGATAGCGCGCCAGTGCCAGCAGCGGGAAATACCAGCAATAGCCGTGGTAGCGCAGGTAGAACACGCGCGGAAAGCCAACGGCATTGTATGGCAGTTCACGCCATTCCCCGGTCCCGCACTGGGTTGCCATCAGGTATTCGATGCCGCGCGTTACCGCCGGATTTTCGACCTGCTCCGCGGCCATCAGGCCAAGCAGGGCCCATGCCGTCTGGCTCGGCGTGCTCTCCTTGTAACGGCCACGCGGCGCATCCCGGTAGGTTTCTTCGTCTTCGCCCCAGCCGCCATCGTCGCGCTGCACGGAGACAAGCCATTCCACCGCCCGCCGCACCGCGGGATCGTCACAGCCGATGCCGGCCGCGTTTAAGGCACACAGCGCCGACCAGGTGCCGTAGATATAGTTGGTGCCCCAGCGGCCGAACCAGCTGCCGTCGTCCTCCTGCTCGCGACGCAGATACGATAGCGCCCGGACCATCACAGGATCGTCCGCCGCCATGCCGATCTGTGCGAGGAACGACACGCAGCGCGCGGTCACATCGGCGGTCGGCGGATCGAGCAGCGCGCCATGATCGGCGAACGGGATGTTGTTCAAGTACAGATGCGTGTTCTCCGGCTCGAACGCGCCCCAGCCGCCGTCCGATGACTGCATGCCGATGATCCACTCGCGGGCACGCTCGATCGACGCGGCGAAGGCCGGATCGCCGTTGCGGTGCAGCAGCATGCCGACGACGGCCGTGTCGTCGACGTCCGGGTAATGCGGGTTGGCGTACTGGAATGCCCAGCCGCCCGGGCGCAGGCCTGGCCGGCGCACCGCCCAGTCGCCGACCACATCGAGGATCTGCCGCGCATGCAACCACGTGCAGGCCGCATCCGTATTGTCCCCAGCTTCGGCCACGGCATGGCCGGCAAGTCCGGTATCCCAGATCGGCGACAGGCAGGGCTGGCAGTAGGCACGTTCGGGCTCGACCACCAGCAGCTTGCGCATCGCGCGCCATGCGATGGCCGCATCCGGGTGATCCGCTGGATACCCCAGCGCGTCGAACATCATCACGCTGTTGGCAATCGCCGGATAAATGCCGCCGAGACCGTCATCGTCGTTCAGCCGTTCGGTGACGAAGCGTACCACCTTGGCGATCGCGCTGCGGCGGCTGCGTTGCGGAAACGCCGGCTGCAGCACGCGCAGCACCGTGTCGAGCCCCTTGAAGATCCGCCCCCACGCCGAGCGAACAGGCGGCGTAATCCAGTCGCGCACCGACGCGGGCGGCATGCGGAACAGTTCCTGGATCGCGACATCGCGCGGGTTTCGCGCGACAGGGCGCAGCGCCATCAGCACGAGCAGCGGCACGATCACCGTGCGCGACCAGTAGGAAACCTTCGACAGGTGGAACGGGAACCACAGCGGCAGATGCATGATCTCGAGCGGCATCACCGGCACGGCCCGCCATGGCACCTGCCCGAACAGTGCAAGCTGCGCGCGGGTGAACACGTTGCTGCGTTCGGCACCGCCCGCGGTCAGAATGGCCTGCCGGGCGCGGGCCAAATGCGGCGCATCAGGATCGTCGCCGATCGCCTTCAATGCGAAATAGGCCTTCACGCTCGCCGACAGATTGAACGCACCGTCGTGGAACAACGGCCAACCCCCATGCGCACCCTGGATTTCGCGCAGATAGACGCCGATCTTCGCTTCCAGCGCCGGATCGATGCGATCGAGGTAGTGCTCCAGCAGCACGTATTCGGCCGGGATCGTCGCGTCGGCTTCCAATTCGAACAGCCAATGGCCGTCGTCCTGCCGCTGCCGTATCAGGGCGGCGCCGGCACGCGCCACAGCCTCGGACAGGCGATGATCGAGCGCGGTTTCGGGTGGCAGTGTCTCGCTGGGCATGGTCTCGTGCTCACGCGGCGAGGAGGACCTCCGCCGCCGTTCGGCCGGACCTGATGGCACCTTCGATGGTGGCCGGCAACCCGGTCGCGGTCCAGTCGCCGGCCAGCACGAGGTTTGCCACATTTGTGCGCGCTGCCGGTCGCAGCCGTTCCTGCGTGGCGGTCGCCGCGAACGTGGCGCGGCGCTCCTTCACCACGCGCCATGGCGGAAGCGGACCCTTCAGGTCGAGGGCTGCCTGCACGTCGGGCCAGACGGCGGCGGCAATCGCATCGGCGCTCTGGTCCACCATGCGGTTGGCCGCGCTGATGGTCACCGAAACATGGCCGCGCTTGACGAACACCCACTCGGCGGTGCCGCCGATCAGGCCAACGAAGCCGGCCGGACCGGGATCCGCTTCTACCCGGAAATGGATGTTCAAGATCGCCTGGAACTCGCCTGGCACCGGAATGCCGGGCAGCAAGTCGGCGGCCACCCAGGGCGGAACCGCGACTACCACGGCCTCGGCCGGCATGGGGCCGTCTGTCGTATGCAGGGCGTTTAGGCGAGCATCGGCAACATGCAGCGCGACGACCCGCTGCCCGAACAGCACGTCGTTGCCGCGCGCCTGGAGCCACGCGACGGCTGGATCAACCAGGCTCTCTGACAGACCCTCGCGCGGAAAGGCCGGAATGCAGGCGCTGCCGCCGCGGAACAGTGTCTCGCGCACGACCGCGCCAAGCAGCCGCGCCAAGCCCGCGTCCGGCGGCGTGTTCAGCGCCGCTATCGCGAGCGGTTCGACCAGCCGATGGTACAGCGTGTCGTGCCGCAGCGAGGCTGCGACTGTTGCATCGCTCGTCGGACTCATGAGCCGGCGCAGGGCGAGATAGTCGGCCGGGAGCGTGCCCGGTACGCGGCGCTCTCGGGAGAGGACCCACCAGGGGACGCGGCCAAGGTTCGGCCGCAGTATCCAGGTCTGGCCGTTCCCGAGGTCCATGAAGGGAAATGACGGCTCGTCCAGCATGGCCAGCGTCTCTCGCGCCCCAATCCCATCGATATAGGCGAAGGCCGCGCGATTGCCCGACAGCAGGAGGTGGTTGCCGTTGTCGATGCGCAGACCGAGCTCACGGTCGAAATACGACCGGCACCGCCCACCGGCAGCCGGCCCGGACTCGAGGACCGTGACCGTCCGCCCTGCCTGGCTCAGCGCAACCGCGGCGGACAGGCCGGCCAGGCCGGCGCCGACGACATGCACATGCGAAGCGGTCAACGATTGGTCACCGCTCGTCTCTTACGACCCTCTCGTCATCCCCGCGATCACTCTCGTCATCCCCGCGAAATCGGGGACCCAGTTGCGACATGGGTCCCCGCTTTCGCGGGGATGACGAGAGCGACGGGGATGACGAGAGCGACGGGGATGACGAGAGTGGCAGCGATGACGAGCATGCCGGGGCTGATGAAAACGACATGCGGCGGTCGGCGACGATGACGCCGTCACCCCTCGTCATCGTCGAGCGCGGCGATCGATTCCATGAATTCCATCGCGTCGATGCTGGCACCGCTCCGCGCCATAAGTTTCGATTGCTGCCGCGCTTCCCGCAGAAATGTCGGCGGACGGCCGTCCGATACCCAGATCCGCTTCGGGCGAAGGCCGGTGTCGTGCAGCTTGGCGCGGCTCCGTCGGGTCCGTTCGGCTCCGGTCTTTGCCATGTGCGGCGTGTACCGTCGGATCAGGACCATCGCAAGGCCGGTCTGGTGCCCGTTGAACAGGCAACCCCAGTCCGCGGAATGAGCAGCCCGGATGCGTATTTCGGCAATCACCCGCACGTTGCAATTGCGTGGCAAGCCGGCACGAAAAGTGCAAGATAGGCCGCGAGCAGGGCGACCCGATCGGGGGTGACGGATGCGACAGGGCGGCCTTCTGGCGGGATACGATCCGGGCAGCCTGTTCTGCGAGATGCTGCGGCCCGGACAGGAACCCCACCTCGCCTTGTCGCTGCTGCTGGAACGCCTCCGGCAAATGCCGATCGACGCGTTGCGCCGGCGTGCCGCCGATGCCGAACGCGATCTGCTGGAGCGGGGCATCACCTTCACCGTCTACTCGGACGCGACAGCGATCGACCGTATCCTGCCGTTCGACCTGATCCCGCGCGTGATCACGGCCGAGGAATGGCGCACATTGGAAGCCGGCGTGATCCAGCGCGTGCGTGCGCTGAACCTGTTCCTATACGACGTTTACCACGACCAGAAAATTCTCGCCGATGGCGTCGTGCCGCGCGCGCTTGTGCTGCGCAACGCCGGCTACTCGCAGGCGATGGTCGGGTTCGAACCGCCATTCGGCACCTACGTGCACGTCTGCGGCACCGACATCATCCGCGACGACGCCGGGCGCTTCCTGGTGCTGGAGGACAATGCCCGCACGCCCTCCGGCGTCGCCTACGTGGTCGAGAACCGGCACATGACGCTGCGCGTGCTGTCGGACCTGATGGCCGGGCTGAATGTGCGCGGGGTGGACGAATACGGCCTGCGGCTGCACCGCGCGATGACCGAGATCGCACCGCCTGGCGTGATGCATCCTCAGGTGGTGCTGCTGTCGCCCGGCATCTTCAATTCGGCCTATTTCGAGCACGTGTTCCTGGCGCGCGAGATGGGCGTTCCGCTGGTCGAGGGGCAGGACCTGCTGGTCGAAGGCGGCTCAGTCTGGATGCGCACCACGGCGGGGCTCGCGCCGGTGCACACGATCTACCGCCGGCTGAACGACGATTTTCTCGATCCCGACGCGTTCCGGCCGGACAGCAAGTTGGGCGTCCGTGGGCTGATGGACGCCTGGCGTCGCGGCGCGGTGGCGATCGCCAATGCGGTCGGCACGGGCGTCGCCGATGACAAGGCGGTGTACGCCTACATGCCGCGCATCATCCGCTACTACCTGGCCGAGGATGCGATCCTGCCAAATGTGGACACGCGTATATGCGCGGAGCCGGACGGACTGTCGTATACACTCGATCATCTGCACGAACTGGTGGTGAAGCCGGTGGCGGAGTCCGGCGGCTATGGGCTGCTGATCGGCCCGCACGCCACCAAGCTGGAACTGGAGGAGTTCCGCGCCCGGCTCAAGGCCAACCCGACGAACTATATCAGCCAGCCGATGGTGCGGCTTTCGGTCAGCCCGACGCTGGGCGACGACGGCGTCAATGCGCGGCACATCGATCTGCGTCCCTTCGCGGTGACCGGTCGCGATACCTGGGTGCTGCCGGGCGGGCTGACGCGGGTGGCGCTGCGGGCGGGCTCGCTGGTGGTCAATTCCTCGCAGGGCGGTGGCTCCAAGGACACCTGGGTGCTGGCATGAGCGAATCCGTCATTGGCACGCACCACCTGATCGCGCGCCACGCCGGCAGCGCGCTGTGGTTTGCCCGCTACATGGAGCGGATCGAGAACCTGGCGCGGCTGCTCGACGTGACCAAGACGTTCGCCAGCGAAGGGGAGGCTGGGCGCAACTGGCTCTCGCTGCTGCGGATCAACGGCGACGGCGCCGAGTTCTTCGCCAGGCATGACCACGCCGATGCGATCAGCGTCGCGCGGTTCTACCTGCTGGATGCGACGACCCCGGCCTCGGTGCAGACGGCGATCGCCTATGCGCGGGAGAATGCCCGCACGCTGCGCGCGCTGATCTCCACTGAGATGTGGCTGCAGATCAACGTGTTCCACACGCGCATCCGCGCGCTGGGTGAACCGGACGTGGCGCAGGAGAGTCTGTCCGCGGTGTGCGCCATGCTGAAGGAGGGCGTGCAGGCGCATGGCGGCATCACCGAGGGGACGTTCTATCGGGACCAGTGCTGGCACTTCTACATGCTGGGGCGTCACCTGGAACGCACCGACCAGATCACGCGGCTGATCGACACCAAGTTCAATGCGCTGCTGCCGCTTGCCGCCACCGATGCCGCGATCGACGCCGGCGAATGGAATGCGCTGCTGCGTGCTGCCGCCGGCTATCATGCGTATCGCCGCGAATATCCGCATGGCTATGTGCCACGCGAGGTGGCCGGCTTCCTGTTGCTGAACGGCGCTTTCCCGCGTTCGGCCGGGCTGAACCTGGCGCAGCTGGACTGGCATTTGAACCAGTTGCGCAGCCAGTACCATCTGCGGGGCTGTGCGCCGGCGCTGGAACGGCTGGACGACCTGCGCGCCATGCTGGCGAGCCAGACGATCGATGAGATTCTTGCCCGCGGACTGTCGCCTTTCCTCGACACGTTGCAGCGCGAGCTTGGCGCGCTGCATGGCGACATCATGAGTGGGCTCTGCGGGGAGTAGCGGCGCGCGCTCGTGTTATAAGATAAGGCGCGCGGATACGTTTCTGGGTTGAGACGAACGTCCTCCCCCCGTCATGGCCGGGCTTGACGCGGCCATCCCGTCCGGCACGGTGGCGCATTGGATGGCCGGGTCGCGCCCGCCATGACGGGAAAAGCGCTTTGCTTCGGGAGCCGACGATGTCCATGCACCCCACGAGCACCGGGATCGGTCAGCCGGTACGCCGCCGGGAAGACCTGCGCCTGTTGACCGGTCAGGGGCGCTACAGCGACGACGTCAATGTCCCGCGTCAGACCTATGCCATGATGGTTCGGTCGTCGCATGCGCACGCGCAAATCCGTGCAATCGACACGCGCGCGGCCGTGGCGGCGCCAGGTGTGCTGGCCGTGCTGACCGGGCGCGATCTGCTGGCTGACGGGTTGCATCCGATCCCGCATGCGGTTCGCATGGGGTCTCCCGCGGACATCCAGCTTGAGAATATGGACGGCTCGGAGCCATTCATTCCGCCGCACTTCCCGATGGCAACGGACGAGGCGCGGCATGTCGGCGAAATCGTCGCCATGGTCGTCGCTACGAGCGTCTCCGCGGCGAAGGATGCCGCGGAACTCGTGGCGGTGGATTATGCGCCGTTGCCCGCGGTCACGCGGTCACGCAGCGCGGTTGCACCGAACGCTGCGCTCGCGCGGAACGATGCAAAAACGAATGTCTGCCTGGATGCCGAAGTGGGCGACCCACGCGCGACCGAGGCGGCATTCGCCAATGCCGCGCACGTGGTTTCCTTCAGCACTTCGGTGCAGCGCATCGCCGGCGTCACCATGGAACCGCGCGCGGCGGTCGGCGCCTACGACGAGGCGGCGGGACAGTACACGCTGCATGCGGGCGCTGGTGGCGCGGTGCGTCCGCGCCATGACATGGCGGTGGTGCTGGGCGTTCCGGACGACCGGGTGCGGATGGTAATGCACGATGTCGGCGGGAATTTTGGTACACGCGGAGCGTCGAACCCCGAATTCGCGCTGGTCCTGTGGGCGGCGCGACGCGTCGGCCGCCCGGTGAAGTGGACCTGCGAACGCGGCGAAGCGTTTCTCTGCGACTACCAGGCGCGCGATCTGACCTGCGATGCGGAACTGGCGCTGGATGTGGGGGGAAAATTCCTGGCGCTGCGCGGCTCCAACATCGTCAACAATGGCGCCTATCCGATCGCCTTCGGCCCTTTGCAGAAGGGCGTCGAGATCATGACCAGCATCTATCATGTCCCGTCCGTGCATTTCCGAGCGCGTGGCGTGCTGACCAACACCGCGTCAACACGCCCCTATCGCAGTTCTGGGCGGCCGGAGGCGATGTTCGTCATGGAGCGGCTGATCGATCTCGCGGCGCTGCAAGGAGGCTTCGATCGCATCGAACTGCGGCGGCGCAATCTCGTGCCCGAATCAGCGATGCCGTATCGCAACCCGTTTGGCATGATCTACGACAGCGGTGCCTACCATCAGGTGATGGAACGCGTGCTCGGCCTGGGCGAGTGGTCCGGATTTGTGGCACGGCGCGCGGAGGCGCGGACACGCGGCCTGTATCGCGGCGTCGGGGTCGCCAACTATGTCGATACCGCGACCGGCGTGCCGCGCGAGCGTGCCGAAGTCACGGTGCGCCCGGAAGGTGCTGTGGAGGTCGTCATCGGCACGGTCTCCAGTGGCCAGGGGCACGAAACCAGTTTTGCCCAACTTGTCGGCGAATGGCTTGGCGTGCCGATCGAATGCGTGTCGCTGATCACCGGCGATACCGCGCGCGTCTCGGTCGGCGGCGGCTCGCATTCAGGGCGCGCCCTGCGGCTCGGCAGCATCGTCATGCTCAGCGCGTCGAATCAGATCATCGCCAAGGGAATGCGAATTGCCAGTCACGTGCTGGAGGTTGCTGCGGCCGATCTGGAATTCACCGGTGGCCGCTTCATTGTGAAGGGAACCGACCGCTCCATCGGCATTTTCGAAGTTGCCGCGGCTGCGTCGCAGCGCAACGACCTACCGGATGATCTGCGCGGCGAACTTGCTGCGGTCGGTGACGAGACCATGCCGCTGGCCGCGTTTCCCTACGGCTGCCATGTCTGCGAAGCAGAAGTCGATGCGGACACGGGCGTTGTCCGCATCGTGCGCTATTCGGCCGTGGACGATGTCGGGCGCGCGGTCAATCCGATGATCGTGCATGGCCAGGTGCAAGGCGGCATTACGCACGGCATCGGCCAGGCGCTGTTGGAACAATGCTGCTACGATCCGCAGTCCGGCCAGCTTCTGTCAGGTTCGTTCATGGATTATGCGATCGCCCGCGCAGCCGACGTGCCGTTCTTCGATTTGGAACTCAGCGAAGTGCCGTCGCCGACGCACCCGCTTGGCATCCGCCCAGCCGGCGAAGGCGGCACGACGCCGGCGCTGGGTGCGGTGGTCAATGCCATCGTCGATGCGCTGGCGGATTTTGGCGTGACGCATATCGAAATGCCGGCGACGCCGGAGCGTGTCTGGCGTGCGATCCACGCGGCTTCGCATTAGCCGGAGGGGATCCAAATGCAGGCCTGGTATCATTGCGAGAACACCTACCCGTTCGTCCCGCAGGAAGTGCTCGATCGCGCCGATTCCGTGCGCGGCAGCCTGCCCAACAAATACTGCGATCCGACGATCGCTGCCGACCTCTTCCACGAATGCCTGGACGAACACCTGCTGTGCGACGACCTTGGCGTGAACATCGTCTCGATCGAACATCATGCGGGAATCAACAGTCTTTACGGTGCAAGTCCGCTGATCCTCGGCATCATCGCCCGGCAGACGCGCAAGGTACGGATCCTCAGCCAAGGCACGCTGGTCACCGTGCGGCGCGATCCCGTGCGCGTGGCCGAGGAGTATGCCATGGCCGACGTGATCTCGCGCGGCCGGTTGGAGATAGGGTTTGTAAAGTCGGGCGACAGCGAGATGGCGTCGGGCAATGCCAATCCCGTCGGCATCGTTGAGCGTTTCTGGGAGGCAATCGACCTGATCGTGAAGACGCTGACCAACCACGAGGGTCCGTTCAGTTGGGAGGGCAGGCACTTCACGCATCGCCATGTGAACATCTGGCCGCCCTGTTTTCAACGCCCGCACCCGCCGCTGTGGGCCGCGACCGGCGATCCTGAAACGTCGCGCGAACTGGGCCGGCGCGGGATGGTCAACGCACTGGTGCTGCGCGGCATGGACGGTACCAAACGCGCGTGGGCGGCGTATCGGGAGGCGCGCGAGCAAACCGGTCTGCCTGCGCCGGGTCTCGATCGCTTCGCCTATACGGCATTCGTTTATGTTGGTGACACCGACGAAGAAGGCGTGCGCGTCGGCGGCAAGCTTTTGTGGTTCCTCAACACCAGTTTGAAGCAGGCACCGCAGTATTCGAAATTCCTGCCGGGCCGCACGCCGCCTGAACTGGCGCCGCGGATCTATCGCACCGGGCCTCAGGCGGGCGCGCGGCCCGCCGATGCGCTGGTCGGCATGACCGCGGAACAGGCGATCGCAAGCAGGCTGATGTTCGCCGGCAGTCCGGAGACCGTGTATCGGCAGATCATGGAGTGCTACAATGAACTGGGCGGTTTCGGCCATCTTATCTTCATCGGGCGCTCGGGTTTCCTGACGCACGCCGAGGCCGAGAAGAGCATACGGCTGTTCGCGACCGAGGTGTTGCCGCGGCTGCCGGTGCATCATTTCCCCGCCCTAAGGTCCGAGGATGCCGCAGGATGACGCAATTCTCCGATTCCGCCTGGCAGCGCACGGCACTCCTGCGCGCGGCGATTGACGCACTGCCGTTCAACACCGAACTGGCTGCCGGCACGCTGAGCCGTGAGCGGTTCCAGGGGTACATCGTGCAGGACGCGCTGTATCTCGCGCAGTATTCGCGGGTGCTTGCACTCGCGGGAGTCAAAGGCCCCGATGGTGCGACGTTGCAAGCCTTTGGCAGATGCGCGGTGGAGGCCGTCGCCGTCGAGCAGGCTTTGCACGAGCGGTACCTGCAGGAGTTCGGCATCGATCCCGCTCGCCTGGCCGACGCCGAACCATCGCCCGATTGCCACGGCTATACCAGCTTCCTACTTGCGACCGCGTATCATGATCCGTGGGAAGTATCGGTCGCTGCGTTGCTTCCGTGCTTTTGGATTTATTGGGATGTGGGAAGCCGGATTGCCAAACGCGCTGCGCCGGACAATCCGTATCGTGCGTGGATCGATACCTATGCGGACGAGGGGTTCGGCGAGGCGGTGCGCATGGTTATCGGCATCACCGACCGCGCGGCGTCCGCGACGACTGAATCGGTGCGGGTGCGCATGATGACGGCGTTCGTCCGGTCCACGCAATACGAGTGGCTGTTCTGGGATGGCGCTTACCAGCAGCGGGACTGGCCGGTCGCAGCCTAGGCCGATGCATCCTCGCGGATCATCGCCGCACCCTTCTCGGCGATCATGATCGTCGGTGCATTTGTATTGCCGGTCGTCAGGGTCGGCATCACCGATGCATCGATCACGCGCAGCCCGTCCATCCCGTGCGCGCGCAGACGCGAATCGACAACCGCACCGGGGCCTTCGCCCATTCGGCAGGTGCCGACCGGATGAAAGATCGTCGTGCCGTAACGGCGCGCGTAATCCGCGAAGGCTTCGTCGGAGGCGACAGCCGGACCAGGTAGAATTTCCTCGACGCTGTGCTGCGCAATCGCCGGCGCGGCAAAGATCTGTCGCGTGAACCGCAGGCCCGCGTTCAGTACGCGCTGATCGTTCGGGTCCGACAGATAGTTCGGCGTGATGACCGGCGCGGCGAACGGATCGGCCGAACGCGCCATGATCGTGCCGCGGCTGCCCGGCCGCACCGGACACACTGCGACGGTCATCCCAGGCGCGCGTTCCAGTTTGCCAAATCGTGCGGCGTCGTAACTGGCGGGCGTGAACAGTAGCTGCAGATCCGGGCTCGCCAGTCCTTCGCGCGAACGGCAGAACACCTGCGCGCTGGTGACGCCGAACGTCAGCGCGCCTCGGCCCGTCACCGTGTAACGCACCGCCTCGCCCGCAAGGCGGATGCCGTGCGCAAGCTGGTTGATTGAGACCGCGTTCTTCGCTCGGTGCGAAATGCGCGCGACGTAGTGGTCCTGGAGATTGGCACCGACCCCCGGAAGGTCGTGCAACACCGGAACGCCGATCGATTGCAGATGTTCAGCTGGCCCGATGCCGGAAATCTGCAGCAGGTGGGGTGAATTTACCGCCCCGCCGCACAGGATCACCTCGCGCGCCGCACGGGCTTCGCGATCCTGCCCACGCTGCCGGAAGGCGACGCCGGCACAGCGGTTGCCTTCCAGCAACAGGCGCGTCGCCATCGCGTCGGTCTCGATCCGCAGATTGGGTCGACGCTTTGCCTGCGCCAGAAAGGTCTGCGCCGTCGAGCCGCGGAAGCGTCCGTTGCGCGTCATCTGCGAGTAGCCGACGCCTTCCTGCGTCTTGCCGTTCAGATCGGGACTGAACGCGAAGCCCGCCTGCTGCGCGGCTTCCACGAAGCGATGCGTGAGCGGTAGTACCGTGCGGTAGTCCTCGACGCGCAGCGGGCCGCCCTTGCCGCGATACTCTGCATCGCCCGGAACGTAGTCTTCGGACTTGCGGAAATACGGCAGCACGTCGTCAAAGGACCAACCGCGACAGCCCATTTGCGCCCAGCCGTCGAAGTCTGCAGGGTTGCCGCGGACGTACAACATTCCGTTGATCGAACTCGATCCACCGAGGACCTTGCCGCGCGGCCAGTGGATCGAACGGTCTGCGGTTCCGGGCCCGGGGTCCGCGCTGTAGTTCCAGTTGATCACCGGGTGATGCAGCAGCTTCAGCACGCCGGCCGGGATGTGGATCATCGGATGCCAGTCGCGCGGCCCCGCTTCCAGCAGCGTTACACGCGCACCAGTTTCGCTGAGCCGGCTGGCTATGACGCAACCGGCCGAGCCGGCGCCGATCACCACATAATCCGCGTCCATCGTCACGCCGTCGCGATGCCGAGCCAGCGCGCGAACTGAGCCAGCTTCGCCTTGATGACCTGCCACAGCAGATCATGCACGGCGAGCGGTGCCGGCGCGGCTTGTTCTGTCGGAAACGGCGCCGGCGTGTCGCTGGCGAATTCCTCCGCCGCGCGGCGGGCGAAATCCTGCATGATGACGTTCGCCACGGCCACGCCGCCGGTTCGGGCAAAGTCCGCCAGCACGCCTCCCAGTTCCGCATCCGACGTGATTGCAACGATACTTGTTGGCGTTGCCGCGGTCGGATCCTCGCGCACCGCGAAGGCCACCTTCACCCCAATCCGCGCCGCCCGCATGTCCGCGGTCCCGCGGCCGTGCAGCGATCCGGTCTTCGCCGCGAAATCAAACTCGCAGGTGACCCGGCCCTTGAAGTTGATCCTCTTCGGTCCGAACGCGACCACCATCGCGCCAGGCCAGGCACCGTCCTCGGTCTGTTGCTCGAGCACCGCGCCCGGCATGCAGCGCGCCATGCGCGGCACGTCGGCGAAGCGATGGATCACATCGTCCGCCTTGCCCCGGACGCGGAACTCGCCCTCGAAGTGCATCGGCTATGCAACCGGGCGCAGCAACGGTGCATGGCTCTCACGGCCGAAATGCACCTTTGCATACGGTTCGGTCGGTGTGGTCGGCGATACGCGCGCATCGATCAGATAAAGCCCACCCTTGCGCAATCCCGCGGCAATCGCACCACCGAGCTCCGACGGGTCCTTCAGCAGCACGCCGTCACCGCCGAAAGCCTTGGCCAGAGCTACGAAGTTCGGCGACTCCCACTGCGCCAGCTTTTCATCGAAGCCCTTGGCCACCAGCTTGTGCACTTCGGCGCCGTAGCCGGCGTCGTTCCACACCACCAGCACCATTTGCATCTTATGGCGGACGATCGTTTCCAGCTCCTGGATGTTGAACAACAGGCTGCCGTCGCCCTCGACCACGATATGCGGCCGTCCGGGATTGCCGGCGCCGGTGCCAATCGCCACGCCGATCCCCTGACCCACGGCGCCGAAGCCGTAGGAGTACTGGATCTCCGCGCCTTCCGGCAGTGGCGAGTACATCGCGACCCAGGTGAAGAAATGTCCCGCGCCGCAGGTGAACAGCGCTCCCTTGGGCAGCGCTGCCCCAAGGTTCCACGCAAGAGCGCGGGGATCGAGACCATCGGCAGGCGCCTCGAACCGGTGCGGCGGCGCATCGAGCACCGCTCTGGTCGCGGCAGTTCGCAGGCCCTCCTTGCGAACCTGACGTGCTTCCAGCGCCTCATTGATGGCGGTCACCGCCTTGCGTCCATCACCTTGCACATACAAGCCGGGGATGACGCCGATTTCCTCGGGCATCGGCTTGATGTCGATGCGCGCAACTTCGGCCGACGGGAACAGCAGTCCGCCTTCCGTGGTGTAATAGCCAAGCTCCGCGCCCACACCCAGCACAAAATCGGCGTCGGCCAGCAATTGCTCCGACGGCGCCGATGCGAAGGCGCCTGCAATGCCGATGTCCCACTTATGGCCGGCGAAGTACCCCTTGCCCTGCAGCGAAGTTGCAAGCAAAGCGCCGACGCGGTCGGCCAGCTTGATGATCTCGTCCTTGGCACCCGATGCCCTTGCCCCGCGGCCGGCGATGATGACCGGGCGCTCCGCCGCGACCAGCTTTTCGATGACCGGCGCCAACAGGTCGGGGCTTGGCGTTTCCACACGGGGCGGCAGGAATTGGGTGGATGGGCGATATTCGTAGTCCCAGTCGAAGGATTCTTCCTGCAGTCCCATCGGCAAGTTCAGCACGACCGGTCCCCGACCCGTGCGCGCCGCGTAGAACGCCTCGGCAATTTCCTCGGCCATGTTGTCGAGGCTGGTGAGCGTGAAGAAGCGCGAGCTGCTTGCTTCGGCGAAGCGGCGTTGGTCCATCGTCTGGGTGCTGTTCTTTGACCCGGCCTCGATTTCGCCGGCGATCAGCACGAGCGGCGTCTTGCCGCGATAGGCCGCGATCAGCGATGTGCCGCATTGCGTCAGGCCAGGTCCGCAGGTGACCATTGCGACGCCGATCTTGCCGGTGGTCCGGGTGTATCCGTCGGCCATCGATACGGCCATGGACTCGTGACGCGCATTGTAGGGCTTGACCGAGGGATTGCGGCACAGCGCAGCCCACAGCCACATGTTGCCGTCGCCCATCAGGCCGAAGAAGTCTGTGACGCCCTCGGCGATGAGGGACTGCGCAATCGCTTCGTAGGCTTTCATCGTGTCGTTTTCCCCTTGGTCAGTCGGCGGCGCCAGCCAGTGCCGCAGCCTGCGACCTGTGGCCCTTCTGGTGGAAGTAGTTTGCGCGATAGAACTCCAGCACGAGATCGCGGTACACCGCCTTCGGGTACCGCGGCGGATGGTCAGCGGACACACAACTTGGCAGACACTCGATCGCCACCGCCGGATTGGGGCTGTGGAAATACGCAATCGAATAGCGGTCGGCGCCCGACTCGTTGATCACGCCGTGCGGCGTGGAAAGGAACCGGTCGTTCGACCAGCGTCGCATGATGTTGCCGAGGTTGATCAGGAACGTGGCGGGGATTATCGGCGGCGGGAACCATTCGCCGCTCGGCAGACGTATTGCCAGTCCCGGCACATCGGTGCGCGCGAGTGCGGTCATGAAGCTGTTGTCGGTATGCGGCGCGGTGCCGAACGTGTTCTCGCTCATGTCCTCCTGCGGCGGATAATGCAGGAAGCGCAGATTGGCGTGGCCTTCATTGGCGAAATACGGCGCGAAGAAATCCGCTGGCATGTCGAGCGCCACGGCAAATGCCGGCAGCATGCGGTCGCACATCGCGCGCAGCGCCTGGAAATACCCCATCATGTCCTTGCGTAGACCCGGCAGCCCGTCTGGCCACTGATTGCGCCCGCGCAGTGGAATCCCGGCGCGCACGTCCGGATGATCCGGACCGCGGTCGTGGCTGACGAAGAAGCTCTCGTTCTGGTTGGGCTTGGTTGCCTTGTGCACCTGCGATGCACCCTGCACAGAGGCGTTCATCGGCATGTAGCCGATGTTGTTCTCGTTGAGCCGCAGCGTCAGCTTCGTCGCCAGCGGTAGCGCATGGAACCGCCGCGACGCTGCGAAGCCCCGGTCGATGACAGCCCGCGGCACACCGTGGTTCAGCGCGTAGAAAAAGCCGATGTTCTCGCACGTATAACGCACGTCCTCCGCCAGATGCTCGAGCGCGCCCGGCTCGCCAGCGAAATACGGACCGTAGTCGATCACGGGGATCTTCTCCGCGGCTTGCGCGAAGTCCTTGACCGCATGCTGCTTGAAGAGATGCATGAACTGCTCCGATGCTGGCCTGGCCGCAGTATAGGGCACAGTGCGCGACGCTGCCAATTTGACCCGCTTTAGCCCGGTCACTACCGTGTTCGGGACGGGAGGAAGCATCGATGCTGCAAATTCGCCGCATGGGACCGCAGATCGGCGTCGAGGTGACTGGCGTTGACGTGAAAACGCTGGACGACGCGGGGTTCGCGCCGATTTATCGGGCGTGGCTCGACCACAATGTCATGGTGGTGCGCGACCAGGAGCTGACGCTCGAAGAGTTTCTTCACTACAGCCGCCGCTTCGGTTCGGTCGTTCCGCATCCGGCCAAGAGCACGCGGCATCCCGAGGTTCCCGAGATCACGCTGCTCGGCATCAACAAGTTCGATTCTGACGGCACGCTGAACCAGGCCATCTACCGGCGTGGCGCCGAAGGCTGGCACACCGACGGCGCGTATGACGCCGAGCCGTTCAAGGCGACTCAGCTTTATGCGCTGGCGATCCCCAGCACTGGCGGCGACACGCTGTTTGCCAATGGCTATGCGGCCTATGCGGCGTTGCCGGAGCGGCTGAAACAGCTCCTCGACGGACGGATCGGCGCGTTCACCTATGGCGGGCGCAGGAAGAAACAGGAACTGCTGAACGAGGAGGATCGCGACTGGAAGCCGGTGTTCCATCCGATCATCCGCACCCACCCGGAAACCGGGCGGAAGTCGCTTTACTTCGATCCCGGCAAGATCCTGCGCATCGAGGGTATGGACGCGCAGGGGAGCGACGCGGTCATCGACGAACTGACGGGCTACATGATCCAGCCGGATGGTGAGTACCGGCACAAATGGCGGGTCGGCGATATCGTTATCTGGGACAACCGCTGTTCATATCACCGCGCCGCCGGTGACTATCCGCCGCACGAGGATCGCATCCACTGGCGCACGTCGATCAAGGAGCGCGCGGCCGAAGGACGGATGGCGGCGGAGTAGCGCCGAGGCCCCCTCCCCAACCCTCCCCCGCTTCGCAGGGGAGGGAGTC
Source organism: Acetobacteraceae bacterium (assembly GCA_035569235.1). GTDB lineage: Bacteria > Pseudomonadota > Alphaproteobacteria > Acetobacterales > Acetobacteraceae > JAMXLO01. The sequence goes on along the minus strand of DATMND010000003.1, from coordinate 43,770 downwards.
AAAAAACACGGCGGAGAGTGGGGGTCTCTCCTACCGCGCCGGCGTTTCGTGCGCCGCGAAGTTGCACTCCACCGCGATGCCGTCCGGATCGTAGTAGAACAGCTGCGTCATGTTCAGTCGCGGCAGCACGCGTTCGTCAAACTTGATGCCGTGGCCTTCAAGGTTCGCCTTCATGCCCGGCAGCCCCTCGCAGGAGAACGCGATGTGGTCCAGCCGTCCGGTCTTCGCCGGATCGCCGGGCGCATCGGCAATCACCGGATCGTCGGCGCGGCGGCCGATCAGATGCACCGTCGGCACGCCGCCGCAATACAGCCAGTATCCGGGGAAGGCGAGCGGCGGGCGGTCACCGACCGACAGGCCGACGACATCGGTGTAGAAATTCTTCGTCGCCTCCAGATCGCGCGCCAGGATCGTATAGTGATTGAGCGACATCGCAGGCATGTTGTTCCTCCATCAGAAATAGTTTTCCGGCTCCATGCCGAACAGAATCTGGCCGACCGACTCATAGTGAAGCTGCCGCCCCTGCGACTGCTGCGCGACCGTGTGGATATCGCGCAGCCGCTGCTCGAACGGCTGGTCCTCGAACACCGCCATCGATCCAGCGGCATGATACAGCGTGTTGACGATCTCGCGCGACTGCTGGATCGCCCAGGTCGAGGCCAGCCGGATCATGGCCCGGTCCTCGCCGGTATGCGCGCCGGTGGCCTCGACGTGGCCCCACGCCTGCCCCCAGGTGGTGTGCAGGAAGGCGCGCGCCGAGCGCCAGCGCGCCTCGCATTGCGCAAGCTGCGACTGCACCACGTTGTTCTCGCGCATCGGACGCGACGCCCCGCGCGACACCTTGTTCGCCGGCAGGTTCAGGAAATCGTCGATCGTGCCGCGCGCAATGCCCAGCCCTACGCCCGCAAAGCCGCAGGAATACAACTGGTTGCTGGTGAAACGATACAGCAGCCCCTGCTCACGCCGCTCGGCCGGCGTGTCGCGCGCCATCGTGTAGCGCTGCGGCACGAACAGGTCTTTCACCACGTATTCGTTGCTGGCGGTGCCGCGCAGCCCGATCGTGTGCCAGATGTCGTTCATCTGAACGCTGGATTTCGGGAACAGCATTGTCCGGACCTTGCCCGTCCCGGCGACCGGCATATGCGCGCCGAGCCATCTGGCATGGTGGCAGCCGCTCGCAAAGCGCCACCTGCCGCTGATGCGATAGCCGCCATCCACCGGCTGCGCCTCGAAGGGAGCACCCGGCGGTCCCCACGCCAGAATCCCCGTCGGCGGGCCGAAGATCTCGCGTGCAACCTCGGGCTCCAGATAGGCCGCGGACATCGAGCAGCCGTTGTTCTGGCCAACGCACCAGGCGACCGACGCGTTGGTTCGGGCCAGCGCCTCGGTCACCTGCGTGAAGATCACCGGCCGCAGTTCGGCGCCGCCGAGGAAGCGTGGCTGCAGCATGCGGAAGAAGTTGCCCTCGATCAGCACGGACACGACCTGTTCCGGCAGTTCGCGCCGCCGTTCGATCTCGTCGCCGGCCTCCTCCAACAGCGGCGCCAGATCGCGGGCGCGCTGGATCATTTCGATGTCGCTCATTTGCGGTCCTCGGGCAGGCGTGTGTCTTTTCGCAGGATATGCGGTTCGGTGAACGCCGTCACGCCGCAGGACGTTGCTCCAGCGTATCCAGCATGGTCGCAATGCGCGCGCCCGCCACTGCGTCGGCCGCACGCAGCGGCGGACGGACGTTTCGCCAGATCGCCTCGCCGGTGATCGCCGCCAACACCGCCTTCAGCATCGGGATGCTGTCGACCGGCGCACACGCTCGCTCGATTTCCGCCTGGGCGCCTGCATCGACGAGCAGCCTTCGAACCAGCGCGGGCACGAGATTCGCCATGCCGCAGATCGTTCCCTGCCCGCCGGCCGCCATCGCACGCGCGATCAGCACCTCGGCCCCGACCAGCGTGGCGACATCGGGCGCGGCGGCGCGGAACGCCAAAAATGACGCGAAGTCGCCGCTGCTGTCCTTCACGCCGGACACCATCGCGCCATAGCGCGCGCGCAGCCGGGCCAGTACCGGCGCGGGTACCGGAACGCCGCAGACCTGCGGGATATGGTAAAGGCATGCGCTCAGCCGCGCATCGGCCACGCCATCGACCACGGCGGCATAGGCGTCCTCGATGCCCTCCGGCGACACGCCCGCGAAATAATACGGTGGCAGCACGAGCGTCCGCGTGATGCCGAGCGCGAGCATTCCCTTGGTCAGTGCCACTGTGTCGGCGATCGCGGGGCAACCGGTGCCGAGAGCCAGGCATGTCGTGACAACCCCCGCGCGCAACACTGCTTCGGTGGCAGCGAGACGCTCGGCAACAGAAAAGGATGGGCCTTCGCCGCAACTTCCGAACAGCACCAGGCCATCGCAGCCCCAACGCAGCAGCCGCTGCGCGTGGCGTGCCAATGCGGCATGATCGACCGCGCCCGCGGCGTCGACCGGTGTGGTCGCCGCCGCCCACAAGCCGGCGATCGGGTCGGACATCATCGTCTCCTGCGAACCATGGTTCCGGGCAACCTGCCATCGAAACGCGACTTCGGCCATCCCCTGGGCAACTCAGACGGCCGCATTGGGCCATCGTGGTCGCCAGATGTACTCGCGAGTTGGTGTTTTCATTGTAATGAACCGACTCTATGGGATTCGCTCCAATAACGTTAAGGTGACGTCGGGTTGAAGGGGCATAAAAATGAGTGAAACGACCGACCAGGTGCTCGGACTGACGGCGCAGATCGTGTCAGCACATGTCCGGCACAATGCCGTCGCGCCAGATGCGCTGCCGAGCCTGATACAGGAAGTGTACAGGGCTCTCACAAATGTCGGAAACCAGCCGGCGGAGGCTGAAAAGCCGACCCCGGCAGTACCAGTGAAGCAGTCGATCAGGCAAGACCGCATCATCTGTCTGGAAGACGGCAAGGCCTTCTCCATGCTGAAGCGGCATTTGATGACCGACCACAAGTTAACGCCGCAACAGTATCGGGAGCGATGGGGACTGCAGCGTGACTATCCGATGGTAGCGCCGAACTACGCGCGGACGCGGTCTGCACTGGCCAAGAAGATCGGGCTTGGGCGGAAGTCTGCCAAGTCGGCCAAGCGCGCGGTGGTTCGCAGGAAGCGTGGCGCGGTCTGATTTCGGCGCTTGACCGAGGGTATGATCCGGATCACTGCCTCCATTGAGATAGACGAGCGGGCAATCTCAGAAAGCTTCGTCCGCTCGTCTGGACCCGGTGGACAGAACGTCAACAAGGTTTCGACGGCGGTTCAGTTGCGATTCGATCCGGCTGCCTCGGGCCTGCCAAACGACGTGCAGGCGCGGCTGCGGGGGCTTGCCGGCCGGCGGTTCGCGCAGGATGGGACGTTGCTGATCACGGCCCAGCGCCACCGCACCCAGGACCGCAATCGGCAGGCCGCGCTTGACACTTTGATCGAGTTGATCGAACGCGCCGCTGAACCACCGATCCCGCGGATAGCCACCCGGCCGACCGTCGCTTCCAAACGCCGCCGGCTGCAGACGAAGACACATCGTGCGCGCGTCAAGCAAACCAGAGCCGTGCCGCTGGATGACGAGTGATGCATAGGGCTCGCCGCGAGCTCGACGTGTCAGTTGCGACCGGCCTTCCATTCTCATCGTCATCCCCGCGTTTTTGTCGTCCCCGCGGTTTTATTGTCATCCCCGCGAAAGCGGGGACCCAGGCACGATGCACGGTGCCAAACGTCTGGGTCCCCGCTTTCGCGGGGATGACAAAAAGGGGGGCATCGCCGCTGCCCTCGTTAATTCCATCGATTCGCGCCGAACCCTCCCGGCTACGCAGTCCACCAGCCACCGAGACCACGGGCGATCAGCAGCAGCGCCAGGACCGACAGCAGAACCATCGCGGTGAGCCTATGGTGATGCGGACGCGAATGGCGGAAGCCCCAGTTTCCCAGATAGGTGCCCGCCATCAGCACCGGCACCGAAGCAACCGACCATGATAGGATTTCGCGGTCGATCAGCCCGTTCAACGACATCAGCAATAGCGACACCATCGCCGCGAGCATGAAGTACACGATGGACGATGCGCGCACGACCGCGGCCTCGTGCGACAGCGCCAGCAGATAGACCACGATAGGCGGCCCGCCCATCGATGAAAGACCGCTCATCACACCCGCGACGAGACCGACCGCAATCGTGAGTGCACGCGATGGCGTGCGCGACAGCCGAAGGCCACGCCAAAGCAGCAGGACGGATCCAAGGATCAGACAGCCGATGGCCAGCCGGACCGTATCGGCTCGAAGCGCGGTCAGCACCGCCAGGCCGATCGGGATGCCCAGCACGAGGCCAGGGCTCAGGCCGCCGACTGCCCGCCAATCGCACAGCGACCAGGCCTGCCGCAGCCCCACGCCTCCCACGATGACCTGCAGTGCCACGACGAAAGGCACGGCCCTGGTCGGCGGCAGTGCCAAGCTGAGCAGTGGCACGGCGGCAATGCCGAAGCCGAATCCCGTGAAGCCCCGCAACAGCGAGGCGGCAAACACGCCGAATACGGCAATGATTAGGGTTTCGGCCATCGTCGGCGCACAGCCTCATCCGCGGCCGGGTCACATGTCCAGAAAGGTGCAGTTGATGCAATTAGGGGTTGCCAAGACTGTTCTTGAACAGCATCATGCTGGTCATGGACCGGGAAAATAAAGCCAGCGGCCAGAAAAAATGCCGCAATTTCACCTATTTGGTGAATGTCCATCGGATCAGACCAGTCGTTTCGACTGCGCTGACCGAGCAATATTGCGTGTCTGATCGAAGTCCTTACGCCGATCGCGGTATGATTGATTGCGGTGCCGGTTTATCCCAGGTGCGCATCATCCAATACTGGGCGCAGGGCGTCTGGAGGAACCTTTTCCAGCGCGGACTGCCGGGTCTGGTCGCGGCCTCCCTGTTCGCCCTGGTGCATAGCGGCGCCCATGCGCAGTGGACCGGAGGGACGGGCCCGGAGAGCTCGGTCATCGAGAAAGGAACGGCGTCCTACTACGGGGTCGCCCATCAGGGCAGACGCACGGCAGATGGCAGTCGCTTCAATCCGAACGAACTGACGGCGGCGCACCCCTGGCTGCCATTCGGCACCAAGGTGTCTGTCACACTTCAGGCCACAGGCCGCTCGGTCGTCGTCACCATCACCGACCGGCTGTATTCGGCGCGTCGGATTATCGACCTGTCCATGGAGGCAGCACGACTTCTCGGCATGGTCCATCAGGGTATCGGGACAGTATCGCTCTCACCGGGCTGACCTTCCTCGCCTCGGATATTGTGGCATGCTGTCGGCGGTAACCGCGAAAGGCAGCATCGGATGTTCCGGGACGCCCACGGGCTGGAGCTGACTACCTCGTCCGCGGCGGCTGCACAGGCATTCGACCGCACGTTGATCGGATATCTGGGTTATCGTGCCGATACCCCGCAGCGTCTCGCGGCGCTGTTCGACGCCGATGCGGAGTTCGGTTTGGCGCATTGCCTGAAGGGCTATTTCGCCATGCTGTCCTACAAGCAGGCAGCGCTGCCTGTGGCGACGGAGGCAGCAGTGGACGCCAGGCGCTTGACCGAACAGGCAACACCGAGAGAGCGGGCACATGTCGCGGCCTTGCAGCTCTGGATCGATGGCGAGCCCGATCGCGCGGCTGCCGCCTGGGAACAGATCCTCAGCGAACATCCCCGCGACGTGCTCGCATTCCGCCTCGCACACTTCGTCAATTTCTGGCTGGGGCGGCCGGATGTCATGCTGGCGTCGGTTCTGGGCATCGAGCGGCATTGGAGCAACGAGCTGCCAGGCTATGGCGTGATCCTGGGCTGCCGCTGCTTCGCGCACGAGGAATGCGGCCACTACACCGAGGCCGAAGCCGCGGGACGTGCGGCGATCGACCGCGATCCGGGCGATCTGTGGGCGGCGCACGGCGTGGCCCACGTGCTGGAAATGCAGGGCAGGCGCGGCGAGGGGATCGCCTGGATCGACGGCCTGCGGCGGCACTGGGAGGACGCGAACAATCTGCGCCATCACCTGTGGTGGCACGCCGCGATGTTCCATCTGGAGCGCGGCGAGACCGACCGCGTCCTGGCACTATACGATGGCGAATTCCGCAATCTCGCGTCGCAACTGACCGAGGCGCTGCCCGATCTCTACATCGACGTGCAGAACGCCGCGTCGATGCTGTTCCGGCTGGAGAGGCACGGCGTGGATGTCGGCGACCGCTGGGTGGAGCTGGCAGACAGGGCAGAGGCGCGCGTCGGCGACTGCCTGTCCCCATTCACCCTGCCGCACTGGATGATGGCGCTTGCCGCGACCGGACGGCAGGCGGCGGCGCTGCGGATGCTCGAAGCCATGCGCAACTTCGCACAGGGTCCAGGCATCACCGCGTCGCAGGTCGGGCGTTACGCGTTGCCCATCTGCGAGGCAGTGCTGGCGCGCATCCAGGGCGAGCACGCCCGTGCTGTCGCGGTGATGCGTCCGGCTCTTGCCGGCATGCACCGGCTCGGCGGCAGTCACGCCCAGCAGGACGTGCTGGAGCAGCTCTTCCTCGACGCGGCAATGCGGGCCGAGCAACATGATGACGCGCGCCTGCTGCTGGAACGCGTCGCGGGTCGCCGGCCTGTGCCGCTGCGGCGTCGGGTGGGCTACGCCGCCGCGGCACAGGCTCTGGCGTTCTGAAGCGGCAGCGTCCGAGACGTGGGGGCCAAACCACGGGGAGGGAAGACCACAATGACCGAGCTGACGGGCGCACACCTGATCGGCAGCGTGCCGCTATCCGACGCGGAGACGGTGTTCCGGACCGTGGCTGGAGAGCTCGGGCCGTTCCTCGCCCGCATCCCGGATGGCGAAACCGGCAATCGGCATCGATGGATCTGGTGGCAACGGGAGATGCTGCTGAACCATCCGGCGATGGAACTCGATCCCGACACGCCACCGTTCGAACTACACCAATGGGACGGCGCCTTGATCCGCACCACGGACTGGCTGCGGTTCAAGGCTGGGGTCGATCCCGCCACCGTCACATTCGACACCGGCTACGCGGCGGCAGCGCGCGATTCATACGCCGTCTTTCGCCGCCTGCGCGATGCAGGCGAAATCCCCGCCGGCGTCCGTTTTCAGGTCTGCCTGCCGACGCCGATGGCCCCGGGCTACATGTATGTCAGCCCCAGTTCGCTAGCGGCATATCTACCCACCTATGAACGCGCCCTGCTTGCGGCGCTCCGCGAAATCGTCGGTGCGATTTCGCATCGCGACCTGTCGATCCAATGGGATGTCTGCCAGGAGGTGCTGGTATTCGAGCACTATTTCCCGCACCGCCCACCCGGCTACAAAGACGAGATTTTCGCCGAACTGGCGCGGCTGGGTGACGCGGTGCCGCGCGATGTTGAGTGCGGCTATCACCTCTGTTACGGCTCGCCCCGCGATGAGCACGTGGTGATGCCGAAGGATACCGCGATTCTGGTCGAGTTGACGCGCGGCTTTCTCGCACGGCTGCGGCGTCCGATGGATTTTCTGCACATTCCGGTGCCGAAGGACCGCACGTACGATGCCTACTTCGCGCCGCTCGCCGGACTGTCGCTGCCCGCGGAGGCCACGCTGTACCTCGGTCTGATTCACCACGCCGATCCCCGCGGCGACCGCGCGCGCATCGATGCCGCGGGCAAGGTGATGCCGCGTTTTGGCGTCGCGACCGAATGCGGCTGGGGGCGCACCGATCCCGCACGCGTCCCCGCGCTGCTGGCCGCGCACCGCCGGGCGATGGAGGCTCTCACACGCTGATGAGTGGCGCATGCCGCCGCTCCATGCAATCTGCGCGCATGACAAGGGTTTTCCTCCCGGTCCTGCTGCTGCCGCTGCTGTTCACCCCGGCAGCCCTTGCCGATGCGCCGCTCACGGGGACCGCCGCGTATGGCGATTGGAATTCCGATGCGCCCGGCGTGGTGCGGCATATCACAGCCGACGCCATGCCGGCCCCCAATGCCACGCTTTCCGCGCATCGCGCGCCTTCGGTGGTGGCGCGGCCCGCCGGCGCGATGTTGCACGTGCCGCCGGGCTTCGAGGTCGAACCGTTCGCCTCCGGTCTGGAGCGACCGCGCCTGCTGCGTGTCGCGCCGAACGGCGACGTGTTCGTGGCCGAGAGCGATGCCGGCCGGGTGCGCATTCTGCGCGTTCCGCCTGGCGCGGCCAAACCGGAGGCCTATGTGTTTGCCGAGGGTCTGTCGTACCCGTTCGGCATTGCCTTCTGGCCGCCGGGACCGGATCCGCGCTTCATCTATGTTGGGGCGACCGATCAGGTGGTGCGGTTCCCCTATCGGTCCGGTGACCTGCGGGCACGCAGCAAGCCTCAGGTGGTGGTGCCGCGTTTGCCTGTCGGCGGCCACTCGACACGCGATCTGGTGTTTGCGCCGGATGGACGCACGATGTTCGTCTCGGTCGGCTCGGGGAGCAACATCGCGACCGGTCTGCCGGCACATGACGCCGCTTCCGCTCGCGCGTGGGACGCGGTGCATGGCCTCGGGGCTGCCTGGGGCAACGAGCAGGACCGCGCTGATGTGCTGGCGTTCGATCCCGATGGCGGCAATCGGCGCATCTTCGCCGCCGGCCTGCGCAACTGCACTGCCGAAGCAATCCAACCCCTTGGGGGAGCGCTGTGGTGCGTGGTGAACGAGCGCGATGGGCTGGGCGACGATCTGCCGCCGGACTATGCGACCTCGGTGCGTCAGGGCGCATTCTACGGCTGGCCCTGGTACTATATTGGTGACCACGAAGACCTGCGGCTCAAGGGTCAGCGGCCCGACCTCGCGGGGCAAGTCACCGTGCCCGACGTGCTGATCCAGCCGCATTCAGCGCCGCTCGGAATTGCATTCTACAAAAGCGATCAATTCCCAAATGATTATAGCGGCGACGCATTCGTGACGCTGCGGGGTTCGTGGAACCGCGCGCGGCGCACGGGCTACAAGGTGATCCGGCTGCGCTTCGCCAATGGCCGCCCAACCGGCGAATACGAGGACTTCCTTACCGGTTTCGTCGCCTCGGACCAGGCAGTGTGGGCACGGCCGGTCGGCATCGCGGTGGCGCGGGACGGCTCATTGCTGGTCGGCGAGGACGGCAATGGCACAATCTGGCGCATCGCCTACCGTGGGAAAAACCAATGAGTGCCACGCGGCCACCGCGGCGGAAGGCACGGGACCTGACCCCCGGCATGGACTCCCGTGCCGGAGGCGGGCCTGCTGTTTGATCAGTGCATCGAATGGATACCCGATGCGACGACGCGCCAGCGCATTCTGGTGAACAACCCGGCGAAGCTGTACGGCTTCTGATCGATTGTAACAGTCACTCCACCTCGGCCGGCACCAGCGGCTTCATGCCGCGGCGGCGGCGTGGCCGCCAATCAACCGGCGCTGTGCCAGCCAGCCGTCAAGACCCCATACGTGCCCCGCGTTCGCTGCGATGAGCCATACCGTCGCGGTGACGTAAACGATGTGGAAATCGATTATCAGGTTTACGTGACTCTCGATGTAGGGGAAGTCCATGTGGGCGGTCCAATACGTGAGCAGCAGCGCGACGCCGAATACGCCGCTGACACGCACCAGCAGGCCCGAAACAAGGGATAGACCTATCAGAAGGTGACCCCACTTGACGAAAAACGTCAGCACCGGAGCGATCGCCGGCGAAGTCAGCGGCGCATAGAGGTCGTGGAAAGTCTTGGTATGAGCCAGGAAGTCCGCCGCGGAGAAGGTGGGCGAAAGCACCTGCCAGGCTCCGGCATAGAGGAAGGTCCAACCCATCAAGAGCCTGAATGCGAGCAGGAATTTCCTGTCCATGGATACGCTGTTCAATTCGTGTCTCCTATCCGATCTCGGTGCGCGGCGGAGGGCCAATGGCGCCCCGACCAGCGATCGGCAGTGTAGTCGCGGCGTGGCGCGCGGCATTGATACAGATCAAGACGCCATGTAAATCAGCGCTCGGCTGGCGTCGGCGCGGGCGTTGGCCGAAATGTCGATAAAATCGCTAGTGGAATAAACACCCCCAAAGCTGGCATAATAGGCGCGCCAAAGGGAAAGAACGCTCCATGCTGATCTGCCAGCTCACCGACCTGCACGTGCGACCGGTAGGGCAGCCCGTGAACCGCGTGGTCGAGACCAACATTTTCACGGAGCGGGCGTTTCGGGCGGTGGCGCGGTTCGTCCCGCGACCGGACATCGTGGTGATCACCGGCGACCTGACCGAATCCGGTCTGGAGGCCGAATACGCCAACGTGGCGCGGATGCTGCGTAAGTGGCTGCCGATGCCGGTGTTCGTCATCCCGGGCAACCACGACCGGCGCGCGTCGTTCCGTGAGTGCCTTCGGCATCTGCCCGGCGTGACCACGGACCCGCACTACGTCCAGTATGCCGTGGAGGACCATGCGGTTCGACTTGTCATGCTGGATACGCTGGTACCGGGCGCCGGACACGGGGAGCTCAGGGCCGAGCAACTGGAGTTCCTCGATCGCACGCTGGCCGCCGTGCCGGACAAACCGACCATCGTGGCGATGCACCACCCGCCATTTGTCTGCGGCATCGCTCACATGGATCGCATCAATCTCCGCACCACGTCCGAGTTCGCTGCAGTCATTGCCGGGCATAAACAGGTTGAACGGATCATCTGCGGTCACCACCATCGGCCGGTCGTGACACGTGTGGCACATGCCATTGCGTCGATCGCGCCGTCGGTCGCGCATCAGGTCGAGTTGTCGCTGGACCCCCACGATCCCGGAGCCTTCATCTTCGAGCCGCCCGCATTTCAGCTCCACCGCTGGACCCCGGCCGATGGCATCGTGTCGCACACGGTCTACGTCGAGGACTTCCCGGGACCGTATCCGTTTGCCAGCGACCCCGAGCCGCCCGGGAGCGACTGAGCCGATCGCGGATTTTTGCTTATGGGCGCAGATCCATGCCCCTCGGCAGGCCGCAGCGACAAAACAATAGAACGCAGGAATAAAGGTCGCTCCGCAGCGTCTCATCCAAGAGTTCACGAAGTGCGGCGCAGTCTTATAACAAGCGCCGATGCCAATAAGCTTGACGGTTCGGCCTGGCATTCCCCGTCACGGCGGGCGAAGCGTGCCCCGGCGAAGACCGGGGGCTTGCTATCCTCGTCCTTGCTGATCACAGCAAGGAAAGAGGCGGTTGCCGAACTCGAGCCTTCGCCGCGGCAGCCTCTGTCTGCGTGACGGCGTTGTAATGACCGGTGCCAACGCGAAGGGCGCCTTGAACCCGATATGGACGCCTGCGATCCGGTATTGTGCCGCCTTTTATTGCTATTGTTGTTAATTCGCATCGAAAATGGATTTTATGCGGCCCTGGCATGGATTCCGGGAATTTCACGAGGCCTTGTATAGTTATTGTCAACAGACGGCAGAGAATGCCTACGGCAACACGCTGTAGTTGAGCGATTGCCGAGCGGAGGATGGGATGACGGCGGAACGACCGATTTCGGAACAGGAGTTGCAGGCCTATGTCGATGGGCGACTGTGGGCGGCACGTCAGCGGGATGTTGAGCACCATCTCCAGGCGCAGCCGGAACTCGCGCAGCGCGTGGCAGCCTATCGCGCCCAGCGGGCCGCCTTGCGCTCGGCGTTTGCCTCGCAAGCCAACGAACCGATTCCGCCGGAACTGAACCTCACGCGGCTGATCGAGGCCCGGCTGAGGCCGCGCCGCGGCAAGTGGGGGCTCGCCGCGGCTTTCGCCCTTGCGCTCTGTGTCGGCGGCGCAGCCGGCTGGTATCTGGATCGGTCAGCGACGCCAGACCGGACCCAGCTTGCGGTGTCCGCGTTGCAGCTTGAGGCAATGAGCAGCCATGCGGTCTATGCCGCCGATCGTCGCCATCCGGTTGAGGTGACCGCTGCCGAGCAGCAGCACCTGGCGCACTGGCTGTCCAACCGGCTCGGCCGCACCGTGGCGCCGCCCGATCTCAGGCGCGCCGGCTACACGCTGCTTGGCGGCCGCCTGTTGGCCACCGAACGTGGCGCCGCCGCCGCGCTGTTCATGTACGACGACGAGCAGGGCAGCCGGCTGAGTGTGTTGATGCGACCGATGGCGCAAGAGTTGAGTGCCGGACGCAGCGACATGAACCAGGGCACGTTCAACCTCTGTGCCTGGATCAGCAAGGGGATTGGCTACGCTGTCGTGGCCGCGAAATCGGACGAGGCAGTTGACGGCGTGGCTGAGCAGATCAGCGAGCAGGCGGGTGAGCCGGGGTAGCCAACGATGCCGGCGCTGCCAGGCGCATTGAAGTGGGCGCGGCGAGCCCCGATCTGTTCTGAACGAGGCTGCGCGAACGCTGGGTTCATATCCCCTTCAGGTACTCGATCAGGTCCTTCTTGTCCTGCTCGCTGAGGTTCAGGTTGAGCTGCGTGTTGTAGTGGTCCACCACGTCGATCAGGGTTGCGTACCTGCCATCGTGATAGAAGCCGCCCTTCTGATGCGTCCAAAGCCCAGCGAGAGGCGCAGTGCGATACATGTGCGTCGGCGATCGGTCGGCCTGGAACGAATCGACGCCGATTTCGTCAGGAGAGTGGAGATTATAGCCAGGCTCCGTATAGAGCGGCGGAATGTGGCAGGTCGCGCACCTGCCGGCGCCGTTGAAGACCGCCTTGCCACGTTCAAACGCCACGTGATCGTAGGATCCGGCGGGTGGCTTCGGCGCCGGGATCGAGAGCTGATAGAAGTGCAGCGCGGCTAGCTTCGGCGTCAATTTGTCCGGCGTCGATCGCGTGTTGCCGGCACCGGTCCTTGCCGCGACCGGATACTGGGCCTTGTCATTGAAACGCGCGTCGATGAAGGTGCCGGCGCCGTGCATTTCCGTGGCGCCGACATAAGCGTTCCAGTACGGGACGGATCCGAACCCGGTCCATGTATGCAGATTGACGCCGGCCAGGCCGAAGGCGGGCGGGATGAGGGTGCCGGCCTGTTTCCCGTCAGGCCGGAGCGCCTTGCCGTCCTTGTCCAGTTCCGCGTCGAAGCGTCCGGGCCCCCAGCTCGCCAGCACCTTCTTTACCGTTGCAACATCGACGCCCAGAAGATCAGTGAAGGGTTTGAGATTGGGAGCGAGCGCTACGATCGCACCGACGTTCAGATCGCGGTTTGCCCAGCCGTCCAGCCGATGGCCGATGCCAGGTGCAAACGAGTTGTCAACGGTCGAGTGACAGAAGGAACATTGAATCCCCATCGACCGGACACTGCCATCCCGGTTGGCAAACGCGGTCACGCCAACAACGGCGTTCAGCTTGAGTAGCGCAATCGTCGTCTTTGGATCATCCAGGTCAACCTTGCCCGCCTTGATCTGTCTCACCAGCGCCGGCGGCAGCGCGTCCGAGTCCACCTTGAGGCCGACGGCGAGCGCCGTCTTCGGCGACACACCAGGTCCGATGCCGCCATTCTGTTCCCCGGCAATGGCTTTGTGCAGTTGGAGCGCGTCACCCCAGAAGGCCTCACTTCCGAATGTGTCGTAGCGGAATGTCTTTTTGCCTTCTTCGAGCATCGTCTGCGCGTGACGAACGATCTCCTCATCGAATCCCTTTTGCGCTGGAGGAGCGGCAAATGCGATGAAGCCTCCAAACAGGGTCGCTCCGCCGAGGGATGCAACTATCAGAGTTTTTTGTTTCATGCGCTCCTCCGATCGCGCCTGCCCTCTCGCACCCACATTGAGCGAGGCGGGTTCAGGCACTTTGGCGAGGATCGGCGCATGTCCGTCGCGGACTGTCAGTTACCTTTGTAACACTCCGCGATTTTATTTGGGATCGAAGGGCCGGGGGATTTGGGCCAAGGTGCGCCTCAACTCAGGGCCATACGCTCAAGGTCCCCAATATTCAGCGCAAGATGCCCGCGCATCGTGTAGGAGACGACCCCTTGCCGACGGAGCGCGTTGAGCGCGGTCGAAACCCTTTCTCGGCGTGCTGCGACCATCTGCGCGATTTCTTCCTGGGTAATATATGTGGGGATCTCGATCAGCGGACCTGATTGCCGGCCCATCTTGCGCGCCAGACGGATCAAGACCTTGATCAGGCGATGCACAGTGTCGTCCACCGCCAGGATATTCACTTGTTCATAGGCTTCCCGGAGGGCACTACAGAAGACGCTCATCAGAAGGGCCACCAGATCCGGCTTTGCCATCAGGATAGCGATGACATCGTCAAATGGGACAGCAATGGCTTCCGTCTGTTCCAGAGCAACGGCGCGATCGGGACGCCTGGGTTCGGCGACACACAGCTCGCCAACGACGTCGCCGCCTTTGCGAACATCGTAGATCACCTCGCGGCCACTGGATGTGATCGAACCCAGTTTCACAAAGCCGCTGCGAAGAAAGAAGAATGTCCGCTCGTCGTCGCCAGCATCATAGATTACGTCGTGCTTGCCGAAAATCGATATTCTGCGGTTTGGCAGGATGGCATCGCAGAAATTCCCGCGGAATACTGACATCAGAGCGGTCGAAACGGCGGCCTGACGACTGATGCTATCATCGAAATCGCGCTGGTCGGAACTGACGGTCAGCTGGCCGAAGACCAGCGTTGACATTGGGAGCCTCCACTGGCGAGCCCGCGATGGGTGCGGGAAAATATGGCGCGGTGCCATGACGTGTCAATCACCGCGCAGCTCCCTGCGACACACTGCTTTCGGGTGATATTTTATGCTCTTCCACCCGTTCCCAGAATCGGCCCGACTGTGCTCTGGTACCCGACAGACCAATGGAAGTTGGCGCTCAACGGGGGACCCGCAGCACCTTGAGGCAGACAACTGAACTCACCCGGGTGAAGTCTCGGATCAAGGCACTCGTCGATAAGACCGTGTCCAACGGGTGCACCGAGGCGGAGGCCATGGCGGCGGCCGAGATGGTCGGCCGTCTGCTCGAACGGTACGCGCTCTCCATGGACGAGATCGATGTTCGCGAGGAACCCTGCGTCCAGATCGAGGTGCCGATCGGCGGCAAGCAGCGACGTCCGATCGATGGCTGTGTCACGGCGATCGCCCGATTCTGTGATTGCAAAGTCTGGGTCTCGCGGGATGCCGTGACACCCAGCTACGTGTTCTTCGGCTTCGAGGCCGACACGACGCTGGCCAGCTATCTGTTCAAAGTCATCGACCGAGCCATGCGGACCGAAGTGGCGACGTTTCGTGCTGCCCATCCTCGGCTGACGGGTGTCAGTCTTCGCAGTGCATCGAAAAGCTTCCAGCAAGGCATGGCTGCACGCGTCGCGGATCGGCTCACTGAGATGCATCGGGAGCGCGACGCCAGTGTAGCGGCACAGCGTTCGACCGGTACCGCGCTCATCGTGGTGAAGCACCAGGTCGTCGAGGATGCATTCCGACACACCGAGGTACGGCTCGTTTCAGCTGGGAGACTGCACCTTGTGCGGCGAAACGGTGCCTTCCGCCATGGACTGGCTGCCGGCGACCGCGTCAACCTGAGCCGGCCGATCGGCGATACCGGTCGAACATTGCTGTCGTGATGGTCGATCGGGATCGTCAGCGCAGCAAGGTCTACGCATGGGAGGACCGGTTCATCGCACCGCGGGATTCGAGCGCGATCGAGTTCGCCAGAGCACCGGGCATGGTCGACGCGATTTGGGCTGAAATGGGTCTGCGGTTTTCACCGAAGGTCGAGCCTCTTCCTGTCCAGGCTCGCTCGACTGTGGGCGACGCCTCGCGGCTCTCGATCCGCCTGGCCGCATCGACTCCGTCGTGGTGCCTGCTGCATGAGATCGCTCACGCGATGACCAGCACGCATGACGGCCATTCTGATGGCCATGGGCCAACATTCATGGGACTGTATGCCCAACTGCTCACTCGCTACCTGCGAGTGCCTGCCGGTGCGCTATTCCAGTCGCTCCGTGCGGCACGCATCGAGGCGGACATGCAGGCGAAGCCAGTTTTCATCGACGATCAGCCGATGGGACGAGCACTCGTAGGCTCATCAGCAATCCCAATTTCTTGCGCGCGACGGTGGCAAAATGACACAGATCGATATTGACAGGTTGAGCGAAGCTGAACTCATCAACTTGAACCATAGGATTGTCGAACGTCTTCGCTTCCTTGGACAGGTGCGCGCACATGCCCGGATGCTTGAGTTCGGGATTGGCGACAGGGTCTGTTTTCAAGCTGGAGAACGCGACTTGGTCGAAGGTGTGCTCACACGATACAACAGGAAGACTGTGACAGTCATCGCTGATGACGGCCGCCAGTGGAATGTCTCACCAGGACTGCTGCGCATAGCCGCCTCGCGTGACACTGCCAAGACTGAAACATCGAACGTCATTCAGTTAAAATGACCATAGCCGGCGAGCGCAAGCGCTTCCGCTGCCGCAACGGCTCTCATTCGACAGGCCGTTCTGACCGCCGCGCCAATGCATTCAACCGGATACCCATGGCGCAGGCGGCGAGCGGCGCAGCTACGAAACTCGTCGGCACCCAAAAGGCCGCCCGGAGAATGGAGGCGTCGGCCAGGCTGTCTGACAGTCCGCCAGCGTTCGCGACAAGACCGGCAGAAGCTGCACCGAACGCCAGGCCAGCCTGTTGAACGGTGGCAACGGACGAGGCGGCAATGTTCTCTTCACCGTTCTTCGCTCCGCTCATGACGTGTTGTGCGACGAAGGCCCAACAGACGCCGATGCCGATGCCAATCAGTGCGATCGGCGGGAGCAGCGCGACTACCGGTCCTGGCGCCATCATGACGCCAATCCCTAGCAGTCCCAGACCCATTGCCAGAGGTCCCGCGACGATCATCCGTCGCGGCCAACCGTCTGAAAGCGACGCAACGGCAATTGCGGCGATCGTCCATGCCAACGATGCTCCGGCAACCATGTATCCGGCAGCCAGCGGATCAAGCGAATGCAATCTTTGCAGGAACAGCGGCCCGAATATCGCAAGCGGACTGTAGGCGATCGATAGCAGCAGGACCATCCATAGCCCCATACCGGTTGCCGTGTGCATGGAAAAGGCGTCGCTCGGCAAGAGCGCAACCGGCGCAGCGCGATCGATCCGCAGCATGAGTATAACTGCCCCGATCGCGACCACGATCAGCGCACTTTTGGTGGCGGGTCCGCTTACAACACTCGCTGACGACAACACCGCGATGCCGGTACATATCAGAGCCGCTCGCAAGACAGGCGCTTGCGGCGTCATTGCGTCTCCGCCAACAGCATCGTGCGGCAAAATGTGAAGCGTGAGGATGCTGAGCAGACCGCCGAGCGCCGCGACTGCAAAGAATGCGCCACGCCAATAGCCGTAGGCTGCAAACAGGCCGCCGATAAGGGGGCCGCACAGTATCGAAACGGACCAAATGCCCGCGAGAAGCCCGAACACGCGCGGCCAAAGCACCTCGGGAAACAGATTGCGCACCAGGACATAGGCCAGGGCTGACAGAAATCCGCCTCCAAGACCCTGTACGAAGCGACCGGCGATCACTTGGGACATAGACGGCGCCAACCCGCACAAGATGGCGCCGGCGCAGTAGATGCCTGCCCCGGCGCAGAACGCACGTGTGGCCCCGACCGCGGCGGTGAGCATGCCGGTACCAGTTGCCGCGACAATGGAAGCCGCAAGGAACGCGGTCGTCGGCCAGCTCATGAGGTCGGCCCCGCCGACGTCGATGACGATGCTAGGCAACAGGGTGGCCGTGATCAGCACATTCATCGAGTGCAACAGCACGCCGCCCAATAGCACAACAAGAGCCAGCACCCATTCGGGCCTGAGCAGCGCCAGCCAACCCGGCTCAGCCGTGTCCTCCCGCATGGGCGCCCCTTTTCACAAGTTTTTTGCTATTTTATGATATGCACATTGGGAAAGCAATAGGTTTTCTTATTCCACTGGACTGGCAATCAGCGCATGGGCACGGACAGCAGCGTCAGAGTTCTCTATTCGCTCAAGTCACGAGGCCCGTCAGGCACTTATGACCTGGCGCGCGGCCTCGGCATCACCGAAGTTGGCACGCGACAACATCTCGCGAAGCTGCACCAGGACGGTCTCGTGGCCTACGAAGACAGGTCAGGCGCAGTCGGCCGTCCGAAACGGATTTGGCGGTTGACGGCGAAGGGTCATGCGCGGTTTCCCGACACCCATGGCGACCTTACGGTCAGCCTGATCGAGGGCATCCGCCTGGTCTTCGGCACGACCGGGCTGGATCGCCTCATCCATGCGCGGCAGGAAACGATGGTGGCAAGCTACCGCAAAGTGCTGGAGCCGCTCGCCGATCTCGGTGACCGGGTCCGCGCATTGGCCCGGCTGCGGACCATCGAGGGCTACATGGCGCAGGCCAAGCGACAACGCGATGGCAGCTTTCTGCTGATCGAGGATCATTGCCCAATCTGCGCCGCGGCCCAGGCCTGTCAGGGATTCTGCCGCTCCGAGTTGGAAGTGTTCGAGGCAGCGCTCGGCGCCGATGTATCTGTCAGGCGCGAGGAGCATCTGCTCTCCGGCGCACGGCGTTGCGTCTATCGCATCGCGCGGGTGGAGGCGCGGCGATGATCATGCGGGCGATCAACTGCGGTCGAATGGTAGCTGCTGTGGAAAAGCAAAACAAACTCAGACGTATTCAAGCGCCTGAGCCAGGTCGGATACCAAATCTTCGACGTTCTCGATTCCGACCGAGATGCGAATCAGCGCATCGGTCAGGCGAATCTCCTCGCGTAACTTACGCGCGACGCCCGAATGCGTCATTGAGGCCGGATGCGAGACCAGCGTTTCAGTACCGCCCAGGCTCACCGCAAGTTTCATTACCTGAAGGTGGTCGAGCAGCGCAAAGGCTTCCTTCTCGCCACCCTTCACATCGAACGCGAAAGTGGAGCCGGGCGCGGTGCATTGCCGCTCGAACACCGCTTTCTCACGGCCGTCCTTCAGGAAGCCGAGATAGTGCACTTTGGCTACCTTCGGGTGGTTGGCCAGATATTCTGCTACCACAGCCGCGTTCTCGTTCGAGCGGGTCATGCGTATTTCGAGCGTCTCGAGCGAGCGCATCAGCATCCAGCAGGAATTTGGGTCCAGCTGCGTGCCGATCGAGCTCCGCCAACTCATCACCTGCTTCACAAGGTCAGTCTTGCCGCTGATGCTGCCGCCAACGAGATCGCTATGGCCGCCGACATACTTAGTCAGCGAACACAGCGAGAGGTCCGCGCCACGCTTCAGCGGCACCTGGAAAACGGGGCCAAGCATCGTGTTATCCACCACGACCGGCGGACGAAACCCCTGCCGCTTTTCCAGTTCGTCGGCAATCGTGACGCAGGCATCAAGGTCAACCAGGCCGTTGGTCGGATTGGCAGGAGTCTCGACGAGGATCAGCCCTACCCGACCCTTTGCGCGCGCAGCCTCGGCGACCACGCGCATCCCAGCAACATCGATGCCATCGGTGAAGCCGAAGGCGGTGATGTGGAACGAGCCCATCTGTTTCGTCAGCAACGTCTCCGTGCCGCCGTAGAGCGGGCGGCTATGCAAAACCGTGTCGCCCGGGCGCAGGAACGTAAAAAGTGTGGTGGAGATCGCCGCCATGCCGCTGGCGAAAACTGCGGACTGTTCCGCCTGGTCCCAGATCGCCAGACGATCTTCCAGGATTTCAAGATTCGGATTGTTGAAACGCGAATAGACGAGGCCTGCCTTCTCGCCTGGACGCAGTTGGCGACGGCCCGACGTCAGATCGAAGAAATCCTTGCCCTGCTGTGCATTCTCGAAGACGAAGGTCGATGTGAGAAAAATCGGCGGCTTGAGCGAACCTTCGGAGAGGCCTGGCGCGTAGCCATAGCCCATCATCAGCGTTTCCGGGTGCAGCCGACGATTGGCGATTCGATCCTTATGATAGTCATTGCTTGCCATAGGGCTCTCTTCCACATGGGAGTTGGGTATGGCTGAATTTCTCTCCGCTCGCCATTTTGGTGGCAATCTACCAGCACTGGTCATTGAACGCGAGGCTGGTCAGCCGTTGGCGCAGACGCCAGAAGGCCACGGGCTCGATGCCATCGCCAGGGCACTGGGCCCGGCTCAGTACTCCTGCGGTGCGCTCATTGAACTACCGACTGCAATCGTGGCGTCGGGACCCGCGGTAGCCCTGGGGCGTGCGCTCTGGCCGTTCCGTCACACTCGCCGAACCGCAGTTCAAACACGGCATCTTTGTCCCCACCCCAAAAGGATTGAACATTACCGAGGGCTCCTCCAACGTAACCGAGTTCGGAGCGTCACGTTGCTCGGCGGGGGCGGCTTAGTGCCGGATGTCGTCGGTGATTGAAGAGGACGGCATGGCAAAGCGCGCTTCGCAGGCGGGGAATGCTCGTACGACTGATCGTACGATCACTCGGCGCCTGGGCACCGCGTTGAGCACCTGCGGCAAGCGCCGTCGTTGCACAGCCGAGCAGAAGCACAAGATCGTGGCCGAAGGCATGGAGCCGGATGTGTCGGCGGCGATGGTGGCTGGATCCCGCGGGCTGTAGGTCGGTTTCCCCGATCGCGGCCAGGATCTGCGACTTCATCGGTGCTCCTCTCGGTTCCCGGAATGCGATGATGCCGACTTGCGGGGAAGGCACATTGACCTGGGTCAAACAGCCAACACGGCTGTTCGTAAAGTTTGAATGTCGACCGGCTGGAAATAGACACAAATGTCGTCGAGCGCGGCATGAAGGGGGTCGCAGTGGCTCGGAACAACGCTGGGCCACGAATCGCAGATCGATCGAGACGCGAGCGATGCCGAAACGGAGGACTTCCTGACCGCGATCGATCGCATCGCCGTCATCGAGCATCAGGCCGACGATGCGTGGCGGGCGTTGGATATCGCCGCGGTCCAGCATGCTAAGGATTTTCGCAAACTGCATCTGTTCACCGCGACCGGCGACAAGTTCGAGGCGGCGGTGGACGCGTTGAAGCGCGCCAGCTTGCTGCTGCGCGACCACGTGCTCGAGGACGTCATCGATGGCTGAGTTCTATCCGATCCTGCCCGGCGCAGTCCCCGCGGGTGGCGGCGCACACGAGGTCGGCAACAAGGCCTGGAACCTCATGCTGATGGCGCGCGCCGGCCTCCCGGTGCCCGCGGCCTTCGTGCACCGCCGCGTCGATGCCCGGGATGCTCGAGACGGTGCTGAATGTCGGCCTGAACGCGGAGACGGTCCAGGGCCTGATCCGCCTGACCGGCAACCCGCGTCTCGCCTGGGACAGCTATCGCCGTCTGGTTCAGGGCTACGCCGCGGCGGTTGCAAACCTGCCGACCGCGCCGTTCGGCGCGCTGGTGGCCGCGGAGCTGGTTCGTGCCGAGGCGGACAACGAGCGAGATCTCCAGCGGCTTTCGTTCAGATGACGGTGCGAAGGATTGTGCCGTCGTGCGGTCCATCCTCTCGACCGCCAGGAAACAGCGCGGGGATATCCACCAGACACTGACCAGTGATCCCGTGCGTCTGATCGCCGAGCTCAGGTTGGGCTGATCATTCCTGGGCTACCTGGGCTGTAACGAGTCAGCGTGAAATTCTGAAAGGTGGTGGAGCCCCACTTACGTCAAGGCCGACACACTCGATAGGCTATCGTTCGCCCGCAGCCCCGAGGATCACTTGGCGCCAGGAGCGTTCGAACGCCTGCGCCGTATGTTCCTGTGCGACATACGAAGATCCAATGTGTGTCGCTCGCTCCAGGTCCTCAACGCGGGAGTTCGGGTCTTTCAGGGCGGCGACTAATTCCGCCTGGTCGTCGATGACGAGAGGATAGTCCCTTGGTAGGATACCCTCGAACGTCAGCGCGTTACCGATCACTGGGACGCCATGAGCAAATGCCTCCAGGACCTTTGTCTTGATCCCGCCTGGCACGAGGCACGGGTAGACCAGAATGCTTCCGGGCGAATACGCTTCCTCGATGTCCGCGACGTAGCCATGGAATGCGACATTTGGGGTGTCCGGCCAACGTCGCTTCTGCCGACCAAATATGTGCAGTTTTGTGTCGATCCTGGCGGTTACCCAGAGATCAAGCAGGTAGGCAATCGTCAGGTGATTTTGCACCAATACGTCGCTGCCCACAAAGATGGCACGCCAGCCGTTGGGCACACGTACCATCGTGGATTGAACGGCACGGCTGACAGATTTCGCCATTGGTGGTATGGCGACAACCGTTGCCTGCCGCGAGTCACGCATTTTGGACGCGACTTCCCGCAACGTCGCGGCTTCCGAGCGATTGAGCAATACAACCGCGTCGGCAATTTGCAGGACTTCTCGCTCCGCATTGCGCAGAGCGAGGCGTTCGTACCACAAGACCACACGGGCGATACCCTTTGCCACCGCCAGGCGCGATAACGAACGCGGCAGTACGCGTTCCAGATAACCTAAGGAAAATGGCAGGCCGAGGCGACTCAATTGCTCGTATCGGCGCGACATCAGGTCATCGAGATCGACGACCATGCGCAGCCGTGGCGCCACCCGCAACAGGCGGCGCATCAACAGAAGCGTGCGAATGCCATCGAGATAAACGACATCTGCGTCCAGGCCATCTTCCAATAGTGCGGGCCTGCGGGCGGCGGCGGCAAATAAGGCGCATTGCAATGGCAGCGGGCGGCCAGACAGCAGACCGGCGAGCAACGCCGCAGCGGACCATAGGAGCGACCAGTTCGGTGTCGGCTCCTCGAATACATTGATCAAACGACGGTTTGTTACGAGGCCAATGTCCTGGAGAGAGGCGCGCACTTGACGCGCAATATTTACTCTGCCGAAATGCTCAGTGGCATCCAGTTCACGCGTCCAGATCGCTAGAATGCGCACCGCAGTCTGCTCGGGGTCCACGTCGGCAGGACCGATGTCGGGTGGTGGTCGTGTGCTGGTCTTTAGAGTGACCGCTGTATTCTCATAATGCATTCCGAATTACGATCCCGCTGTTCACGTTCTTCAACATCGTTGTCAGGATGACGCCAATACAAGTGTGGCCAGGAATGGATCGCGTTGGTCACCTCTGATTACGGCGGTACGGAGCAGACAGACCGCGTCCGCCACGAGGTGTCGATAATGCAATAACCTGGGCGCCCTGGTTGCCATTAAGTCGCTCCACTCACTGCCCTGGCTGATTGATCGTTCATATCTGACTTCCGTGGCGCAAACTACGGCCTGGCTACGGGATGTGCTGCCACTTATTGCGAAGTCCAATTTACCATGCATGGAGGAGGGTGCAACCAACAACAGTCTATCAACCAGACACGAACGCATGAGAGAGCCGGAACGTTATGCATGCCGACTTCCGAGACCGGCGGGCGCGATCCGGTCGGCAACAGGGAGGCGGACCTCCACACCGTGTGCGGCCATACAGGCTACCAAGCCAGCCTCACCGGACCGATGGCCCACAGCGAAAGGTTAGCCCCAGGTCATAATGATCTCGGCCAGTGGACGCGCGCCCATCTGACTGTGGCCGGACGAGGAGTGTGCCGATGTACGCCGACAACGAAACAGAGCATGCAACGCGTACTCCGCATGCTCTGTTCCATCACCCCTGGCACGGCGACTGTACCAGGGGGGTGGTCAGGCGCGTGCTATGCCCACAGCACGCTGGTTGTCGGCATGACCGCCAGGCCGTGGATGTCCACGCCATGGCTGGCGCCTGCGCCGAAGGTAAGCATCGTGCCGCCCTGGCCATCGGATGTCTGCTGCATCGCGCCTTGCAGCGCCTTGTCCACGGTCAGCGTATCGCCCTTGGCGATCGAGAAGTCCTCGAGCTTGAGAAGACCGCCGTTGGCGTGGAACACATAGGCGTCCTTGCCGCCGCCGCCGGTCACGTCGAGTGTGCCGGTGCCGGCGACGAACTTGTTGCTGCCTGCATCGGCGGTGACGGTGGCCTGGCCGGAACCGCCGGTCAGCGTGGCAGAGCTGGCGCCGATGAACTTGATCTGGCTGGTCCCGGTGCCGAGCGTCACGGCGGCGGCATTGCCGGCGGTGAGCACGAAGGTGTCGCCGCCGACCGTGTAGCTGCCGGTCTGCGAGAGGGTCTTCGCCAGCGACCCGTGATCGCCCGTCTCGCTGACCGAGGGCGTCGTGCCGCCGGTGACCGAGAAGTTTTGCGGACCCGTGACACCAAGTACCGCGCTCTGGCCGGTCGCTGCCCCGTTGTAGGTGATGCCGTTCACATAGAGGTTGCGATCGGTGGCTGCTGTTCCTCCCCACGCATCGTTGAGGAAGTTCACTGCGACCGCGTGCGCGCCGGTTCCGAAGTCGCCCTTGAAGGTGAAGTTCTGGCTGGCGGCCGCGGAGTTCAGCGCCGTGGCGGTGAACGTGCCGCCGAGTTGCTTGCCGTCAACCGAGACGGTGAACTGTGCGTTGCCCTGGTAGGCATCCTCCGAGACGTTGAGCACCAACGTATCCGACCCGCTGCCGATGGCCGCGGCCGGGATCGCCGTGGCATCGGTCACGCTGAAGCTCTTGGCGCCCGTGGCGGCGAGCTCCGCGCTCAGGCCTGTGGCCTTGCCGTCGTAGGTGATGGCGTTGACATAGAGGTTGCGGTCGGTGGCGGCGGTTCCGCCATTGGCGTCGTTGAGGAAGTTCACCGCGACGGCATGCGCGCCGGCCGCCCAGTCGCCCTTGAAGGTGAAGCTCTGAGTGGCGCCGGATGCGTGCGAAGCTGTGGTGGCGAACGTGCCGGCGAGCTGCTTGCCGTCAACCGAGACGGTGAACTGCGCGTTGCCCTGGTAGGCGTCCTCTGAGATCGAGAGCACCAGCGTGTCGGAGCCGGTTCCGGTGGTGACAGCGGCCGGGTTCGTCACCGGGGGCGGCGGGGTGGTTACGGGTGCGGTGACCTGGGTCCAGGCACCACCCGGGCCAGGTTCTGAATACCAATTGCCGGCGGTGTTCTCCTGGACGATGTTGCCGCCGAGTGTCTCCAGCAGGACGACGTTCGAGGTGCTCGTATCGACGGTGCCGTTGACGGCAATCTGCAGGCCGTTCGATGTTGACTGGACGAGCTTCCACGTATTGCCGGCCTTATCGATGATCGGGCCCGCCGCGGCGGTGGTGATCTTCGTTCCATCCGGGCTCGGAGTGGCGGGCGGGGTGGTGACCGGTGGGGTGGTGACCGGCGGGGTGGTTACGGGTGCGGTGACCTGGGTCCACGCACCACCGGGGCCAGGTTCCGAATACCAGTCGCCGGCGGTGTTCTCCTGGACGATGTTGCTGCCGAGTGTCTCCAGCAGGACGACGTTCGAGGTGCTCGTATCGACGGTGCCGTTGACGGCAATCTGCAGGCCGTTCGATGTTGACTGGACGAGCTTCCACGCATTGCCGGCCTTGTCGATGATCGGACCCGCCGCGGCGGTGGTGATCTTCGTTCCGTCCGGGCTCGGAGCGGCGGGCGGAGTGGTGACCGGCGGGGTCGTGACGGGCGGCGGCGCAGCCTGGCTGCTACCGGCGATTGTCTGAAACGCCTGCTTCCACGCGGCGCCTGCGGCCTGATTGTCTCCGGAATTGGTCCAGCTCAGACTGCCCGATTCATCACTGATATCCCAGAGATTCACGAAGGCCACCTGCGCGCCCGACTGGGCGATCGTGCTGGCGAGCGCTTGGCTGAAAGTCGGATCGATGCCGCCTGTTTCCGGAAGCGCGAACGGCTTGCCGTTGGCCTTTGCCAATGCCAGCGTATCCAGCAGTGTCAGCTGGCTCGGGTCCGTGGACGTGTTGCCCGGCGGGTCGCCACTATCGACCGGCGCACCGTAGGTATCCAGGCCGATAACGTCGACGGCCGAATTTCCCGGATAGAAATTGGCGAGCGATGTCGGAATGGAACCGACATTCGGGTTCCAGACGACTTGGATCGACGCGCCGCTAAAGCTGTGCGCCAGATTGGCGATGTGCTGAAATGCGGCATTGAAGTCCGCGACGTTTGAAGGTGTAACGGACCAATTCTCCCAGCCGCCATTCATCTCCCAGCCGGGCCTGATGTAGAACGTGGAGAACCCGTCACCGGCAAATGCCTGGAACATGCCGTTGAAGATTGCATCCTCGCTGCCGCTGCTGATCGCCCTGAACGACGAATCGGGATTTTCTCCGGGGGCGGCCATCGGGATACCCACGACCGGCGTGCCGCCAGCCGACCAGGATGCCCCGGCCATGGTATCGGCAGCCCATTGTGCATTCGATATCCACTGTGATTCAGGAATGGATTGATCGACATAGCAGTCGAACAGGGTCGGTGCCTGGCCCATGTAGGCCACGAAGCTGTTGTATTGCGCCTGCGCTGCCGGATCCCCTGGAATGCCGATATAGGCCCCGAGTTGAGTGTGCGAGGCCAAAGCTGAATTTGTGCTCATAGGACGTACTCACATCAATGTGATGGAAGTATCCTATATATCACGCAATGTTTACTTTCAAGTCAAGAACTGACGGAGGCGCGATCAGCGCCCAGCGGCCACCAATGCAGGTTGTCGGTCATCGCATCCAATCGGCATGGCATGCGTCGAGGAAGCACTACCATTGAGTGCAAACGATCGGATCTTCATAGGGGTCGGCTAGGCTGAGGGGCGGTAGTATTTGCGACTGACCAATCTATTAGGCACAGAGGGGCCGAAAGTCACACTATTCCCGTGGCTGACGGCCCCGATTCTGTGTATATTTTTAGATGATCAGTGTTATTGAGGCAATGCCGCGGGTCCTGATGCAGGCAGAGCGTCTGTCGCAGGACCGCTCCCGCTATGCGGCGCGGTTAAATCGTCTCGCCTCAGCCGGATTTCCCCATTTGCCCAGCCCCCAGGTCCGCGTTCACAGCCTGGGTTGGCAGGATGGCGTGGCCACGACTTGGCCGCGCCCGGAGCGACCGCCCCACCATGCGGACAACGTTGACGAGCGGGGTCACATACAGTTTCGCAAGCGTGTCATAGCCGCTCTCGTATTCGGCCGGCAGCCCGAGACGGAGCGCTCCAGGAGGCTCCGACGCCACGAAAGTGCCGGCCATCTTGTCCCAGCAAGACAGAAACAAGCCAAAATTGCGATCCCAGTGGCGCACCACGAAACTGTGGTGCAACTGATGCTGGGCCGGACTCATGAAGATATTCTCAAGCCATCCGTAAGACATCGGGATGTGAGAGTGGCGCAAATGATAGAAAGACAGAAGGTTGGCGAAGAAGAATGCGTCCATGCCCAGAACGACATTATCCTCGATCGGCATTCCAAACATATAGGATATCAGGCCCAGCCAAATGCCGACCGGCAGCAAAAGGGTCGTGTCATCGAACAGGCCCTGGACGGGGTGGACTCGCCGGTTGGTGATCGGTATCAGAAAGCGTGCCGCATGATGCACCTTGTGGAATTCCCACAGGAGCCGGACCTTGTGATTGAGGTAGTGCGTGCAGAAATTGGAGCCGTCAGCCAAAACGACGACCAGACACAGGGCCAATATACGTACCAGGATCAAATCGGAACCGGGAGGACGTGATCCGAACCATGCGGCGAGACCGTCATGTGTCACCTGCGTCACCGCGGCACTCGTGATCAGAATGGGCGCGATGAGCAGGGGGGTCAGGAAGCGGATGGTGATCGCGAACAGGACATCCAGCCGGCAGGATCGGTTGCGTAGGATTTCCGCCGGAAAACAGAAGCGGAGAAGGTTCCCAAACGTCTTCCGATAACCGTGGTCATTCCTGATGGCGAACGTCAGGATCGCTCCGAGCAGCGCCGTCACCCACGTCATCAGTATGACATATGAGTCGTATGACAGGAGATGGTTAACGATCTTCGCCAACCAGGCATGCGCCGGAAAAGCCTCAAGCATGCGTGCGACCTTTCTTGGTGAAGGAGTTCATGGAGCTGCCGCCGCGTCTGATTTGTTCGTGAATTCCACCCAGTACTCTGAGTGCAGAGGTGAAGCCGCGAAGCACGCGCCGCTTGGCATCGATCACGACCAACTCACCAAATACGTTGAATGTGTGGAGGCCATCCGAAGAGCTCCAGTCTCGCGCTGCCTCGAAGCGTCGGACCGCGGTCTCGACAAACCGATTCGGGTCGAGATGGATGATCTGATTGATCACGACGGCCGTACCGTATCCGCGTTCGCAATCCTGTGCAGGACGATACAGGCGATCACCAATCCGGAACAGATTGCCGGCCGGACGCGATGATCGAACGTCGGATTTGACCGGATTCAATCCATGGGGTGTCCACGGACCGAACGGAGACGGTGCGTACCAGGCATGCAGATCGGTGTCCGAACCTGCGCCGGACAATGTGGCCATCAGCCACCACAGGTTGCCGTGCTCAAACAGCGTCGAATCGATGAGCGCCATGTCGCGAAGGACATGGGCTACCTGCGTCC
Source organism: Acetobacteraceae bacterium (assembly GCA_035569235.1). Classification (GTDB taxonomy): domain Bacteria; phylum Pseudomonadota; class Alphaproteobacteria; order Acetobacterales; family Acetobacteraceae; genus JAMXLO01. The sequence goes on along the minus strand of DATMND010000003.1, from coordinate 15,478 downwards.
AGTGCCACGGATCGGCTTCCATCCGAAAGATCCGAAGCCCACCCAACACGTGGGTTTCCGGTGCGCAATAGGCTTGCCCGGCATAGGTGAAGACCGCCGGATACGACATGTGGCAGCCAAGGTCGATCGCGGTCCCGGCATCCCATCCACTCTGCGCATCCCAACTCTCCAGCCGCGTACATGCGATCAATCCCCGCCGCTGGGTCGGCTCGTATTTCTCGAACAACAGATACGTTTCGTCTCCCGCTGTTACGGGGAATGGGTCGGCGTGCCACTCTCCATTTGGGGGACTTTGTTGCCAGGTCGGCATGGGCATGGCGAGCGAGCGCAAGAGCATGTCGACCGGCGTGCGCAGGACCCCGATCGTCCAGATATCCTTGAACAACAGCAACCCGATTGCACGCCGCACAGAGCGGACCAGCTGACCGGCCATTGTCCGCAAGGGTCCGGAGACGGGAGGTCCAGGTGTGATCTGGATGATCGCGGATGCGGCTGCCTGTTGGGTTTGTAATCGACTGCACGCCCCTCGGCATGTGACGCTCGCCTCCTGCAGCACCGCTCGCAGAGTGGCGCGATGCGATCGGCGGGTCTTGATCGTTGCATGATGCAGCACGGTCTGGCGGCTATCCGCTCCGGTCGTCCGGACCACGGCGACGGTGATGATCCGGGCGCGACCGGCTGCTTCCCGCGATCCCGGGAGTTCGCCTTCGGCAGCATCGCCCAAGTGGATTCGCCATGTGCCATGGCGTGGCTGGACCGCGGGCGGGACTGCACGCGATGAGCCGAAGTTCAGGATGAAGTCGATCTCCTTCATCGGTGGAATGTCGCGGATATCCAGGCTGGGGACGGCCAGGGCCCCATCGGCAGGACCCGCGAAATCATGCGCGTCGAGGCCCAGCGTTACCAAGCGATCGTACAGGCGCTGCCACCAGCCGTGCCGCATGGGCGGTTGCGACACGCGATCAATAGCCGTAGCCACCAGCGTAGCGTCGCCGGACGCCACAACCGATCGCAGGCATTCCGCCTGCCATCGCCGCAGCCCCGCCGCGCCATGGATTGCGATAAAGCGCAGGGGCGGTCGGATCGTCGGATCCCTCAGGGAATCCGAGGTCGCAACAAAATTCACTGGCGTCGTCCTGTGCGCGATGCCTGCGTCTCGTGTCCATCAGATGACAAGGCCCGGGCGATGCGGCGCAGGCCCGGATGGCGCGCGTCCTTTGCAGCACTCATGGGCTTAGGGAAGCGCAGGTCGCTTGCACACATGTACGAGTGCCGCTGTCAGGGTTGATGGGTTATGTGGCCAAAGCGCTCGCGAAATGCCGCCGCGGCGCGGGGAAATTGCCCGGTGGACATCAAGGCAAAGTAGTCGGATGCCGGATAGTCCCAGTAGGCATGATAGACGACGTCGGATGCCGTGGCCCATTGAGCCATCTGATCCACGAAAAGCGAATCATCGCCGCCGCCGCTGCCGTCCGGTCGACGCCCAGTGCCCCACTCCGGGAAGGATCGGGGCTTGCCCTTTGCTGCGGCGAAGGCCTGGTGCCAATCAAGCCCGAAGGGCTTCCGCCGCAATTCTTCCCAACGTTCCCGGCTGTTCGGACGCGGCACACTCCAGCTTTGGTTGTAGACGTCGAGGCCGATGATATCGACCACGTCGTCACCCGGATATACTTGGTCGGGTGCGACGGCGGCGGTGCCGAGCGTTGGATTCCAGTCGAATCGGAACTTGCTGTCCGGAACAGCCCGCATCACACCGACAATGCGCCGCCAGTAGCGGATGAACACGCCGGGATTCCCTTTTGGACACCACGTGGACCAGTCGCCGTTGAACTCCCAGCCAAGCCGAATGACTGTGTCCGGGCGCCCCGTGGACACCAGCGCCTGAGCCAGACGCGTGAAGTGCGCGTCATAAGCGCCGGCCGCGCCGAGTTCCAAGGTATTGCGGCGGTCTTCGGTCAGCATGGGAACCGCAAGCGCCAGATGATAATTGGCGCCTCGCCAGCAGCCGATCAGCCAAGTTGCTGAGTCGTTGAAGCTTTGCCAGTTCTCCTGTGCCAGGAAATCCACGACCCATTGCGGCCTGCGGCCCAGCCACGCGGCGAAGCCTGCAACGGCTGCACGGCCGTCGCATCCGGCGCCCTTGTAGACGCCCAGGCGTTGCTGCATCGGCAAGTCATCGATGGCCTGCGCCGAGCCGTGGCCGACCGAAACAAGACTGGCCAGCGCGCTTGCGGCTGACATGATCACCAGTGGTCGGCGCTGCACGTGTGCGTACCTTAGGCCGAGGCGGGCAGCTTGCGCTTGTACCCGGCATAATAACCTTGCCATGAAATATCCGTTTGCGGCACCCGCGTCAGAACAGTGGCAATCCGGGATCGAACATGGCTGGGAAAGCGACGGAGCGCCTCCAGGACAGTTGCTGCATGGATGCGCCCGTAGGCAACCGCGAAAAGTATCACGTCGCTGTAGTGGGCCAGGATGAGTGCATCGACCACGCGCATCACCGGGGGACTATCGATGATGACCATGTCATAGCTCGCCCGCGCCTCCTCCATCAGCGCGCTTAGTCGCGGCGATTGAAGTGTTGTGACCGCATTGGGCGCCGATCCGTCCGCGGTCAGGCAGTGCAGACCGGATTTCGGGTCGACATGCACCGCGTCGGCGAGGCGCATTCCTTGTGTCAGAAATGATTCGATACTGTTCCTTGGCGACATCCGGAGCATGCGGCGGAGGGTCGGGCGCCGCAGATCCGCCTCGACCAACAGCACCCGCATGCCGCTCGCGGCGGTCAGCCGCGCGAGTGATGCGGCCAGAGTGGTCTTGCCCTCTTCGGGCGAGGCCGAGGTGACGAGCACTCGGGTGCAGGATGCTCCCGGATTCATCGCCAGAACCGCGAAACGCAAGGCGTACAAGGTCTCGACTACGCCTGATTGGTTCATGTCCAGAATGCGCATCGCCACCGGGAGGCCGCCCGCGCCAGGGAGTGCCGGCATGGCGCAGATTGGAGTTGCCCCGGTCAGCACTTCCAGATTTGCTACCGATGTGACGCGTCGATCCAGTGCCCATCTGAGCAGCAGCGCCGCAATCGCAAGGAAAACGGCGGCAACGGCGCCAAGTATCGCCACGATAATGGGCGGCATACCATCTGCCTTGAACGGCGGCACGGCGGGCGACACGACGCGTGCAGTGGGGAACTGAGTAGACGCGAGCTGGGTCTGTTCCATACGGGTCAGAAACGCAATGTAGACGTGTCGCTTGGCGTCCACCTCCTGCGTGAGGCGCGTCAAGGTGTCGGCTGCGGCGGCGTTCCGCTGTGCCCGAACCTGGGAGTCTGTGACCATCGTCTGCAAGCTGTTGACGCGATCGCGCGCCAGATCGACATCCCGACGCAGCGCATTGACGATATGGCCGGTTTCGACGGCGATCTGCGCGCGAGCCGAGGCCAACTCGGCCTGAAGGGGCGCCAGGTAGGGAGTGCTGTCGCCGGTTCTCTGCCGCAGATTCGCCATGCGCTGAAGGACGTCTGCCTCACGTTCCCGCAGGCGCTGAATAAGCAGCGATCCCAGGACTTCCTGGCCGACAAATCCCGAGCCGGTCTGCAAGGCTTTCGCGGCGGAGTCGAACGCTGCCTGTGCCTTGGACAGTTCCTGCCGGGCGGCCGACAGGTTCTGCTCCTTCTCGTTCAATTGCACCGCCGGAAGCGCACCGGCCTGGATATCCATCAGCCCGTTCGCGTCGCGAAAGGCCTGGGCCCGCAGAGCCGCTTCGTCCACGTCATGCTGGAGTGCCGCGAGGTGCTCGGTCAGCCACTGGTTTTCCTGTGCGCTGACGCTCAGGTTCCCAGCCACCTGGTTCGAAAGATATCGGGTCAGCAGGTTGTTGACCACGTCGGCCGACAGCTGCGCGGATCCTGTCTGGACACGAACGGCAACAATGTGGCTCTTCTCGTTGGCCACCACCTGCAGCCGGCGCTGGAACAGATCAACCGCATCACTCAAAGGATCGACCTGCGTGTGCAGGCCGAGGAGGTTCAGCGCATAGGAGCGCGCCTCTTGCAAGCCAATGTAGATCCGGTCGGTCCAGGTGGGCGGCCGGCTGGCCGACTTGAAGTCGGCGGCATCCATCAGCTTGAGCTCGCGAACGATCGATTCCGTCAGCGCGCGGGATTCAAGAATGTCCGCCTCGGTCCTGACCTGGTCCGGCGTCGTGGCGGTAGCACCTGGATTCAACTCCTTCATCAGCGGGGTATGCGCTTCCACCTCCAGAAGCGCTTCGCTGGTGTAATGAACCGGCAATGCCTCGCTGATGGCAACGGCAAGGGCTGCGCCTAAAATGGCTGCCAGACACAGTCGCAGCATGCGGCGCCGCAGAACGTGCCAAAAATCCGCAAGACCGACGCCAATGTTATCCATGCCGCTCCCCATGCCAGCCTTGACGGCCACCGATCCCTGGGGATCGTGGCGTCATGGCCGGCTGCATCAGTCCAATTAAAGACACAATACCCTTAGTGGAATGGTTCTTCCACCAAAATTAGAGACATTCTGCTCAATATTAGGTGAGCGTGTCTAGCTTCGACCTCTCGGTGTCGATATGAACTGCCTCCGCAACGCGGGCAGAGGCCAAGGTGGCGCCACAAGTGCAATATCAACCGCGGGCGGGAGGCTTTCCCCGTTCTCACATAGGTCCGCGGTTGCGTCACGGCGAGCTCGCAGACGATCGCACCAGGACTCCCGGAATGCCGCCCTGCGTAGATCGCGTAAGCCGACGGGTCGGCGTCAGTGATGGTCAAGCGAACCTGCGCACCGTCCGCCGCTGCCTGCTCGCGATCCTGTTCGCGGCGATCTTCCTGCAGCGGTTCGCGGTTCCGATAGGTCCGAACGGGGTGTCGGTGAACCTGTTCGTCAACCTGGCGGCGCTGGCGATGCTATTGTTGCGAGGGCAACTTAATATCGATCCTATTCGTGCTGCGCTTGTCCTGATGTTCGCCGCCTATGCCTCGATCTGCGCGATCTTCAATGGCGGCAGTTCGTCCTGGTCGTCGGCGATGCTGCTGATCGCCACATACATACCGTTCGTGTTCCTGCTGCGGTCGTTGGACGCCCCGTTCAAAGATTGCCTGCGCGCGTATCAGTCCATGGTGCTGGTCTGCGCCGTCTGTGGAATTGCGCAGTTTTTCCTGCATTTCGTGATTGCCTCGAAGCTGCTCTATACCTTCGAGGGATTTCTGCCGTCAGGAATACTGCTTGAGGGCTTCGACAATCTCCTGCCGATAAACTACGGCTCGCCGATCAACCGGAGCAACGGTTTCTTCATGGTGGAGCCGTCAACATTCTCGCAGTACGTGGCCTTGGCGATCATCATCGAGATGTTGTTCTTTCAAGTGAAATGGCGTCTTGCGGTCTTTATCGCCGCATTGTTGTTCTCCTACTCGGGTACCGGTCTGTTCGCGTTGGTCCTGGTCCCCGGCATCCTGGTCAGTCGCCGTTCCTATGGCACGATCTTCGCGCTTGTCTTGTTTGGCTGCCTTGCCCTTGCGACGTCCGGGCTCTGGCATATGGATGTAGCGATGCATCGGGGCGCAGAATTCAATAATACCGAAAGCAGCGGCTATGCGCGGTTTCTGGCTCCAGCGGATCTGATCGACCGATATCTGGTGTCTGATCCGCATGACCTTCTGTTCGGCGTCGGCCCAGGATCGATGCGCGACTACATTCAACTGATGCCGTACGAGACGCATGATCCCGCGTGGGCGAAGTTGCTGTTCGAATACGGTCTGCTCGGCTCGGCACTGTTCTGGGCGATGTTCGTCCTCGCCGTGTTCGGCCATGCGCCATCGTTATGGTTGAGCTGCGCGCTGACGATCGGTTTCCTCTGCTTTGGCGGAGAACTGCTCGATCCACGGCTGCAGGCGCTCCTGCTGGTCTTCTGTGTCTTGCCGAAGCGGCCGGCCGTTGCGGCCTCGCATGTGCTTCGTCCTGAACGGATAACGGTGAGCGCGACATGAAGATCATGTTCGTGAGCACGCGCTACCATCCCAATGAGGTTGGCGGCGCGGAAGAGACCGTCAGGCTGTTGGCGGAAGGTCTGGTGCGCGCGGGGGATCAAGCGGTGGTCGTTTCGCTTGCACCCGACGGAGTGCCCCAGGAGCGTGTGATAAACGGGGTGCATGTCTATTATGTACCCCTGTTCAACGTATTCTTTCCGCATCAGTCGAAGCGCCAACCCGCCTGGCGGAAGGTCCTGTGGCAAGTGGTGGAAGCCTGGAACCCGGTGATGGCCGCCCGGCTGGGTTGGATCGCCGATCGCGAGGCGCCCGACCTGATCCATATTCATAACGCGCTAGGGTTCACCTGCGCGATCTGGCCGACGCTCGCTCGGCGGGGCCTGCCGATGCTGCAGACGCTTCACGATCATTATGCCGCCTGCACCAATTCAGTCATGTATCGCTCCGACGTCAACTGCACGCGGCGCTGTCTGCGCTGTCGCGTGCTTTGCTGGCCGCGGGTGCGTCTATCGCGGCACGTGGATGGCCTGACCAGCGTCAGCGCACGCCTTTGGCAACGGATTAGCCCATCTGGCCTGTTCCGCGGCAGGCGCCTCACGCGTGTAATCAACAACTGCAATTCCGATCCGCCAGTTGTCGTCCCGTATCCGGGCCCGCGGCCGGGCGCCCCGTTGCGAGTGGGTTTTCTTGGGAGACTGGAGCGGATCAAGGGGGCGCACGTCGTGCTGGAGGCAGCGCGGCGGATCGGCGCCGAGCGCGTCCAGGTCTATATCGGCGGCTTCGGCCAGGCCGAGTATGAGCGGAATCTGAAGGAATCGTTTCGATCACCTCTGGCGACGTTCCTGGGTCGCGTCGCGCCGGCGGCGTTCTTTCAGGACTTGGACATCCTCGTCGCTCCATCCCTGGTCGAGGAGGCCTCAGGCCGCGTCATCCACGAAGCATTCGGCTTCGGCGTTCCGGTCATCGGAGTCTCCGCGGGCGGCATGGTTGAGCTTATACGAGACGGATGCACGGGATTTTTGGTCCCAGCCGGAGATATCACGGCATTGGAAACGCTGCTGCGTCGGTTGCTCGACGATCCGCCCGACTGGCGCACCATGTCCGCCGCTTGCCTCCTGGAAGCCGAACGCTTCACCTTTGATCGGATCTTCGGCGAATATAGTGCCGCGTGGCAGGATGTCCTGCGCACACATCCGACTGCCTCGAAACACCGCGCCATCCGGGAGTCCGGTCGCGCCATGCCGATGCCGCGGATCGGTGATGCACGGACGACGACGCCATGACCAAGCCCGCCGTTCTGGTCCGCTCGGTAAGCTGGGCGATCGTCGAGTCGCTGACGCTCATCCTGCTTTCATTCATGACGATTGTGGTCACCGCGCGCCTGCTCGGACCCACTGATTTCGGTGTCGCAGTCATCGTGGTGGCGGTCATCCAGTTCCTGAACGTGGCGGTGGAAGGTCTGTTCAACGAAGCGCTTGTCCAGCGCCCCGCGATTGATGACGGACACGTCGATGCGGCTCTGTGGACCACGTTTGGCGTTGCCGGCCTGCTCGTCCTGATCTGCTGGGCTGTCGCCGGGCCGGCCGCCTTTGCATATGGAGAGCCACGCCTCGCGCCGCTGATTCGCGCCGCTGCGGTCGGGCTGCTGTTCTCCGGATATAGCGGCGTGCAGTCGGCGATGCTCCGCCGAGCGTTGGACTTCCGCCATCTCGCGATGCGTACTCTGGTGGCTCGACTGGTCAGTTGCGGCGTCGCGCTGACACTCGCGTTCAACGGCTATGGTGCGTGGAGTCTGATCGCGCAATATCTTACCACCGCGTTGCTGGGGGCACTGGCGCTTTGGTACTGGTCGCCCCGAACAATCCACCGGATGCCACGCTATGCCCCACTGCTCGAATTACTGCGCTTTGCCGTGCCTTGGCTCGCGAACGAGGTCGTTCAGACCAATCTGCCAAGACTGTACCAGGTGCTCGCTGCCTACCTGTTCGGCCCATTTCAGTTCGGCCTGCTGGGTATCGCCTTCCGCATCACGGACACGCTGCGTGATCTGATCGGGCATATCGCGACCAACGTGGGATTGCCAGTCTTCGCGCGCATGCAACACGACCCGCATCGGCTGGCGCAGCAGTTTGTTGCCGCGACGTCGACAATCTGCGTCATCGCACTGCCCAGCCTTGCCGCCCTGGCGATTTGCGCGCCGACGATTGTGCGGGCTGTCCTGGGAGACGTCTGGCTGCCGTCCGTTCCGTTGATCCAGATCCTCGCGTTGGGCGCTTGCGCCGCATTGACCGCGACTTTCAGCTACACGGTCTTTTCCGCCCTCGGACGGCCCGCCCTGGTCTTGCCGCTGAGCATTCTTGAAATGGCAACGTCCGTCGCGCTGCTGTTCGCACTTTCTCGTTTCGGTATCACGGCGGCGGCTCTTGCCTGGTCTCTGCGCCAGGTGCTGTCTGCCATCGTCCTGCTGGCCATGTGCACGCGAGCGATGCCGCTGCGTCCCGTCGACATCATGAAAGCGCTGTGGCGGCCGATCCTTGTGGTCCTGATCATTTCAGCCGTGCTTTGGCCAATGGATCAGATGGTGCTGGTTGGACTCGCGCCGGTGGCCCGGCTTGGAGTGTTGGCGCCGGCGGGCTGTCTTGCGCTGATTCTGGGGATCGCCCTCGTCCGACCTGACCTGGCCCGCCTCGTGATGATGCAGATTTCAATCGGCAAGCCGGCTCGCGTGATGCCAGCCTCGATCGCGGATCATGTGACGGCTGGCAAGTTCTAACGGGGAATCAAGACCTTGAAAATCGCGATGATTGATCCTTCCCTGTTCACGCTGCCCTACGATAGCGCTCTGTGCGCGGCGCTCATGGCGAGAGGGTGCGATGTTACGCTGTACGGCCGCGAACTCCGTTCGCAGGAGTTTACCCCACGTGAAGCAGCGCCGCGCGCCTTCTTCTACAGATGGAGCGAGCGGCCGGATGCCGCAGCGCCGAGTGGCATGTTTCATGTCCTGAAGGGCCTGGAGCATGCCGCGGACCTTGCCCGGCTCGCCCGTGTCCTTCGCACTGAGCGGCCAAAGGTCGTGCATTTCCAGTGGCTGCCGCTTCCGGCGATCGACATGATTGCGGTGCGCCGCATTCGCCGGTCGATCGGTCCCGTCGTGCTGACGGTGCATGACGTCGCGCCGTTCAACAATTCGCCCAAATCCGCGATTCAGCGAATTGGATCGAAAAGTGTCTGGCGGGAATTCGATCATCTGATCGTGCATAGCGAGTCCAGCAGGACCCTGCTGGTCGAACGCGGGCTTTCCCCGGAACGAATTTCCACCATTTCGCATGGGATACTCGATGTTCCCAAGTCCAGCGGCGGCCTGTCGCGAGACTCTGCTCCGCTCACGATCCTGCTGTTCGGAAGAATCAAGGCTTACAAGGGTGTTGACGTCATGATCGAGGCGCTTGGCCGCCTTTCGGCGCCCTTGCGTGCGCGATGCCAGGTGCTTGTCGCCGGCGAGCCGATGATTCCTGTGCAGCCGCTGATGCGACGCGCCGAGGCGCTCGGCGTCGCGGACAGTATCGTATGGAAGCTCGGCTACGCCACTGAGGACGATATGGGCAAGGTCTTCTGCCAGGCTGACATCTTTGCGTTTCCCTATCGCGAGATCGATACCAGCGGCGTGCTGATGTCGTGCCTGCCGTATGGCAAGCCGATCATTGCCAGCGGGATCGGGGCGTTCCAGAAGCTGTTGCGCAACGGTACCCATGGACGGATTGTGCCGCCGGACGACCCGATTGCTCTGGCCGAGGCGATTGAAACTCTGCTGGCCGATCCGGAGCTGTTGCGATCCTGTGGCCGCAACGTGGGGCTGCTGAGCACGCAAATTCCTTCCTGGGATGTCATCGCCGAGCGGACCTCAGCGCTGTATGAAGCATTGGTGCGTGCGCGCGAAAACGCAGTCGGTGCTCCAATGACGCAGCCCATGGCCGCCGCGTAGTTGACCGATGCGCCGGAACCCGTGCATCAGATCGCCGGCTGCAGACCCTTTGACGCAGTCGCGGATTCCTTCGTGGGCTTGCGATGCGGCGAGGGTTTGGAGACAGGCACCATCGGCAACATCTCCGGCCAGGTTCGACCGGACCGTGATGCAAACGCTTCGCCACAGGCTGGCCGGGGCGCGCTTCCAAACATCTGGTTCGCTGGTGGAATCGGTCACCAGATCGTGATTCTAGCGACACGCAGCCGTCATTAACCCGCTATCAACTCGTGATATATACGTCACCACAACATGATACCGGCCCGCCATGGCGCCGATCCAGTCATGTTATTGTTCCGATGTTGCGATACCAAGCCACTTATTGACCCAGAGAGCCTGCGACGTGCTCAACGAAATCAGCGCTCTACCGTCGGTTGATGCAGCAAGGGGGATTTATCCCGCGATGCGACAAGGTGCTGCGCTCCGTGCGATCTCGACTTTGCCGACTGTGCCGCCCTGGTCAAAATGGCACCTCGTGGCAGCTGTGCAGGTGGCGGATGCAATCGCGGTCCTGAGTGCATCGGCTTTTTCGGTTTTTGTCATTCGCTGTTTTACGGACGTGGAGGTGGTCAGCGCCGGGACCGCGTTGACCGCGGCCATTGTCATGGCATTTGTGGCGCACTGTGTGCTCCGTTCTATGGGGGCATATGAATATAGCCTAATCGGACGAGCGTACGCTTCGAGCACTTTGGCCGCTGGATCATGGTGCCTAGGGATCAGCCCCCTCCTGTTGCTGGCCATGATCAGAGATTCACAGAACAGCTGCACACAATACTGGGTAATGATCTGGCTTTTATCTTCGGCAGTTCTGCTCGTATTCTTCCGAAGCATCTCTGCGCGCGGCAACGTCGCGCTCCTGCGGTCCAAGAACCTGGGACATACGATCTGCATAATAGGAACAGGCAACGAAGCACGTTCTTGCGCAAGCCAGGTGCAGCGCAATCAAAGCGACATTATACTTCTCGGATATTTCTGGCCAAACGATCGTGACTTGGGTGCATCGATCGATGCACCGTGCCTTGGTCCACTGTCACAGCTACCGAATTTCCTGCAGCAGCATCGGGTCGACGAGTTGATTGTCGCGACATCCCTTCACCAGCGCGAAGCAGTCGAGGATCTGATTTCCTACCTGCGCTGTCTGCCCGTCACTCTGTCTATCTGGCCTGAAAGCCTCAACCTTCCCAACATCTGCATCGCTCCGTCAGAAGGCAGCACGGATAAGGTAACTCTGTTGCGTTTTGGGAGTGCCCCATTGCAGGGCTGGCGCTGGTTACAAAAAGATGTTCAGGATCGCACTATTGCACTGATGGCCCTGCTGCTGTTTCTTCCAGTCTTCTTGATCGTCGCAATCGGTATTCGATTGTCGAGCCCTGGTCCGGTGTTTTTTCGCCAGATGCGTGAAGGATACTGTGGCCGACAGTTTCGTATGTTCAAGTTCAGGACGATGCATGCCACGGCATCGCAACCGTCCGACAAGCTTGTGCTTGCCACCAGGGAAGATCATCGCGTGTATCCCCTTGGTGCACTGCTGCGCAAGACCAGCCTTGACGAGTTGCCGCAATTGCTGAATGTGCTGGCAGGGGATATGTGGCTGGTCGGGCCACGCCCCCATTCGCCCCTTGCAACGGCGGCAGGGCGGCTATACCCCGAAGCGGTCAGGCAGTATGCGGCACGGCACCGCACCAAGCCGGGCATAACCGGCTGGGCCCAGATAAATGGCTGGCGCGGCCCCACCGTTACCCCCGAGCAGATAGAACAACGTGTTGCGCATGATATATATTATGTTGAGAATTGGTCGCCCCTGCTCGATTTGAGAATCTTGGCTAAAACCGCCGTGCATGGTTTTGTTGATCCGAATGCATTCTGATCGGACTTTTGACGACGAGGATTGGAATGCCGATCTTCAGGTGCTGTCAGCTTTCGCGCCCTGGCATCGAAACCGGCGTAAGCGGTTCTTCCGTTTAGGCTGCCTCCAGGATTCCGAGCACTATCGCCGTGTGGCGAAGGCGGCGCGTCGCTGTCGGGTTATGTTGGCCATGCGGGACCGGCAGCGGAGAAAGTCTCGGAGTTCGTCGTGCCTCGGCAATATCGTCCTGCTGATGCAGCGCTCTTGAAGCCAGCATAGGTCGACATCGGCTCTTGCGCCTTGAGTGCATCGGCCTGACGTGCCCACTTGGCGAATTCTACATCGGCACGTATCTCGCGCGCGGTGCGTGACCTGGTTGGCCACGTCTTCTCTTTCTGCCGGCAGCGAAGACGTGGATGGGCGGAACTGATCCCCGGATCGCGTCCGGGACGGCTATGACGACGAAGCGTTCGCAACGGACTCGGTCGTTTCTCGGCGGATCTTTACCGCCCTGTCAGCAGCCCATCCACCGCCTCAATCATTGCCCGCGCGGACTGCGCGCGCTCCAGCGCCAGTTCCTCCCCCACAACGTCGTTAGCGTCGATCTCCGCCAGCGCTGCATCGGCTTCGGCCAGGCGACGCTCGCCCTCGGATCGTTGCAGGTCGGCCACCGGCATCACCTCGTTCGCCAACACGGTGCAGCGCTCCGGCGTGACCTCGGCGAAACCGCCGGCGACGAACATCTGGTCGGTGATCCGCTCGCCCTCATACAGCGCGATAACCCCGCCGCGCAGCATGACGATCATCGGCGTGTGGCCTTCCAGCACGCCCATGTCGCCCTCCGAGGCCGGGATGACCACCATGTCCACCGGTCGGGACAGCAGCAGTCTTTCTGGGCTGACGATTTCCAGGTTCACCGGCATCGTTGCGACGCCCCAAGTGAAGACGTGGATGGCGGGCCTTCGCCCGCCATGACGAGGAAGGCCGGCATTACGCCGTCGCTTTCAAACTCTCGCCCTTCTTCACCGCGTCCTCGATCGTGCCGACCATATAGAACGCGGCCTCCGGCAGGTGGTCGTATTCGCCGGCGCAGATCGCCTTGAAGCTGCGGATCGTGTCGGCCACCGGAACGAAGATGCCGGGGAAACCGGTGAACACCTCGGCCACGTGGAACGGCTGCGACAGGAAGCGCTGGATTTTCCGGGCGCGCGCCACCACCAGCTTGTCCTCCTCGGACAGCTCGTCCATGCCCAAAATCGCGATAATGTCCTGCAGCGACTTGTAGGTCTGCAAAATGCGCTGGGTCTCGCGCGCCACCTCATAGTGCTCCTCGCCGACGATGCGCGGGTCCAGCGAGCGCGAGGTGGAATCCAGCGGGTCCACCGCCGGATAAATCCCCAGCTCCGCGATCTGCCGCGACAGCACGGTGGTGGCGTCCAAATGCGCGAACGACGTTGCAGGCGCCGGATCAGTCAAATCATCGGCCGGCACATAGATCGCCTGCACCGACGTGATCGACCCCTTGTTGGTCGAGGTGATGCGTTCCTGCAGCGCGCCCATGTCGGTGGCGAGCGTCGGCTGATACCCCACCGCCGATGGAATGCGCCCCAGCAACGCGGACACCTCTGCGCCGGCCTGCGTGAACCGGAAGATGTTGTCCACGAAGAACAGCACGTCCTGGCCTTCCTCGTCGCGGAAGTATTCCGCCATCGATAGCCCGGACAACCCGACGCGCGCGCGCGCACCCGGCGGCTCGTTCATCTGGCCATACATCAGCGCCACCTTGGAACCCTCGGTGCTGCCGTTCTCGCCGAGCTTGATGACGCCCGCGTCGATCATCTCGTGATACAGGTCGTTGCCCTCGCGGGTGCGCTCGCCGACGCCGGCGAACACCGACACGCCGCCATGCGCCTTGGCGATGTTGTTGATCAGCTCCTGGATGATCACGGTCTTGCCGACGCCGGCACCGCCGAACAGCCCGACCTTGCCGCCCTTCAAATAGGGCGCCAGCAGGTCCACCACCTTGATGCCCGTCACCAGGATTTCGGCCGATGTCGCCTGCTCCTCGAAGGTGGGCGCGTCGCGATGGATCGGGTAGCGCTTCGTGGTGGTGCAAGGGCCGCGCTCGTCGATCGGTTCGCCGATCACGTTGAGGATGCGCCCGAGCGTCTCGGGCCCCACCGGCACGGTGATCGGGCCGCCGGTGTCCACCACGTCCTGACCGCGCACGATGCCGTCGGTGCTGTCCATGGCGATGCAGCGCACGGTGCGCTCGCCGAGTTCCTGCGCCACCTCCAGCACCAGCGTCTGGTCCGCCAGCTTTGTGTGCAGCGCGTTCTGGATGAACGGCAGCTCGCCGTCGAACTGCACGTCGATGACGGCGCCCATCACCTGGGTCACGCGGCCGACGATGTTGCTTGCCATCTTGCTCTATCCCTTGCGTATCAAACGGCTTCGGCGCCGGAGATGATCTCGATCAGTTCGCGCGTGATGTTCGCCTGGCGCGCGCGATTGTAGTTCAGCGTCAGGCGCTTGATCATGTCGCCGGCGTTGCGGGTCGCGTTGTCCATCGCGGTCATCCGCGCGCCGTTTTCGCCGGCCGCACTTTCCAGCAGCGCACGGTAGATCTGGATCGCCAGCACCTGCGGCAGCAGCCGCGCCAGGATCGTCTCCTCGTCCGGTTCGAAATCGTAACTTGCGCCGCCCAGATCGATCGCTTCGCCCTCGGCGGGCGGTGGCGCAGGTATCAGCTGCTGCTCGGTGACGATCTGCGAGATAACTGAACGGAAGCGATTGTAGATGATGATGCAGGCGTCGATTTCCCCCGCGTCCAGCATGGTGGTGATGCGGGTGCCAATCTCCACCGCGTCCGAGTATTCCAGTCGCCGCTTGCCGGCATAGGAGATGTCGCCGGTGATCCGGGTAGCCAGTTCGCGGCGCAGGTAGTCACGCCCCTTGCGCCCGACCGCCAGTATTTTGACAGTCTTGCCCTGCGATTCCAGCCGGCGCGCCAGCGTGCGCGTGGCGCGGCCGATGTTGGAATTGAAGGCGCCGGCCAGGCCGCGATCCGCCGTCACCGGAACCAGCAGGTAGGTTTGGTCCTTGCCGGTGCCGGCCAGCAGCGGCGGCGCGTCCGGCATGTCCGCCACCGACGCCGCCAGGGCCCGCAGCATGCGCTCCATGCGATCGGCGTACGGCCGCGCCGCCTCCGCCTGCTGCTGCGCGCGGCGCAGTTTGGACGCCGCCACCATCTTCATGGCGGACGTTATCTTCTGTGTCGATTTCACGCTGTTTATGCGCGTGCGGAGCGCTTTCAGGCTGGGCATTGCAAACTCCTCCCCCTCCCCTTGCGGGCTTGAGCCGCGAAGTGGATCAAGGTTGGGGGGAGGGGGCCGGGGTGCCACACCCCTCCCCCCAACCCCCTCCCGCAAGGGGAGGGGGAGTTCCCGTAGTTGGTCAACTGAACGACTTCGCGAAGTTGTCCATGAACGCGGTCAGCTTCTTCTCGGTGTCTGGCTTGATCTCCAGATCGGTCCGGATCGACTCCATGACCGACGGTTCCCGCGACTTCAGATCCGACAGCAGCTGCGCCTCGAATGCACCGATG
>DATMND010000002.1:0-19976 GCA_035569235.1 Acetobacteraceae bacterium | reverse complement strand
GCGGGAGGGGGTTGGGGGGAGGGGTCTGCCACTGCACTCCCCGATCCCGGCACCGCGCGTGTCGAACCGCCCTGCCAGCATTTCGGCACATGCGGCGGCTGCGTGCTGCAGCATTGGCGGGATGATGCATACATCGCCTGGAAGACGGACCTGCTGAGGACAGCGCTGCGCCGGGGCGGATACGCCGATGCCGTCATCGCAGCGGCGGTCCGCACCGGTCCTGGAGAACGTCGGCGCATGGACCTCGCTGCGCGCCGCGTGGGCGGCAGGATCGTGCTTGGCGTGCATCGGTTGCGCAGCGCGGAGGTGGTGGATCTTGCCGAATGCCACGTGCTGCACCCATTGCTGGCGGCGCTGATCGCGCCCTTGCGCGCATTGCTCTCACGGCTTCGCGCGTTCCGGCGCGAGGGTTCGGTGATCGCGAACCTGCTCGACAGCGGGCCCGACATGCTGCTCCGCACCGATGCAGCATTGCACCTCGACGATCGTATCGCTCTTACCGAATTTGCACGTGCGCTCGCCCTGCCGCGCATCGCGTGGGCGAAGAACAGCGACGAACCGGAGCCTGTGGCCATCTTACGGCCCCCAAGCACAATGCTGTCCGGCGTCAACATCACGCCGCCACCCGGCGCGTTCCTGCAGGCCTCGCCATCAGGCGAGGCCGCAATCATCACCGCTGTCGTCGACGCAATTCCTGCCAATGGCCGCATCGCCGAACTGTTTGCCGGTTGCGGCGCAATCACCTTCGCGCTGGCGCGGCGGACACGCGTCAACGCCTGGGAGGGCGACCCGGCTTCCGTATCCGCCCTGCGCGCCGCGGCCAACCATGCCGGTCTGTCAAGCCGCGTCACGGTGACGCAACGCGACCTGGCACGGCAGCCACTCCAGGCAAAGGAACTGGCAGGATTCGCCTCACTAGTGCTGGACCCGCCGTTCGCCGGCGCCGCTGCACAGGTCACGCAGATCGCGACATCGCACGTGCCAAGCGTCATCTATGTGAGCTGCAACCCGGCCACCCTGGCCCGGGATGCCCGGATGCTGTCGCAGGCCGGTTACCGCCTGACAGCGGCGACACCGATCGATCAATTTCTGTGGTCTGCCCGGCTCGAAAGCGTGTGCGTCTTCAACCGCTAAACGTGGAAGCTCTCGCCGCAGCCGCAGCGGCCCTTTTCGTTCGGGTTGGTAAACGTGAAGCCCGCGGTGAGCGCCTTCGTCTCGTAGTCCATCACCGTGCCGATCAGAAACAGGCTGGCCTTGCGGTCCACAAGAACGGTCAGATCCTTGTCCTTCACGACCTCGTCCGTGGGCACCGGCGCGTCGGCCCAGGTCATGTCGTAGGACATGCCGGAGCACCCCTTCGTCTTGACGCCGATACGCAGCAGCTTGCCCTGCTCGCCCTTGGCGTAGAGCGAACGCAGGCGCTCGGCCGCGGCATCGGTGAGCGTCATCAGCGGCGGCAGTGCGCGGGGTTTTCGGGGTGTGGTGATCGTTGTCGTGCTCATGGTTCGCTCGATATCGGGTTCGGTCAGAACATGTTCAACTGCAGGCGGGCTTCTTCGGTCATGCGGCTCGGGTCCCAGGGCGGATCCCAGACGGTCTCCACGTCGCAGGATGTGACGCCAGGCACCGACATGACGGAGCTGTGCACCTGTTCCGGCAGTTCCTGAGCGGATGGGCAGGCCGGCGCGGTCAGTGTCATCTCGACCTTCACCGCGCCATCGTCGCCGATGTCGATCGTGTAGATCAGCCCGAGTTCGTAGATGTTCACCGGGATCTCCGGATCGTACACCTCGGCGATCGCAGCGATGATCGCGTCCTCGGTCGGCTTCGGTTCCGGCTGCGTCTCGCCGTCCGGTGTCCAGGCCGCATGTGTCTGGCTCACGTCATTCACTGCTCGCCTCCCTGCCCCCGTCCAATGCGGCGACCAATGCGTGCCACGCCAGTGTCGCACACTTCACCCGCGAAGGGTATTCGTGCACGCCCGCCAACGGCTCAAGACGTTCCATCGGTTCGGCCAGTGCGGCGTCGCAATGCGGACATTTGCCGGTGCGCGCCAGTTCACGGAATGCGTCGAACAGCGCGCGCGTGTCGGCCTTGCTGCGGCCGATGACTGTCTCGGCCATCAGATCGGCGGAGGCGACACTGATCGCGCAGCCACGTGCCTGGAAGCCGGTGTCGGCGATCGTGCCGTCGGGGGCGTATTTTACCCATACCTCGATGCGGTCGCCGCACATCGGGTTGTCGCCTTTGGCAGTCGCATCGAAGTCTTCCAAACGCCGCGCGTGACGCGGGCGACGGCCGTGATCCAGGATCACTTCCTGATAGAGATCGCGCAGGTCGTCGAACGTGTCGGATGTCACTTGAAGAACTCCCGCACGCGGGTGAGCGTGTCGGCCAGAAAGTCGATCTCGTTGAGCGTCGTGTAGATCCCAAAGCTGGCGCGCGCCGTGCTCTCGAGCCCGAACCGGTGCATCAGCGGCTCGGCGCAGTGGTGCCCGGCGCGCACCGCGATTCCCTGGCGATCAAGCAGCGTCGCCACGTCGTGTGCATGCGCACGGTCGAGTGCGAACGACACCACCCCGCCACGGTCCTGCGCGCGGCCCAGAACGCGGATACCCGCGATCCCGTCGAGCCGTGCCAGAGCGTGATCGATCAGCGCGGTCTCGTGCGCGGCGATCGCGTCGTAGCCGATCGACTGCACGTAATCGATCGCCGCCTTCAAGCCGATGCCTTCAAGAATCGGCGGTGTGCCGGCCTCGAACTTGTGCGGCACCTGCGCCCAGGTGGAACGCTCGTAGGACACGGAAGAAATCATCTCGCCGCCACCGAGGAACGGCGGCATTGCATCCAAAAGTTCGCGACGCCCCCACAGCACGCCAATGCCCGTAGGCCCATACAGTTTGTGGCCGGTGAACGCATAGAAGTCGCAGCCGAGCACCTGCACATCGACGGCCCGGTGAACCACCGCCTGCGCGCCGTCGAACAGCACCTTGGCGCCGTGCGCATGCGCGATCCGCACGATGCGCTCCGCCGGCGTGTAGGTGCCAAGCACGTTGGACATGTGGGTCATCGAGACGAGCCCCACTTTGCCGTCGGCCAGCAACGCCTCGAATGCGTCCATGTCGAGCTCGCCCGCGTCGGTGATCGGCGCCACGCGCAGCTCGATGCTCCGCTCGTCGCGCAGCATCTGCCAAGGAACGATGTTGGAGTGATGCTCCATCCCCGAGATCAACACCGCCTGCCCCGGCTTCAGCACGCCCCGGCCGTAGCTGTGCGCCATCAGGTTCAGCGATTCGGTGATGTTGCGCGTGAAGACTATCTCGTGCCGGTCCGGCGCATTCAGCAGCGCGGCCACGGCATCGCGCGCCGCTTCGTAAGCGTCGGTGGTGCGCTCGCTCATCCAGTGCAGGCCACGATGGACGTTGGCGTATTGCGTCTCCATCGCCTCGCGCATCGCGTCGATCACCACGCGGGGCTTTTGCGCCGAGGCGGCACTGTCGAGGAAAACCAGGTCCTTGCCGCGAATCTTCTGGCGCAGGATCGGAAAATCCTCGCGGATGCGCGCGACGTCCAGTAGGGCAGGGCGGCCCAGATGGATTTTGGACTCGATGTTCATGCAGCCTGTCTCTTCCACCAGTTCTCCACCGCCTGCTCCAGCACCTCGCGGACGCCTTCGTGCGTCACTGCTTCCAGTGATTCCGCAAGGAACGCGTGCACCAGCATCGAACGCGCCTCTGCGTCGGGAATGCCACGGCTTCGCAGGTAGAATAGCTGATCGGCATCCAGTTCGCCGACCGTCGCACCGTGGCTGCACTTCACATCGTCGGCGAAAATCTCGAGTTCCGGCTTGGTGTCGATCTCGGCATCGGGCGACAGCAGCAGTGCCTGGTTCATCTGGTAGCCATCGGTCTTCTGCGCGGCGCGCGCGACCTCGATGCGTCCCTGGAAGACGCCCTGCGAGCGTCCCGCCAGCACATTCTTCACTGTCTGCCGTGAGACGCAGGACGGCGCGTCGTGCTTCACCACGGTGGTGAAGTCAGCATGCTGCGCGCCGCCGAGCAACTGCGCGCCGTTGAGATGCGTGGTGCCCTTCGCGCCGATCAGCCGCGCGTGCACCTCGGTGCGAGCGACGCGCGCCCCGAGGTTCAGCGCGAAGCTGTCATAGGTGCCGCGTCCGGCGATTTCCACGTACACAGTTGAAAGGTGGAAGGCGGTCTGCGATTCGTTCTGTAGCCGAACATGCGCCAGCGTAGCGTCCTCGCCTACATGGACCTCGGTGACAGGGTTGTGCAGGTAGGCGCCACTGCCCAGCGACATTTCCAATACGGTGAGCTTCGCGCCGACGCCAAGCCGGATCGCATGGCGCGGATGGAACGCGACGGATGCGCCTGGAGTATCCATCGCCAGGCTGACCAAAAGCAGCAACCCGGCATCCACGCCATCGGCGACCGAAAGCAACGCGCCGTCTTCGGCCAGCATTGTGTTCAGTGCCACCATCGGCTCGCTATCCGGTCGGGCGAGCGTGCCGAACGCGGCATCATCGGCGAAGCGTGTGAACCGCAGCGCGTGCGGCAGCATGGACAGCTCCGAACGGAAGCGGCCATCGATGAAAACGATGCGCGGCGCATCGACGCGCGGTAGGCACTCGAGCAAGGTGCTGTCGTCGCCGACCAGGCTCATCGGCTCGTGGAATGCCGCCTCGGCAACAGGACGCAGGCTGGTGTATTTCCACGCCTCTTCGCGTCGGCCGGAGGTACCGCCCGGCAGCCCCGCCTGGCGGAATGCCTCTGCTGCCGCCAGTCGCGGGCCGGGGCCGCCGGGCAGGCGCGCGCGCAGCCCTTCGAAGCGAGCGAGGAAGCCGGCGGCGCCAGTCTGTACGGGAGCGGTCACGCCGCCTCCGCAGCCATGCCGGCGTAGCCCTTGGCTTCCAGTTCGTGCGCCAGTTCAGGGCCGCCGGAGCGGACGATCCGGCCACCGGCCAGGACATGCACGCGGTCCGGCACAATGTGTTCGAGCAGGCGCTGATAGTGCGTGATCACGAGGGTGGAAAAACCCGGCCCGCGCAGAGCATTCACGCCGTCCGCGACAATCTTCAGCGCGTCGATGTCGAGCCCGCTGTCGGTCTCGTCGAGGATCGCGAGCCGCGGCCGCAGAATCGCCATCTGCAGCACCTCGTTGCGCTTCTTCTCGCCGCCGGAGAACCCGACGTTCACGTTCCGCCGCAGCATGTCGTCCGGCATCGCCAACCGCTTGGTCTCGGCGCGCGCCATCTTCAGGAACTGCACCGCATCCAGTTCGCTTTCACCGCGCGAACGGCGCAGCGCGTTCAGTGCGGTGCGCAGGAAGTTGGCATTGCCCACGCCGGGCAGTTCGACTGGATACTGGAACGCCAGGAACACGCCGGCGGCGGCACGTTCCTCGGGCGCCATCGCCAGCAGGTCATGCCCATCGAACGTAACCGAGCCGCCGGTGACCACATAGTCCTCGCGCCCCGACAGCACATAGGCGAGCGTCGACTTGCCGGAGCCGTTCGGCCCCATGATGGCGTGCACCTCGCCCTGCGGCACCGTAAGGTCGATGCCATGCAGGATCGGTTTTTCATCAATTGCGGCACAAAGACCGCGAATGTCCAACATAATGATTCGTCCCTTAACCTACGGAGCCTTCCAGACTGACCGCCAGAAGCTTCTGCGCCTCGACGGCGAACTCCATCGGCAGCTCCTTCAAGACCTCCTTGCAGAATCCGTTGACGATCAAATTAACCGCATCCTCTTCCGACAGCCCGCGCTGACGGCAATAGAACAGCTGATCATCGGCGATCTTCGAGGTGGTCGCCTCATGCTCCACCTTCGCCGTCGGGTTGCGGCTTTCGATGTACGGCACCGTGTGGGCGCCGCAGCAATCGCCGATCAGCAGCGAATCACACTGCGTGTGGTTGCGTGCGCCCGAAGCCTGCGGCAGCACGCGCACCAAACCCCGGTAAGTGTTGTTGGAGCGGCCGGCGCTGATCCCCTTGGAGACGATCGTGCTCTTCGTCCGTTTACCGACGTGGATCATCTTGGTGCCGGTGTCGGCCTGCTGGCAGTTGTTGGTCACCGCCACCGAGTAGAACTCGCCCACGCTGTCGTCGCCCAGCAGCACGCAGGACGGATACTTCCAGGTGATCGCCGATCCGGTTTCTACCTGCGTCCAGGAGATCTTGCTCCGCGCGCCACGACACGCGCCGCGTTTGGTGACAAAATTGTAAATGCCGCCGCGACCTTCCGCATCGCCGGGATACCAGTTCTGCACCGTGCTGTATTTGATCTGCGCATCGTCGTGCGTGACCAGCTCCACCACCGCGGCATGCAGCTGGTTCTCGTCGCGCATCGGCGCGGTGCAGCCTTCCAGGTAGCTCACATAGCTGCCGGCCTCGGCGATGATCAGCGTGCGCTCAAACTGGCCGGTGCTGCGCGCATTGATGCGGAAATAGGTGGACAGCTCCATCGGGCAGCGCACGCCCTTCGGGATGTAAACGAAGCTGCCGTCGGTGAACACGGCCGAGTTCAGCGCGGCGAAGAAGTTATCCGACACCGGCACGACCGAGCCGAGGTACTGCTGCACCAGTTCAGGATGATCGCGCACCGCCTCGGAGATCGGGCAGAAGATCACGCCCGCCTTCTTAAGCGTCTCGCGAAACGTCGTCGCCACTGAGACACTGTCGAACACCGCATCCACCGCGACCTGGGTGCTCTGCACGGTATCCGGATCGACTCCGGCCAGAATCGCCCGCTCCTTCAGCGGGATACCCAGCTTCTCGTAGGTTCTCAGCAGCTCCGGATCGACCTCGTCGAGGCTCTTCGGCCCGGGCTTCTTCTTCGGCGCCGCGTAGTAGTGCAGATCCTGATAGTCGATCGGCGCATGCTCGACTCGCGCCCAGTGCGGCTCCTCCATCTGCAGCCACGCGGCGTACGCCTTCAGCCGCCACGCCAGCAGCCACTCGGGCTCCTGCTTGCGCGCGGAGATCAGCCGGATGGTGTCCTCGCTCAACCCCTTGGGCGCGAGATCCATTTCGATGTCCGTCTCCCAGCCCCACTTGTAGCCGGATTGCGTGAGCGACTGGACGGTGTCGAGGGTTTGGGTCGTAGCAGACATCAATACGTCCTATTCGGCGGCGGGAAGGGAGGCCGGCGTTCGCATCGGGAAACGGAAGGCCCTGGGGATCGAGGCCTCCTGCATGTCAGCCAGCGTGATCGTCGATAACGCCTGACGGATCGCCTCGTTCACCGGGTCCCAGCGTCCGCGCATCGGACACAGCCCCTGGGATTCGCATTCCACGGTGGACCCCTCGACGCAGGCAGTCAGCGCGATCGGGCCATCCACCGCCGCGATCACATCGGCGATCGGGATGGTGGACAGCGGACGCAGCAGCCGATAACCGCCCCGCGCTCCCCGCTGCGAGGCGACCAGGCCACCGGCGGCCAGCGTTTTCAGCACCTTGGCCACAGTGGGCTCCGGGATGCCAGTGGTGGCGGCTATGCCAGGCGAGGTCTGCACGCCCGTGTCTCGGGACAGGCGGACCAGCACGACGACCGCATAGTCGGTCAGCTTCGACAGCCTGAGCATGGTCTGCGAAACCCCTTGAAGGTATGGCATTCAGCTAATCGGACCAACACAGTCCTGATTGGCTGGAGATGGCGTACAGGATACGGCCCGTCAAGGCCTGGCGGATGCATTTGCAGCGGCTCGCCCGGCGTCGGAAGCCGCTCTATGTCGGCCAAAGTGACAGCTTAAGTGTCACATATGGATTGACAATTCAACATGGCAGACCTAGGATTGTCGCCTGGAACAGGGTGCGAATTCAATGGCGGACGTATGGCAGGCAGGAGCCGCTCGCCATCGCTTTTCGGAACTCGTCGATGCCGCGGTCGATGGGCGGCCGCAAATCATTCGCCGCAGAGACGGTCGGGAGGTGGTTGTCGTATCGAAGGACTATTATGAGCGGACCAGGCCAAATCTGAAGTCGGTTTTGCTGTCCCACCGTTTTGGCGAGCGAGGCGACCTGCTCGATACGGTATTGGAAGAAGCGCGAGCCACTCTCGGCACAACTTTAGCGCCTGAAGGCTTTGGCCAGGAGATTACTGGTGACGACCGTTCTGGACACAGTCGTTCTAAGTGAGCTGCGACTGCCGAACCCTGACCCGAACGTGACTGCATGGTTTGCCGCGCAACCCTCGGCGGACTTGGCGATCGCCTCCTTCTCGGTGGCGGAGATCGAGTATGGCATCGCCAGGATTCCGCGGGACAGCGCGTTGGCGACGCAACTCACGGTGTGGCTGAATTCGATCGTGGCGACGCAGCTTGTGTTGCCGCTGGACGCCGGTGCCGCGCGCATATTCGGCCGTCTGCTCGCGGTGCCGGCTTTGCGCAACCTGATCGCCTCGCCGCCGCTGGCAAGAAAGCCTCGCTTCGCCGGAGACCTGGCGATCGCCGCCACCGCCGTTGCCCATCAGGCGGGCGTGGCGACGCGCAACATTTCGGACTTCCGGTTGATTGCAGAACACTGTCCCGGCCTCGCGGGCATCGACCCGTGGTCGCGACAAGCCTTCTGAGGAAGGCGCAACACCAAGATATTCGCTAAACTGCTTTGATGGCAGTTCCCTGGCAAGCAACGTCCCTTCGCACCGCCTGCACCTCCTGAAGCGATGCGGCAGAGCTACGCACCTCCGCTGCGTCCCACGTGGCGCGCCAGATCCATGGCGTCGTGCAGGATGCGGATGACTTCAAGTTCCGAACCAGCCACGCTTCGATAAACCAATAGATGACTGGAACGCCTCCCTTGGCGGGCAATGGCCACGACTCTGACCTGTGGCCCGAGGTCGGGGCGCGCGCGGCTCGCCGGCAACTCTGGACCGGTAACAAGCTGTCCCAACACCAGGTTGATCGCTTCACCGTAGCGACGCGCCTGCGCCCTGCCGAACGTCTTGAGCGTCCACCTGATGATCTCAGCGAAATCCCGATGGGCCGCTGCCGAAAGCCGCACCTTCCATCCGGCCGGCATTCAGCCATGCTCGGCTTCGACGACCTCTTCGACAAGTGTGGCCAGATGCGCCTGAAGGTCCTCGATGCTGTCGAAATCGAGCGAACGGCCCTCGGCAAGATCGTCGATGCCGACCTGTACCGCCTCGCGCAGTGCCTTCAGCCGGACAGCCTGCTCGGCCTCATGCGCCTCGACCAATCGCAGTCCTGTGCGGACGACTTCGTCGGCGTCCTGATAGCGCCCAGATCGCACCAAGGCCTCGATCATTTTGTCCTGTCGCTCGGTCACCTCGACATTCCGCGCTGGCATGCCACCGTTCCGCCCACTGCCTGAGCAGACACTCTACCAGCTTTGCCACCCAGAGTCGCACCGCTGCCGCCGCCAAGGGGTTGTCGCCGTGGCTACTGGCCAGTAGTCAGTTGGCCGACGCACAGGAGGACGTGATGGCAGGGATGATGGAAGGTAAGGTCGTGGCGGTGACCGGCTCGGGCGGCGGCATCGGGCGGGAGATCGCGCTGGCCATGGCGGCGGCCGGCGCCAAGGTGATCATCAACGACGTGGGCGCGTCGCTGTCCGGCGAGGGCCACTCCGCCTCCCCCGCCCAACAGACCAAGCAGTTGATCGAGCAGCGCGGCGGTGCGGCCGAGATCAGCACGGACTCGGTGGCCGAATGGGGGTCGGCGCAGAAAATCATACAGGCCGCACTCGACCATTACGGCCGGATCGACGGCGTGGTGAACAACGCCGGCATCCTGCGCGACGTGATCTTCCATAGGATGTCGCCCGAGGACTGGCTGTCGGTGATCGCCGTCCACCTCAACGGCAGCTTCTTCGTCAGCCGGGCAGCGGCCGAGCACTACCGCAAGCAGGAGAGCGGCACGTTCGTGCACATCTCGTCCACCTCCGGACTGATCGGCAATTTCGGCCAGGCCAACTACTCGGCGGCCAAGCTGGGCATCACCGCGCTGTCGAAGTCGATCGCACTCGACATGAAGCGCTACAACGTGCGGTCGAACTGCATCGCGCCGTTCGCGTGGAGCCGCATGACCAGCTCGATCCCGGCCGGCACACCCGAGCAGCAGGCGCGGGTGGCGAAGATCCAGCAGATGACGCCCGACAAGAACGCGCCGATGGCGGTGTTCCTGTCGTCCGATGCTGCGAAGGACGTGACGGGCCAGGTGTTCGGCACACGGATGAACGAGGTCATCCTGTTCAGTTCGCCGCGGCCGATCCGCATCGTCCATAGCGCCGAGGGGTGGACGCCGGAGAGCATCGCGCAGCATGCGGCGCCGGCGTTGAAGGCGGCGTTCATGCCGCTGGATCGCTCGGGCGAGGTGTTCGACTGGGATCCGCTCTGACGGACACCGTCTTCGTGGCATTGGACTATGGCGACGTCGTAATCTGCACACCGGTCACCGTGCCATACGTGCGGCGCTCGGAGCAATCAGCCTCCTGGTGGTTGGGTACCGCCCTGCGCCGGCTTTTGGAGGTGAGTGGCCTGGCGAAACAGCAGGTCGATGGACTGTGCCTGTCCAGCTTCACGCTTGCGCCCGACGGACCCGCGCCCTTCGTGCAATATGTCGGCCTGTCGCCGCGCTTCCTGGAATTCCTGCCGACCGGTGGCGCGTGCGGCGTCATGGCGCTGCGTCGCGCCGCCAGGGCGGTACAGTGCGGCGATGCCGAGGTGGTGGCGTGCATCGCCGGCGACACCAATGGGCCCGAAACGTTCCACGATCTGGTGGCCCAGTTCAGCAGCTTTTCGCGTGACTGCGTCTGGCCGTACGGCGCGGGCGGCCCGAATGAGAGCTTCGCATTGCTGACCAACCATGCCATGCGCCGCACCGGCGCAACGCGCGAGGACTTCGGCAAGCTGTGCGTGGCGCAACGGCAATGGGCGCAGCTCAATCCTCTGGCCCTGCTGCGCAACGAGCTGACGCTGCAGGCGTACCTTGCCGCCCCGCCGATCGCACTGCCGCTGCATCTGTTCGACTGCGTTATGCCGTGTGCCGGCGCGGACGGTTTCCTGGTGATGAGCCGAGCCAGGGCGACATCGCTCGGACTGCCTTGCGTGCGCATCATCGCCGCTATCGAGCGGCACAACGCATTTCCGGACGATCCGATACAGTGGCGTGGCGGCTGGGCGGTGGATGCCGATGCACTGTGGCAGCAGGCGGCGATCGGGCCTGATGCCATCGACGTGGTGCAGACCTACGACGATTATCCGGTGATCTCGATGCTGCAATTCGAGGACCTCGGATTCTGCGCCAAGGATGCCGGTGCGGACTTCATCCGGCGCAACGACTTCGGGCCTGGCGGCAACCTGCCGCACAACACAGGGGGCGGTCAGCTCTCCGGCGGCCAGGCTGGAGCAGCGGGCGGCTTTCTCGGATTGGTGGAGGCTGTGCGTCAGCTCACCGGTGGAGCGGAAGGACGACTGGTGCCAGGTGCGCGCCATGCATTGGTCGGCGGGTTCGGCATGATCAACTACGATCGCGGACTCTGTACAGTGGCCGCGGTGTTGGCCGCATGACGCCGATGCAGCAGATGATCGAAAGTGCTGTTCGCGGGCAGCTGGCCCTGCAGCGCTGTGTCAAATGTGGAACGGTACAATACCCGCCTCGCGAACTTTGCTCCACGTGCCTGGCCGATCAACTGGAATGGCGCACGACAGACACCGAGAACGGCGAAGTGTTGGCGAGCACTATGTTGCACCACAGCCATGAAGCGGCGTTTCAGGAAGCACTCCCAATATGCGTCGGCCTGGTCCGCCTCGATCCGGGACCGACCGTCTTGTGCTTTCTGACCGAGAGTTGCGATGTCGGAACGCGTGTCAGAATCGCGGCAAGCAACGACGCCGCCGGCCGCGCGATGCTCACAGCGACGCCAATAGCATAGCTTCGCGGCATTACGTTGCCTGTCGCAGACCCGCCTCCCGCAACAGCGGCAGCACCGTCTCGATGAAATACGGCAACTCAGTTTTGAAGTTCACAAACGACACCGTGGTGCCGGCAAAGCCGACCTCGCTCATCCGCACCATTTCCTCGGCTATCCGGCGGGGCGTGCCGATCAGCGGATAGGTGCCGGCACCACCAACGAAGCGTTTGCGGTGCAGGCGATACGCCTCCGGGTCATGCGATGATGAGTGCTTCTCCTTGGCGCCCATGTAGAAGTCGACACTCGCTGTATCCTCCATGCGCACCGCGTAGTGTTCGTAGTAATCCTCGGCTTCCGTCTGCGTCGGCCGGCACACGACATGGCACGTCGTGTAAACCCCGACCTCACGCCCGACCGCACGCGCACGTGCCGCCATGTCGGCGATATGCGGACGCCCGCCCTCGATGTCGACGAATGTCGTGAACAGGAAATCCGCCGTCCTCGCCGCGAAATCGCGCCCCACCGGCGAGAACGCGGCGTTCAGCGTCACCGGACGCGGTCGCTGCAACGGCAGCGGGTGGCCCGAGACGTTCCTCAACCGATAAAACCGGCCCTCGTGGTCAAATGGTGGCCCACCGGCGTACATACGCTCCACGATTTCGGCCCATTCGAGGCCATGCTCATAACGGTCCTCGATCATCGTCAATCCGAACAGCTCAAATTCCTGCGGGCTCCAGCCGCATACGATATTCAATCCGGCCCGTCCGCCCGAAGCATGATCAACAGTTGCCAAAGCCTTGGCCGCGAAGACCGGATGCACCATCGGCACATGCACGGTGGAGAACAGCGCAATGCGTCGGGTGAAACCCGCCAGCGCAGCGGCATAGGTGAGAGTCTCAAAACTCCATTCCCGGCTGTTCATCTCGCCGCCGAAGCCCTTCCAGCGTGCAATCGGCAGGAAGAACTCGATACCCGCGCGGTCGGCCATCTGCGCGACCTCTACCACCTCGTCCCAGCGCGCCGGCCAGCGCTCCGGCACCCGCGTGAGCGTCAGGCCGCCATCGGCGTTGGCCGAAAAGATCCCCAGCTTGAAACGATTAGGACCGTGCATCGGATGGACCATCGACGCCTCCTTGCCGCGCGACGGATAATGCAGGTATGAACGAACTTTCCGTCAAGCACGGAGACCCGATGAGGATCGTTTGCATCGGCGGCGGCCCGGCCGGTCTCTACTTCGCGATACTGATGAAGTTGCGCGACCCCGGTCATCGCGTCACCGTGATCGAGCGGAACCGCGCCGACGACACGTTCGGCTGGGGCGTGGTGTTCTCCGACGAAACAATGCGCAACCTCAAGGGCGGCGACCCGCGGACGGAGCAACGCATCAGCGACAGCTTTGTCCATTGGGACGACATCGACATCCATTTCAAGGGCCGCGTCATCCGTTCCGGCGGCCACGGCTTCTGCGGCATCGAACGCAAGCGACTGCTCAGCATCCTCCACGAACGCGCGGCAGACCTTGGTGTCGAACTGATTTTCCAGCGCGAGGTGCACGATGTCGCGCAATTCGCCGATGCCGATCTGATAGTGGCAGCCGACGGCATCAACAGCACGATCCGGACGCGCTACACAGATCACTTCCGGCCTTCCATCGACGCGCGGACAAACCGGTTCGCCTGGCTCGGGACGCACAAGCTGTTCGATGCCTTCACCTTCGTCTTTGTCGAAACCGAGTGGGGCTGGTTCCAGGCTCACGCCTATCGCTTCAACGACGACACCTCGACATTCATCGTCGAAACGCGAGAGGCGACCTGGCGGGCTGCAGCTCTCGACCAAATGGAAGTGCCGCAGTCGGTCGCCTTCTGCGAGCGCCTGTTCGCGCCTTGGCTCGACGGGAATGCGCTGTTGACCAACATGCGTCACCTGCGCGGCTCGCAATTCATAAATTTCCACCGGGTCTCCAACGCGACCTGGGTGAAGGACCGGATCGTGCTGATGGGAGATGCCGCGCACACTGCGCATTTCTCCATCGGCTCCGGCACCAAGCTTGCATTGGAGGACGCAATCGGGCTCGCGCAATCCATCGACCGATGCGGCGCAGACATCCCCCTCGCTCTTGCAACCTACGAAGCGGAACGGCGTGTCGAAGTGCTGAAACTACAGTCCGCCGCGCGCAATTCCACCGAATGGTTCGAAAACGTTGCCCGCTACACCCGTCTGGAAGCGGAGCAGTTCGCCTACAGCCTGCTGACCCGCAGCCAGCGCATCAGCCATGAGAACCTGCGTCTGCGCGACCGTGCCTGGCTGGAAGGGATGGAGGGCTGGCTTGCCGGACATGCCGATAGCGGAACACCGAACCGGCCAATCCCGCCGATGTTCCTGCCGTTCAAACTTCGGGACATGACGCTTGCCAACCGCGTGGTGGTCTCGCCGATGGCGACCTACAGCGCTAAGGACGGCATGCCGAACGATTTTCATCTGGTGCATCTTGGCTCGCGTGCACTTGGCGGCGCAGGCCTGATATTCACCGAGATGACCTGCGTCACGCCGGAGGGCCGCATCACGCCGGGCTGTGCCGGCATGTACAGCGACGCGCAGATGAGCGCCTGGAAGCGCATCGTCGAATTCGTGCATGGGCAGACTGAAGCACGGATTTGCCTGCAGCTTGGT
Organism: Acetobacteraceae bacterium; assembly: GCA_035569235.1. GTDB lineage: Bacteria > Pseudomonadota > Alphaproteobacteria > Acetobacterales > Acetobacteraceae > JAMXLO01. The sequence continues at coordinate 5,413 of DATMND010000002.1, read as the reverse complement.
CACTCCGGCCTGAAGGGTTCGACCAGGCTTGGCTGGGAGGGCATGGACGAACCGCTGGATGCGGGCAACTGGGAGATCATCGCGCCAAGTCCCGTACCATGGAGTCCGCGCAATCAGGTTCCCCGTGCAATGACCCGCGCGGACATGGATGCTGTGCGCGATGCATTCGTGCAGGCGACTTACCGTGCTGAACAGGCGGGTTTCGATATGGTCGAGCTGCACGCCGCGCACGGATATTTGCTGTCGTCGTTCATCTCGCCGCTGACCAACCACCGCACAGATGAATATGGTGGCAGTTTGGCGAATCGGCTGCGCTATCCGCTCGAAGTGTTCCGTGCCATACGCGTTGTATGGCCGGCGCACAAGCCGATGTCGGTGCGCATTTCGGCCACCGACTGGGTGGATGGCGGCGTCACTGTGGACGATGCGGTGATGATCGCGCATGCGTTCAAGCAGGCGGGCGTCGATTTGATGGACGTATCGGCCGGACAGACCTCGATCGAGGCGATGCCGATCTATGGCAGGATGTTCCAGACGCCGTTCGCCGACCGTATCCGCAACGAGGTCGGCATCGCCACTATGGCCGTCGGCAACATCACTGAGCCGGACCATGTGAACTCCATCATTGCCGCGGGACGTGCCGATCTGTGTGCGCTAGCCAGGCCGCATCTGTCCAACCCGCATTTTGCACTACATGCCGCAGCAGAACTCGGCTACGCCGAGCAGGCGTGGCCAAAGCAGTATCTCGCCGGCAAGGCGCAATTCGAGCGCACGCTCAGGCGGGACAGCGACATGGCGATCATCATATGAAACCGCCGCGGCGTGCCCTCATCACCGGCGGTGCGAAAGGAATTGGCTTGGCGATCGCGCGGCGACTGGCGCAGGAAGGCGCCATGCTGGCGCTGCTCGGTCGCGATCACACCGCGTTGCAGGCCGCAGCCAACGACCTGGACGCGGATTATGAAGTGGCGGACGTGACGCAGCCGAAAATGCTCGTCGCCACAATCGCGCGACTGGGCCCGTTCGATATCCTGGTGAACAACGCGGGTGCCGCTTCCTCGCAGCCTTTTCTGAAGTCCACACCGCAGGACTGGGCGGCAATGATCTCCGTCAATCTGACATCGACGTTCACGGCGTGCCACGCGGTCCTTCCACACATGCTCGCGCAAGGCTGGGGGCGCATCGTCAATATCGCCAGCACGGCAGGATTGAAGGGCTACGCGTACACCGCTTCATACAGCGCCGCGAAGCATGGCGTGATCGGCCTGACACGTGCCCTGGCGATCGAACTGGCTCGGACGGGCGTGACTGTGAATGCGGTCTGTCCTGGCTTTACTGATACCGACCTCGTGCACCGTGCCACCCAGACGATCGCGCAGCAGACCGGACGCAGCGAAACCGATGCAAGGGCGACGCTCGCGCGCTATAATCCACAGGGACGGCTGGTTACGCCCGAGGAGGTGGCCGAAGCCGTCGCGTTCCTGTGCCGCGATGCGGCCTCGGCAATGACCGGTCAGTCGATCGTCGTGGCCGGCGGGGAGGTGACATGACTGGGCGTCGCATTCTGCAGCCTGCCGGCTGGCCGCGACCGTCCGGCTACAGCAATGGGATCGCGGCAGATGGACCGACGATCGTCCTTGCCGGCCAGATCGGCTGGGACCCGATCTCAGGCTGCCTCGCCGAGGGATTGGCGGCGCAAGTCGAGCAGGCGCTGCGCAACATCGTCGCGCTGCTGGCCGAGGCCGGCGCGGAATCGACAGACGTTGTGCGGCTGACATGGTTCGTCACGGATATGGAGCAATATCGCCGGGATGCGAAGGCGATCGGCCAGAGCTACCGCCGTGTGATGGGGAAGCATTACCCGACCATGTCGGTGATAGGCGTGAGCTGTCTGGTGGTGCGCGAAGCACTGGTTGAGATCGAGGCGACAGCCGTAGCAGACGATGGCTGATCCCTCTCCCTTCGACAGCTTCGCCCGCGACAATCTGCCGCCGCGCGAGCAATGGCCCGATCTGCTGCTCGAAGGCCTGCGCTACCCGGAACAACTGAACTGCGTGACCGCGCTGCTGGACAATCGCGTTGCAGCCGGAGAAGGTTCGCGACCCTGTCTGGTGTCGCAGACGGAGACATGGAGCTATGCGGATCTTCTTGCGCGTGTAAACCGCATCGCCAATGTCCATTCGCGCCGGCTCGGCATGATCCGTGGCAACCGGGTTTTGTTGCGCGCGCCGAACACGAACCTGATGGTCGCCGCCTATCTCGCGGTAATCAGGGCGGGCGGTATTGCGGTAGCTACCATGCCGTTGCTGCGCGCTGGAGAGCTCGGCACCATCATCGACAAGGCACGCATAGATCTTGCGCTGTGCGATAATCGCTTGCTGACCGACCTGGAGGCCGCAGCACGGACTCGCAGCGGATTACGCATCGTGGCGATGGGCGGTGACTCCGAGGACGATCTGCTTGCACTGATGGCACGCGAGACCGACGACTTCGCAGCGTGCGCAACAAAGGCTGACGATGTATGCCTGATTGCCTTCACCTCTGGCACCACCGGCGAGCCGAAGGGCACGATGCATTTTCATCGTGACATGTTGGCGACCTGCGACACCTACGGCGCCCATGTGCTGCGCGCGCACAAAGACGACGTGTTCATCGCCAGCCCCCCGATCGCCTTCACCTTCGGACTTGGCGCGGCGGTGCTGTTTCCGTTGCGTGTCGGCGCCAGCTCCATCCTGTTGGAGCAGGCGTCGCCCGAGCCGTTGTTAGATGCGATCCGCTTGATGCGGCCGACCGTGTGCTTTACCGCACCCACCGCGTATCGCGCGATGTTCGGCGCGATGCGGCCAGGCGATGTCGCCAGCCTGCGGATCTGCGTTTCCGCCGGCGAAACGCTGCCGAAACCGACTTGGGATGCGTGGCACGCCGCAACGGGCATCCCGATCATGGACGGCATCGGGTCTACTGAGATGCTCCACATCTTCATCGGCGCACCGGTCGAGAAAACCCGGCCTGGTGCAACCGGTATTCCGGTCCCTGGCTACGAGGCGAAGCTGATTGACGAGCTCGGCAACGACCTGCCGCGTGGCAGCACTGGTCGGTTGGCGGTGCGCGGTCCGACCGGCTGTCGCTACCTCGCCGATCCGCGACAGACCGAATACGTGCAGAACGGTTGGAACGTAACCGGCGACACCTACTATCAGGACGAGGACGGGTACTTCTGGTTCCAGGCGCGCTCCGACGATATGATCCTGTCGTCCGGCTACAACATCTCGGGCCCAGAGGTGGAAGCAGTCCTGCTGACGCATCCGGAAGTCGCGGAATGCGCCGTGGTAGCAGCGCCCGACGCGTCGCGCGGCATGATCGCGAAGGCCTATGTCGTGCTGCGTCACCTTGATGCGGCGGCCCCTGACCTCGCACGTGCATTGCAGGACCATGTGAAGGCCGAGATCGCGCCATACAAATATCCGCGCGCGATCGAGTTTGTGGCGTCGCTGCCCAGGACCGGCACCGGCAAGCTGCAACGGTTTGTACTTCGCCAACGTGCCGCTGCTGTTCAAGCCTGATGCGCGCAGGCACAATGACGCGGACGACATGCCGCCGATGATGCGGAGGGAATCATGACCCAAACGGGGACCGTGAGCGGGGCGGAAGCCCTGCTCGAACTGTTTCAGACGCAAGGGGCCGATTACATCTTCTGCTCGCCGATTGCGGCGTGGGCGCCGTTGTGGGAGTCGCTTGCCAAGCGGCAGGCGACGACCAACATTGAGACCCCGAAATACCTGAATTGCCGGCACGAGATTCTCGCGGTCGGTTTGGCGTCCGGCTATTACAAGGCGACCGGCCGGGCACAGGTCGTGTTATTGCCCACCGGGCTTGGCGTGCTGCACGGCGCGTTGGCGGTCCGTTCGGCGTTCCACGAACACATTCCGATGGTCATCGTCGCGCCCGATACGCTGACCCATGGCGCGGTGGCCGGTCTCGACCCGGGACCCGAATGGCCGACCTTGCTGGTCGATCTCGCCGGCCCGGTGCGCAACGGCGAAACCGTGACGAAATGGGGCAAGGAGATAAAGACCAGCGGTGATCTGGCAGCCGATGTTCGCCGCGCCTGGTACTTTGCCGAAAGCGTACCGCGAGGCCCAACCTTGGTGAGCGTGCCGTTTGACATCCTGATGAGCCAGATTGACGAACCGCATGGCAACAAGGCCAAGGCGTCTCCGCTGGTCGCGCCGATCGAAAGTCTGCAGGAATTGGCTGACCTGTTGATGCACAGCCGCTCGCCGCTCATCGTCACCGAGCACGCGGCCCGCACGCCGCAAGATCAGGCGGCGCTGGTGGCGATCGCAGAGCACATCGGCTCGCCGGTGTTCGAATACTGGATGCCGTTGTACTTGAACTTCCCGCGCGCGCATCCGCTCTATGCAACCGACCCAATCGAGGCGCATCTGCCAGATGCCGACTGCATTCTTGTCGTCGGCGCGCACGGCCCATGGCATCCGCAGGAAACGAAACTGCCGGAGGATTGCACGGTCATCCAGATCGAGGAGGACCCACTGCGGCCGCGCGCGCCGTACTGGGGTTTTCGCACCGACCACTGCATCGCCGGCGATGTCGGCAGCAATCTCGCGCAACTGGCCGCGCTCCTGCGAGCACGCGCCACCTCGGTGGAGGAAGCCAGTCGCGTCGCCGCCCGCACCGAACGTTGGCACGCACACAACGCCGCCAGCCAGGCCGAGGCTGTGAAGGAACGCGAAACCGTGCGTTCAAATGAGCGCATTCACGCGGCCCTGCTTTTCGACACGTTGCACAGAATGCTGCCCGACCGATCGGTGATCGTGGACGAAATCGTCGCGCAGGTACCCGCCATGATCAAACACCTGTTCCGTGAGCGGGATTTCAGCCATATCCGCGGCTGGGCAGGTGCGCTCGGCACAGGCATACCGACCGCGCTCGGCGTCAGGCTCGCCAGACCCAAGGACATGGTTGTCTGCGTCATCGGCGATGGAGCGTTCAGCTACAATCCGGTGCCCGCCTGCCTCGGCCTTGCGCAGCAATACGGCGTGCCGATCCTGGTAATCATCTGTAACAATCAAGGCTATGTTTCGCAGGAATGGAATCTGTACAAGTATTTCCCATCCGGTTATGCGCTGCGTGACAACAACCCCTATGGCCGCGTGATCGAGCCGACGCCCGACTATGCGGCGATGGCGCCCGCCTTTGGCGCACACGGCGAGTGCGTGACCGATCCAGGCCAATTGGAATCCGCGATCCGGCGTGCAATATCCGCGGTGGAGCAAGGACACCTCGCGTTGCTGGACGTTCGGCTCGAACTGTGAGGCAGATGTGGCCGAGGTGGTGCTGCGGCCGGGCCACGCCACTCTGGCGGACTGGCGTGCAATCTATCGTGGCGCCC
>DATMND010000001.1:0-21972 GCA_035569235.1 Acetobacteraceae bacterium | reverse complement strand
AGACCCGTCCCCGACGGCATCGCCGCCGTGATCGCCACCACCCGGCTATCCGCCGCCGCCTCCGCAATCAGCGCGTCCGCGAACACCCGCGTGTAGCTCGGCGGACCCGGCGGCGGCTTCACCTGCTCGCCCGTCACCACGTTGAACCGCGACACCGCGTGGTATTTGTCCGCCGTCGCCTCCGCCGGCGCATAGCCCCGGCCCTTCTGCGTGATCGCGTGCACCAGGATCGGGCCGCTCTCCTCCGCATCGCGCACGTTGCGCAGGATCGGCAGCAGATGGTCCATGTTGTGCCCGTCGATCGGGCCGACATAGTAGAACCCCAGCTCCTCGAACAGCGTGCCGCCGGTCAGCATGCCGCGGGCATACTCCTCCGCCCGCCGTGCCGTCCGCTCGATGCCCTTCGGGAAACGTTTGGCCATCCGCGATGCCAGCTCGCGCAGCGACAGGAAGCTGCGCGACGACATCAGCCGCGACAGATAGGCCGACATCGCCCCCACCGGAGGCGCAATTGACATGTCGTTGTCGTTCAGCACAACGATCAGGCGGGTATGCCTGGCGCCGGCGTTGTTCATCGCCTCGTAGGCCATGCCGGCGCTCATCGCGCCATCGCCGATCACGCAGATGACATTGCGTTCGTCCCGCTCGTCGCGTCCTTCGCGCGCCGCCTGCTGGTTCTTCAGATCGCGCGCGACCGCCATGCCGAGGCCTGACGAGATCGAGGTCGAGGAATGCGCCGCGCCGAACGGGTCGTATTCGCTCTCCGCCCGTCGGGTGAAACCGGACAACCCGCCGCCCTGGCGCAGCGTCCGGATGCGGTCACGCCGCCCGGTCAAAATCTTGTGCGGATACGCCTGATGGCCCACGTCCCAGATCAACCTGTCGTGCGGTGTGTCGAAAATCGCATGAATCGCGACCGTGAGTTCCACGACACCCAGCGAGGCTCCAAGATGGCCGCCGGTCACGGAAACCGCATCGATCGTCTCTGCCCGCAGTTCGTCCGCAAGCTCACGCAATTGCTCCGGGGAGAAATTGCGCAGATCCGCCGGATAGCGGACGCGGTCCAACAACGGCGTGTTCACAGGACTCATTGCTTGCTCTCTCCGACTCCGAACTTCAGTTCCGTCGCGTCACCACGTAGAAGGCCAGTGACCGCAGCAACGCCGCTCGTTCGCCGAACCCATCCAGATGTCCGGCCGCCTGTCGTGCCAGCAACTCGGCCTGCTGACGCGCCCGCTCGATCCCCAGGACGGCAACCATTGTCGCCTTTCCGGCCGCCGCGTCCTTGCCTGCGGTCTTGCCGGTCTCCTCCGAGTTGCCTTCCACGTCCAGCAAATCATCGGCGATCTGGAAGGCTGCCCCAAGGTCGCGCCCATAGGCAGACAGAAGATGCCTCTGCGCAAGGGGCGCCCGCCCGAGGATGGCCCCCGCCTCGGCGCTGAACTGGATCAGCCGCCCCGTCTTCAGGGCCTGCAATCGGGCCACAGCGGGCCCATTAAGCTTCCGACCCTCCGCGAGCATGTCGATCATCTGGCCGCCCGCCATGCCACGCGCACCCGCCGCCCCACCCAGGGCGGCGACCAGTTCACAGCGTGCTTGTGGGTCCGAGTGCGTGTCGGGTTCGGCCAGCACCTCGAAGGCGCGGGATTGCAAGGCGTCGCCCGCCAGGATCGCCGTGGCCTCGTCGAACTCCTTATGGGTCGAGGGTTTGCCCCGGCGCAGATCGTCGTCGTCCATCGCTGGCAGGTCGTCATGGACCAGTGAATAGGCGTGCAGCATCTCAATCGAGGCTGCCGCGCGTGCCGCGCAGGTCTCCGACACAGCGAACATCGCGGCGCTCTGCATCACCAGAAACGCCCGCAGCCGCTTGCCGCCACCCAGGGTCGCATAGCGCATCGCGTCTGCCAGGCGCGCCTCGGCGCCCTCCGGCTCCGGCAGCAACGCCTCCAAGGCGGCCTCCACCACCTCGGCAACCCGCGCCATTGCGGCGGGCAGGTCCGAATCGGCCATTGTCATCGCGCTCTGCTGTCCGATGCCACTCCGCTCCCCATTCGCTGCGCCCGCAAGGTCACTTGGTAGCATTCTGCCCGAGTCTGTTGCTCGAATCACACGTACGTGTGATTTCGGCCGTCCTGCGGCCCATCCAGCATTACCTCAGCCTCCGATGTTGTGCCATACGCCTGTCGGCCTGCCCCGGCATTGCCGCTCCGGGCCCTGCGTGCCATATCCGACGCGACTGCTCGGACTTTCGGCGCGGCTCGGGGCCGATCCAGCGCCATCCTTTGGAGATGAAGCATGATCCGCGTCGTCCTGGCCCAGCCCCGCGGCTTCTGCGCCGGCGTGGAGCGAGCAATCGAAATCGTCGAGCGAGCCCTGAAGAAATATGGCCCGCCGATCTACGTCCGCCATGAGATCGTCCACAATCGACACGTGGTCGAGGATCTGCGTACCCGCGGTGCGGTGTTCGTTGACGAGCTGGATGAGATCCCTCCCGGCGCGATGACCATCTTCTCCGCCCATGGCGTTGCCAAACGTGTGGAGCAATTGGCGGCCGAACGCGGTCTGCCGGTTATCGATGCGACCTGCCCGCTGGTCGCCAAGGTACACAACGAGGGCCGCCGCTATGCCTCCCAGGGCCGTGAGATCGTCCTGGTGGGCCACGCCGGCCACGCCGAGGTGGAGGGCACGATCGGCCAGGTGCCGGCCAAGGTGCATCTGGTGCAGACCGTCGCCGATGTCGCGCGTCTGGAGGTCACCGATCCGGACAAGCTTGCCTACATCACCCAGACGACACTCTCCGTCGACGACACCCGCAGCATCATCGCGGCACTTAGAGTGCGTTTTCCCACCATCGTCGGCCCCGACGTGCGCGATATCTGCTATGCAACGCAGAATCGCCAGCAGGCGGTGCGCGATCTCACCGGCGAGGTGGACATGATCCTGGTCGTCGGCTCGCGCAATAGCTCCAACTCCAACCGTTTGCGCGAAATCGGCGAGGAGCTTGGCAAGCCTTCGTATTTGGTTGACGACGCGGATGCGCTGCGTCCGGAATGGTTTGTCGGTGTGACGTCGGTGGGGGTCACCGCCGGCGCGTCGGCGCCCGAGATGCTGGTGCGCGGCGTGCTGGATGGATTGCGCCGGTTCGGCGAGATCGACATTTCCACGCTTGCCGGCGTCGCGGAGGACGTGCGCTTCCGCTTCCCCAAGGAACTGATCGACGCATAGAGGATTCTACGGAATGGCCGTACCGCTGAACCAGGCGCTCCGCGTTGGAGCCTATGTCGTGAAGCAACACCTGCTGGGGCGCAAGCGCTACCCGCTGGTACTGATGCTGGAGCCGTTGTTCCGCTGCAACCTGGCCTGCGCCGGATGCGGCAAGATCGACTATCCCGCCGAAATCCTGAACCAGCGACTTTCGGTCGCCGAGTGCATGGAGGCGGTGGACGAGTGCGGCGCGCCCGTCGTGGTGATCGCCGGCGGCGAACCGCTGCTGCATCGCGAGATCGAGCAGATCGTGCAGGGCGCCATCGCGCGCAAGAAGTTCGTCATCGTGTGCACCAACGCGTTGCTGCTGGAAAAGAAGATGCACCTGTTCCAGCCGAGCAAGTGGTTCTCCTGGTCGGTGCATCTCGACGGCTCGCGCGAAGAACACGATGTCTCGGTGTGCCAGACCGGCGTTTACGATCGCGCGGTCGCGGCGATCGCGGCGGCCAAACGCGCCGGTTTTCGCACCATCATCAACTGCACGCTGTTCGACACCGCCGAGCCCGAGCGGGTCGCGGGATTCTTCGACGACGTCATGGCGATGGGCGTGGACGGGATTTCCGTCTCGCCCGGCTACGCGTACGAGCGTGCGCCCGATCAGCAGCACTTTCTCAATCGCCGCAAGACCAAGGAATTGTTCCGCGGCATCTTCGCGCGCCAGGGGAAGGGAACGGACAAGAAGAAGTGGTCGTTCAACCAGTCGTCGATGTTTCTCGACTTCCTGGCCGGCAATCAGACATTCCATTGCACGCCCTGGGGCAACCCGACGCGCACCTATTTTGGCTGGCAGCGGCCCTGCTATCTGCTCGGTGAGGGCTATGCCAAGACCTTCAAGGAACTGATGGAAGAGACGGACTGGGAACGCTACGGCACCGGCAACTACGAGAAATGCGCCGATTGCATGGTTCACTCGGGGTATGAGGCCACTGCGGTGACCGAGACGGTCAGGCGGCCATGGAAAGCGGCGGCGCAGGCGCTGCGGGGCATTCGGACAGACGGTCCGATGGCGCCCGACATCCCGCTCGATCAACAGCGTCCGGCGGATTACGTTTTCAGCCGCCATGTCGAGCAGGCGCTGACGCGGATCAAGGCGCGCAAGCAGGACGAGGTCGCCGACGTCGAGTGAGGACCGGCCCGAGCCCCATTCTCCCCCTCCCCTTGCGGGAGGGGGTCGGGGGGAGGGGGCGGCGCCGGCGCAACGCAAGTTGGTGTATCAGTACTAAAACTTGAATTTGGTACTTACTGCCGATCCCCTCCCCCCCAACCCCCTCCCGCAAGGGGAGGGGGAGATTTGTCACAATCCGCCCGACGTCAGCTCTCCAGCACGATCCGTATCTTCGCTGCCAGATCCGAGTACGTGAACGGCTTCGGCAGCAGCTCCGTGCCAGGATCCAGCACGCCGCCATGCACGATCGCGTTGCGCGCGTAGCCAGTGGTATAGAGCACCTTCAGCCTGGGCCACCGCCGCCGCACTTCCTCGACAAGCTGGCGCCCGGTCATACCGCCGGGCAGCCCCACATCGGTGAACAGCAGACCCACGCTCGGCTCGCGCGCCAGCAGGGCAAGTGCGGCCGCTCCGTTTGCAGCTTCCAACACCCGATAGCCCAGCTCACGCAATACGTCCGTCGTGTGCGAACGCACGTCATTATCGTCCTCGACGACCAGCACGACCTCCGCTTGGTCCGCACGCGGAATGTCGACCTGCTGTGCCACTTCATCAGCATCGTCAGTCCCAGTCATCAACCGAGGAAGATAGAGCTTCACGGTCGTGCCCTGGCCCTGCTCGCTGTAAACCTTGATGTGCCCGTTCGACTGCTTGATGAACCCGTACACCTGCGACAATCCAAGTCCGGTGCCGTGACCCACGTCCTTCGTGGTGAAGAACGGTTCGAACACATGCTCTATGATGTCCTTCGCAATGCCGACGCCGGTGTCGGAGATCGCAATCATCACGTACTGGCCGGGAGCAGCGCCCTCGTTCAGTGTCGCATAGGCGTCGTCGAGCCAGGCGTTGGCAGTCTCGATCGTCAGCTTGCCGCCGCCAGGCATCGCGTCGCGGCCATTCACCGCGAGATTGAGCAGGGCATTCTCGAGTTGGTTTGGATCGGCGAAGACGCGCCACAGCCCGCCGGCAAGCACAGTCTCGATCGCAATCGACTCGCCAAGCGTGCGGCGAAGCAGCTCCGACATGCCCGTGACCAGCCTGTTCGCGTCGAGCGGCTTGGGCGCCAGCGTCTGCCGCCGCGCGAACGCCAGCAGCCGATGGGTCAATGTCGCCGCGCGCTGCGCACCCTGTTCGATGAGCGCGAGCGCGCGGCTGACGCGTGCCGGGTTGTCGCCCAGGCGATCTGGCGGCAGGTGGCGTTGCAGTGTTCCAACCCCGCCCGAGATGATCGTCAGCAGGTTGTTGAAGTCGTGCGCCACGCCACCCGTGAGCTGACCGACCGCCTCCATCTTCTGCGCCTGGCGCAGCGCTTCTTCCGTCCGCAACCGCTCGTTGATCTCGTCAGCGACGCGCTGCTCCAACGTGTCGTTGAGCCGGCGGAGCTTTTCCTCCGCTTGACGGCTGGCGCGATACAGTCGGGCATTGTCGATGCCGATCGCAGCCTGGGCGGCGATCCCGGAGACAATAAGCTCATCGCGCGCGGTGAAGACGGCCGCATCAGGGTGACCGAAGAACAGGCCACCCAGCACCTCGCCGGAACGCGAAACAACCGAAGCGGCAAGATAACTGCAGACCGGAAGATGGCCGTGCGGCATGCCGTAGTGCGGCGCGCTGCCGCCATAGCGCGGATCCTGCCGGATGTTGTCCGAACGGACGATACCCGTGCCGCGGAATGTCGGCTCGAACACCGCCGTGTTGCGCGGCATCGGGAACCCGGCGAATGCCTCGCGCGATACACCCGAGATCGCATAGAGGGTGTAGGCCTCACCGGCGTCGTTGACGACGTTGTAGAAAAACGCACCGAACTTGGCGCCAGTGAGTTCCACGGCCGCATCGGTGACCGTCTGCACCAGCCGATCGAGATCGAGCTCGGCCGCGATCGCCATGCCGGTGCGGTTGAGCACTTCCAGACGATGCGCCTCTGCCCGTAGCTGGTTGGCCGCCTGCTGGCGCACCTCTGCCATATCAAGATTGGAGCGCACGCGGGCGAGGAGTTCGCGCGCAGAAAATGGTTTGACCAGATAATCGTCCGCGCTGGCCTCGAGACCATCGATCCGCGCCTCGTCTCCGGCACGGGCCGAAACCAGGATGACCGGCAGGTCGGCCAGCAAAGGATCGGCACGGATCGCGGACAACAAGGCAAAGCCGTCGAGCCGCGGCATCATGACGTCGCTCAGCAACAGGTCGGGTCGTGCTGTCTGCACGGCGCGCAATGCCACTTCGCCGTCGCTCACCGTCTGCACGTCATAGTTCGCGTGCAACAGTCGGGCGACGTAGTCACGCATATCGGCGTTGTCGTCGGCAACCAGGATCCGATGGCGCTTGGCGCCGAGCGGTGCGTCCATAGTACCGAGTGAGGCCAGCGCGCCGCTTGCGCCCAGCCCTCCTGGCTCTTCGGCGGATTCTTTGGTTGCGTCAGGCAACCAACGCAATGCCTCCTCGACAAAGGCCGCGGTGGCGCTGGCTTCCGGCGTGGTGCGGCCGAGATCGCCGGAGACATGCTCGACCGCGAGATGGTCGTGTCCGAACGGGATGACCACGCGCACGGACGTGCCGACGTCTATGCGGCTCTCGATGGCGATCGTGCCGCCATGCAGTCGGACCAGTTCGTTGACCAGGGCCAGGCCAATGCCGGTGCCCTCAAGTGTACGGCCGCGCTGGCCTTCGATGCGATGAAACCGCTCGAAGATACGAGAGATCTCCTGCTCCGGAATGCCGACGCCTGAATCGGCCACGATCAGTTCGGCCGCATTCGCCTCTTCGGACTGCTTCAGGGTGACATGGACGCCTCCGCGCAGTGTGTATTTGAATGCGTTGGAGATGAGATTGAGGACGATCCTCTCCCACATGTCTGCGTCGACGTAGACCGGCTGGGTCAGCTGACGACAATCGACGACCAAGTCGAGGTTCGCGCGCTCGCAGGCCGAACGGAAGTTACTCGCCAGCTCCGCGGTGTACGACGTGAGGTCGGTTGGGCGGTAGGTGGCGCGAACACGGCCCGCCTCGATGCGCGAGAAATCCAGCAGGCTGTTCACCAGGCGCAGCAGACGCAGGCCATTGCGCTGCACCATTGCGAGCTGACCGGCGTCGTCCGGGGTACGCCGGGCGAGTTCCTCCTCCAGCGGTCCCAACATCAGTGTGAGCGGTGTGCGGAATTCGTGACTGACGTTGGAGAAGAACGTGGTCTTCGAGCGATCGATCTCGGCCAACGCCTCGGCGCGCTGGCGCTCGGCCTCGTAGGCGCGTGCGCTCGCGAGTCCGGATGCGATCTGCGAGGCGACCAGATCAATGAAGCCGGCGTTCGATTCATCCAATGGCCGGTACGGATTGATGCCTTTGACAAACATGCCAGCCGGACGCGACTGACCCTGCTGGACGATCGGCACGGCCACAGCTGCACGCGGCGGCTTGTCCCATACGCCGGTCGGGAGTGCAGGCAGGAATGACAGGTCGTCCAGCACCACCCTGGATGTCCCACGCAGAATGGCCTGTGCCGGCCAAATGGAATCGGCAGAGGTGGCATCGAGCTGTTGCGGCGCGGCGGCATGGCCGGCGGCGATGCCGGTGCGGCAGGCCAGGCGCGCCGTATCGCCCGTTGCGTCGAACAGATAGGTCAGCGTGAACGGCAGGTCGTGCCGATTGGTCGCGAGGCCGCGTTGGATGGCCGCGCAAACGTCGGGCTCGGTGCGCACAGCGGCAAGTTCCGAGGCGAGCCTCTGCAGGGTCGCGAGGCGACGTTCGCCAATGACCCGCTCGGTGTCCTCGGTGACGACGCACAGCATTCCACCGATCTTGCCATCGTCATCAGGCAGCGGACTGTAGGAGAACGTATGGTAAGTCTCCTCGGGATAGCCGCTGCGCTCCAGGAACAGAAGCAACCCTTCATCCCAGGTCGCATCGCCCGTTTGAAGCACGGCTTCGGCGCGCGGCCCGATGTCCTGCCAGATCTCCTCCCACACTTTCGAAGCAGGTTGCCCGAGCGCCCAGGGATGCTTGGCGCCGAGCGTCATCGACCGGTACGCATCGTTGTAGAAGAAGATAAGTTCCGGGCCCCAGCCGAGCCACATCGCGTATCGCGATGTCACCAGGATGCGGAGCGCGGTCTGCAGGCTGCGCTGCCAGGTTTCCGGCGGACCAAGGGATGTCTCCGACCAATTCCGCGAGCCGATCAGCGCAGCCATCTCGCCGCCCGAGGTGATGAATGCCGAGACGTTCGCGCGTGCAGGCCCGTCCGTGCTGGCCGGTTCCTGGTACAGTGTCTGCGCCAATCGTATTCTCCCCATGGCGTTCAGTGGCGGCGCCGGGCGCAAGGTGCATCGTTGGACCTGCGCCTTCGGCTTGACGCCTCAGGTCTCCGCATCGTGCCATGCTATTGCACGTTTCCAACATCGTCGGAAAAGCGAGCAGCGTCACAAACGACTGACTGACGGAAATTTGAAACGAATCATTCGAGCGACCGATCACGCTGCCGTGCAACTCCCCATCGCGTGAGGTCTGCATGCGGTGCTATCCTCGGTGCTGCAGGTCGCGCAACAGCAAGGGGCAGCCGCCATGGCGAGACGCATCAACCGGGCCATCGAACTGTTGGCACAGGATCAGGCGATCTACTACGACGGTCCGCATTCGGGCCATGTGCTCACCCACGCGCAAGGTCGCGACGATGCAGGCACGTGGGCGGACTACATCAACGTCGGAATGGAGCACGGCGCATTCGATATGACGGGGCTGGCGGAATACATGCGCGGCCTGGTGGATGGCGGCCCGACACGCTCAGAGCATCGCACGCCGGCCATCATCGTGGAGGCGCCGGTGAACGGCACCGATGAGGCGAATGTCCGGTTCAACGCATGGCAGTTCCGGCAAATTCTCGGCCGCGGCGTGCATGGCATACTGTTGTGCCAGGCGGAGACCGCCGATGCCGTGCGGGCGTTCATCGAAGCCTGCCGCTATCCGCACCACGCGTCCGGCGTCGATCCGGCGATCCCCTCGCCGGTCGAGCGCATGCACGGGACCAGGCGGCCGGAGCGTGGCGGCGACGGCAAGCTTGGCATCGGCACGCGTGGGCGCGGTTCGGAGGCGACCGCTGCGCCGATTTGGGGGGTGTCACAACAGGAGTATATGCAGCGCTGCGACCCATGGCCGCTGAACCCCGAGGGCGAACTGCTGCTGGGCGTCAAATTGGAAAGTCCGGAGGGTATTGCGAACTGCGAGGCGATCTGCGCGGTTCCGGGACTTGGATTTGCCGAGATGGGGCCCGGCGATCTGGGCCTTTCGCTCGGGTTTACCACGCTGCAGCGTGATCCCTATCCGCCAGCAATGGCCGAGGCGCGGGAGCGCGTTTTTGCTGCCTGTCGTCGCAATCACATCGCGTTCCTGGAAGGTTGCTCACCGACCAATATCGTGGCGCGCCTGGACGAGGGTGTGCGGGTGATCGCCGGCCACCACGCGGAGACGGCGCGCATCGGCCGCGCGCATCAGAAGCGCACGATGCCGATATGACCACTGGGTCAATAGCCCGCGTTCGCGTAAGGTGCCGTGGCGCCACGACGATAAACCAGTAGCGTGCGGCGATAGGACAGCACCTCGACGCCATGCTGATTTCGGGCCCGCGTTGCGACCGAGACGATGCCCTCGCCCGGCCGTGAACGGGAGGCGCGGGTTTCCAGGATAGTGGATTCCGCCACGATCGTGTCGCCGACTGATACGGGCACAGGAAGTTGCACGTCGTGCCAGCCGAGGTTGGCGACCACACGACCGAAGGTGCGCGTCGTAAGAGCGGTTGCCGCGGCGACCACGAAAGTTTCCGGCACGTGATGCTGCGGCGCCAACTCCAGCGAGCGCCGTGCGTGGCTCGCCACCTCCTCGGGATGGAAGCTGCGACTTGGCGCGTGAACGAAGGTGTCGCCGGCCACGCAGTCCTCAAACCATAGCCCGACCTGTTCAACCAGCGCCCCGTCCTCTGCCTCGTGGTAGGCGGCGAAACGGTCCTCAAGCGCCGGATCGCTGGCTGCGTCGCACCGCTCGATCACCATACGGCAGGTGATCCGAGCGACCTCGGTTCCATCGGCCTTGTGGCCGCGAATCAACGTTCGGATGGCAGCACCCGCCGCATCGCTATCGAGGACTTCCGATTCCGAATACAGCGTATTGCCGCCGAACAGCGGGCCATTCATCGTTATGTCGTCGAAGCCGAGAATTGCCCGGCGCCTGCCGTAGGTTTTGCTCGCCATGCCGACCAGCCGCTGCAACGTGAGCGTGCTGACCATCAGCGGGCGTTGCCACGCGGTCGCCGCAGCGTAGTGCGCGTCGTAATGCAGCATCGCGCCGTTCAGCGTGTCCAGCGCCTCGTCCGCATTGTCCTGCTGCGAGAGGGTGACGCCGGGGCGGTGACGGAAGCGCTGGGCGGGCGCGAAGTCCTCGAAGTCGAGACCGTAGCTTTCCTGATAGCGGTTCTCGCCGATGCGGTGGTAGGCGGTGAACATGGTGTGTCCTTGCGGGCCTGGGGAATATCGTTGGTGTGGGTAGAAGGAATTTAACACGGAGAAGAAGGCGAGGGCCACGGAGGTCACGGAGAGAGTATTATTGCACTTCGCGCTGAACGTCAGGTTGATGCCGCGCGCAGCGCATAGACTGTTTCTCCGTGCTCTCCGTGGTCCTCGCCTACTTTCTCCGTGTTAAAATGCTTTCTTGCTGCTTTTCCACGCAACACGCTGCAGGCCAATTGCGCTAGCCCTGGCACGTCTGAACTCTCCGTTGTCCGCGCCAGACTTGCGCCGCATACTGCCGGCATGACAGATGACCTGATCCTGGACGCCATCGACGCATTCCTCGCGCGTGACGTCGTTCCGCATGTGCACGCGCTTGAGCACGACGACATCTACCCCGAGGCCATTGTCGCACGGATGCGCGAACTCGGGCTGTTCGGCTCCACCATCGGCACGGCCTATGGCGGCCTCGGTCTCCCCTGTGCCTCCTATGCCGAGATCGTCGAACGCATCGCGCGCGTGTGGATGTCGCTGACTGGCATTTTCAACTCCCACCTGATCATGTCGGCCATCGTTGAACGCAACGGCACCGAGGCGCAGAAGCGCGAATTCCTGCCGCGCTTCGCCTCAGCCGAGTTGCGCGGCGGACTGGCGCTGACCGAGCCCGACTGCGGCACCGACCTGCAGGCGATCCGCTGCACCGCACGCCGCGACGGCAACGCATATGTCGTGAATGGCACGAAGACCTGGATCAGCAACGGCATCCACGGCTCATGCTTCGCGCTGCTGGTGAAGACCGATCCAAACGCCGAACCGCGGCATCACGGCATGAGCATGCTGCTGGCGGAAAAGGGGCCAGGCTTCACCGTGAGCCGCAAACTGGAGAAGCTCGGATACAAGGGAATCGACAGTGCGGAACTGGTGTTCCAGGACTATCGCGTGCCGGTGGACCGGCTGATCGGTGGCGTGGAAGGGCTCGGACTGAAGCATGCGCTGTCCGGCCTGGAGCTTGGCCGCATCAATGTGGCGGCGCGCGGAGTTGGCATCGCACAGGCCGCGCTGGATGAATCGCTGCGCTATTCGCAGCTTCGGAAAACCTTCGGCAAGCCGATCGCGCAGCATCAGGCAATCCAGTTGAAGCTCGCCGACATGGCGACGCGCACCGAGGCAGCGCGCCTGCTGACACGGCGCGCCGCCGAGATGTACGATCGCGGCGATCGCTGCGATATGGAGGCGGGCATGGCCAAGCTGTTCGCCACCGAGGCCGCACTGGAGAACGCCACAGAAGCGATGCGCGTGCACGGTGGCTACGGCTATTCGACCGAGTTCCCGGTGGAACGTCTATATCGCGATGCGCCGCTGCTGGTGATCGGCGAAGGCACCAACGAACTCCAACGCATCATCATTGCGCGTCAGCTTGTTGCGCGGAACCCCGTGTGATGCTGCCGCTCGCCGGTGTGCGCATCCTGGCGGTAGAACAGTACGGCGCGGGGCCGTTCGGATCCATGCAGCTCGCCGACATGGGCGCCGAGGTGATAAAGATCGAGAACCCGAAGGATGGCGGCGATGTCAGCCGCTCCGTCGGTCCGTATTTCCTCGGCGAACACGACAGCCATTTCTTCCAGGCATTCAACCGCAACAAGCGCTCGGTCACGTTGAACCTGCGCGCGCCCGAGGGCCAGCGCGTGCTGCACGATCTGGCCGCAACGGCGGATGCGGTGCTGAACAATCTGCGCGGCGACCAGGCGCCGCGGTTAGGCGTGACCTATGACCAACTGAAGTCCGCCAATCCGCGCATCGTGTGCGCGCATCTGTCGGCCTACGGACGCGAAGGCAGCCGTGCCGCGTGGCCGGGCTACGACTATCTGATGCAGGCCGAGGCCGGCTACCTGTCGCTGACCGGCGAGCCCGACCAACCGCCGGCACGATTCGGGCTTTCGATCGTCGATATGATGGCGGGCGTCTATGCTGCGACCGCGCTGCTCGGCGGGATTGTTGCCGCGCGCGCATCGGGGGTGGGACGCGATGTCGATGTCAGCCTGTTCGATACCGCGCTGTCCAATTTGAACTATCTGGCGGCGTGGTTCCTCAATGGTGGTCATGCACAGGGACGCGAGTTACGTGGCGCGCATCCGTCTCTGACGCCGAGCCAGCTTTACCGCACGGCCGACGGCTGGATCTTCATCATGTGCAACAAGCAGAAATTCTGGCCGGTGCTGTGCGAGAAGCTCGGCCGACCGGAGTGGTCCGATGATTCACGCTTTGCGACGTTCAAGGCGCGACTGGACAACCGCGACGAGGTGACATGCCTGCTGGACGCGGCGCTGTCGACGCGCGGCACCGCCGCCTGGCTGCAGCACTTTGGCGGGGAGGTTCCTGCCGCGCCGGTGCATGACATCGCGCAGGCGCTGGGTTCGGATTTCGTCGCCGGGGAGGACCGCGTCTGGTCCTATGACCATCCACTGGGTGCATTCCGCATGGTGCCGCCGGCGTTCCGCTTTCCCGGCGAGACAATGCCACGACAGGCAGCCCCTGCTCTTGGCGTGGACACGGACGCGGTGCTGGGCGAACTCGGCTACGATGCGGAGCGGATTGCGACATTGCGAGCGGCCGGCGTGATATAGGCCCCTTCCCAGCCCTCAGACAGGCGGGCGCCGCGTTGAGTGCCGTTCGAGCCAGCCCATGCTTGCACCTGGCGCGCAGTCCGTGGTCGGCAGGAACGGCTTGATGTCCACCAGCTGCGTGCCGTCCACGCAATCCAGATAGCGCACCCGCAATAAATCGGGCGCCTCAAATCCCTCGAACGCGACAACGGAAAGCCCGATCGGATTTGGCCGCCACGGCGCCCGCGTGGCGAAGATCCCGCGCGGTTGGCCATCGAACGGCGGCGTGAATACCAGCTCAGGTTCCCGGATAAGATGCATCCAGTAGAGCAGGATCAAATGGGAAAAGCCCTCGATGCTGTGCAGACCTTCCACACATTCGGGGAACACGCGCACCGAGCACAGCGGCGCGGGATCGAGCTGATGCCCATTGCGCGGGCACGCGGCGATGGTCTGCCACGGCGTCGAAATGATGCCGATGGGGCGGATGGTGAAAGTCTGTGACGTCATTCGGGGCTCCTTGCAGGCGGGGTGGGAAAGGGTTGTCACACCTGCAATAGATTGGCCAGCACGCTCAACGGGAGTACGGACATGCCGGAGCAGATCGACGCGCGCACCCTGAAGGCCCGCCTGCACGACGGCGGCGAGATCGCCCTGCTGGACGCGCGCGAGGAAGTGCCGTTCGACGCACGCCATCTGCTGATGGCGGCCTGCGTGCCGCTCAGCCGCCTGGAGATGCTGGTGGACGAGATGGTCCCGCGCCGTTCAACGCGCGTGGTGTGGTGCGACGGCGGCGAGGGCCTGGCGGAACGCGCCGCGACGCGAATGGCGGCGCTCGGCTACACCGATGTGGCGGTACTGGCCGGCGGCGTCGCTGCGTGGGAGGCCGCCGGCTACCGGCTCTACAGCGGCGTGCATGTGCCCAGCAAGGCGTTCGCCGAAGTGGTCGAGCATGAAGCCGGCACGCCGTGGATTGACGCCGAGCAACTGAAGGCACTGCTCAACAGCGGCGCCGACATCGCGCTGTTCGACAGCCGCTCCTACGAGGAATACCACGACAACAGCATTCCCGGCGCGATCAGCGTCCCCGGTGCCGAGCTGGTGTATCGCTTTGCGGATTTGGTGCCATCGAAGGACACCACGGTGATCGTCAACTGCGGCGGCCGCACGCGCAGCATCATCGGTGCGCAGTCGCTGATCGACGCCGGCGTGCCGAACAAGGTGGTGTCGCTGAAGAACGGCACGCAGGCTTGGCATTTGGCCGGTTTCCAGGTGCTGAAGGGTGCGACCGCACGGCCGCCCGACGTGTCTGATGCCGGTCGCGCTACGGCACGCGCCGCAGCGGCCAGGGTGGCGCAGCGGTTCGGCATCAGGACCATCGACGCGGTGACGCTGCAACGCTGGCGGGCGGAGGCCACGCGCACCCTGTACGTGTTCGACGTGCGCACGCCAACCGAGTATGCGGCAGGCCACGTGCCCGGCATGAAGCACATCGCCGGCGGGCAACTGGTGCAGGAGACCGATCGGCATGCCGCCTCGTGGGGCGCGCGCGTCGTGCTGGTGGATGACGACGGCGTCCGCGCCACGATGACGGCGCACTGGATGCAGCAGATGGGTTGGGACGTTGCCGTGATGACGCTGGATAAGTTCGGCGACGCACGGGAGACCGGGGCTTATGTGCCGGGCGTTCTTGGGCTGGACAGCGTGTCGGTGGCGTCGATCGACACCGCCGCGCTGCACGCGCGGTTGCAGGCGAGTAGCGCTGTCGTGGTCGATCTGGACTGGAGCCGTGCTTATATCGCGGGACATATTCCGGGCGCCTGGTTCGCGATCCGTGCGCGGCTCGACGCGGCGTTCGCTGCGCTGCCCGAGGCTGCGGCGATCGTGTTCACCTCGTCGGACGGCGTACTGGCGCGCCTCGCGATGGCCGAGTGGAGCGGTCGTGCGCCGGCCCCGGTGCTGGCGCTGTCCGGCGGCACTGCGGCGTGGGTTGCCTCGGGGTATGCGCTGGAGCGTGGTGCCGAACGGATGGCCAGCGCGCAGGAGGATGAGCGGCTGCGGGCGCGCGAGCAGGCTGGGAGCGTCGAGGACGCGATGCGTGCCTATCTGGCGTGGGAGATCGATCTGGTGAACCAGATGGCGACGGATGACGACCATAGGTTCAAGGCCGCGGCGGAGTGAGGAGGCCTTGTTCGACGAAGTGTCAGGCTGCACTTGTAGTTGTCATTCCCGCGCAAGCGGGAACCCAGGGCACGCGCCCCATGCATCGGAAAAAAGAGTGCACCATGAGCAAGAAGCCTGAGCCAACCCCAGTCTTCAAAAACGAAGCGGAGGAACGCCGGTTCTGGGAGGCGCGCGACTCCGCCGACTATCTTGACTGGAGCAAGGCTGAGCGGGTCCGGCTGCCTAATCCGAAGCCCAGCACCACAGCGATCTCGCTGCGCCTGCCGTTGCCGCTGCTGGAACGGATCAAGGTGGCGGCGAACAAGCGCGGTGTGCCGTATCAGTCGCTGATCAATACGTGGCTGGCGGAAAAGGTGGATGGGGCCTGATTGGGATATGGGCTTCCGCAAACCTGCAGGGCGATCTGTAGCTCCCGTCGATAAGGCAGGGTAAGAGGTACCGTTATGATGTCACAAGAATCCATCGAAACGTTCATTGATGAGGTCCTCCGGATAGCCAAGGAATTTCATCATCCCATGGAGCGGAACCGCAGCGGACTGCGGCAAATCGACTTCGGTCACAAGAAACTACACGAGGATCATATACGGCGACTGTATCCTGCTGTCCTTGAGCCGGCCGCGAGCGTATCCAAGCTCATAGATTGGGTAGCGCCAGGACGCCCTTGTACCCACAAGCCGATGCGTGAGATCATAGTCAAGTACAAGGGCTGACAACCGCGGAAGGAGGCCGTGACACTTCCCGACTGATCCTGTTGCCCATCGGTGGCGAGCAAGCGCATCTTTTGACGTGCTGAGAGCGCGATCTTGACTCCCCTTCTCCCACGCCCCTTCATCGCCCCACGGCGACGTCAGGGCGGGGGGTACATGACGCAGAAGAGCAAGGCGGTAAAAAACTTCCGCGAGGCGGTGCAGGACATTCCCGACGGCGCCACCGTCGGCTTCGGCGGCTTCGCCATGCCGGGCGTGCCGTTCAACCTGATCAAGGCGCTGCTCGAACACGGCGCGAAAAACCTGACCCTGGTCGCCAACAGCACCGGCGGTGCGCAGCAGCCGCGCATGCCGGATGTCGGCATGCTGGTGGAGAACGGCCAGGTGAAGAAAGTGATCTGCGCCTTCACCGCAGCGACCCGCCCCACCGACGTGATTCCGTTCACCAAGTACTACGAATCCGGCGAGGTCGATGCGGAACTGGTGCCGCAGGGCACGCTCGCCGAGCGCATGCGCGCCGCCGGCGCGGGCATCCCGGCGTTCTACACGCCGACCGCCGTCGGAACCGAACTGGCCGCCGGCCGCGAGACCCGCGTGATCAACGGCCGCGAGTACCTGCTGGAATACGCGCTGCCGCTGGACTACGCGTTCATCCGCGCCACGCGTGCCGACACGTTCGGCAACCTGCAGTTCCATCGTTCGCAGCGCAACTTCTGCCCGGTGATGGCAACAGCCGCGCGCATTGCCATCGCCGAGGTGGACGAGGACATCGTGCCGGCTGGCTCGATCGATCCCGATCAGGTGCATACGCCGGGCATCTTCGTGCATCGTGTCGTGAAGGTGCCGCCGCCGCCCGACGGACTCTGGCCAACACGCCGGCAGGAGCGACGCCGATGAGCGGAACCGCCAAAGGACTGAACCGCCAGCAGATGGCGGACCGCATCGCGCTGGAATTCCAGGACGGCTGGATCGTCAACCTCGGAGTCGGCATTCCGACCATGTGCTCGAACACCGACATCGGCGATCGCGACATCATCTACCACTCCGAGAACGGCGTGATCGGCTACGGTCCGATCGCCCCGCCGGGCGAGGAGGACCTCAACCTCGTGAATGCCGGCGGACAGAACGTCACGCTGAAACCAGGCGCTGCTGTGGTGCACCACGCGGACTCGTTCGGAATCATCCGCGGCGGGCACATCGATGTGACCGTGATGGGTGCCTACGAGGTGGCGCGCAACGGCGACTTCGCCAACTGGAAGATCGCCGGCCAGAAGGGCGGCGGCATCGGTGGTGCGATGGACCTCGCCGCCTGCGCCAAACGAGTGTTCATCATCATGGAACAGACCACGCGCAGCGGCGCGCCCCGGCTGGTGGACCAATGCGCGTTGCCGGTGACGGCGCGCGGCGTGGTGAAGCTGGTGGCGACAAATTACGGACTGTTCGAGCCGATCGGCGATGTCTTCCGGATTCGCGAGATCGCACCTGGCATCACGCTGGACGAGGTGCACGCGACGGTCGGCTGCAGGCTGACCGTGCCCGATAATCTTGCCACGGTTCGGCTCGCCGTGTAGCCGGCGCCGTCGCGCTACAGCAGAGCAGCTGGCGGAGGACAGACCGATGACCACATCGGCGCCGAAGGATGCGCCCGCGCCCGTTCCACAGCCGGTCGCCGCGCCGCTGACGCGTGCCGCGATCTTCCTGGTGGTCACGGTCAACCCCGGCGACGACAACGCCGCGGTCGCTCGGTCATTCTGCGCCGACCTCGCCGCGCTGCTGCGCTCGGTGGGGTTTCGTGACCTCGATGGGCAACTGTCCTGCGTCATGGGCATTGCTTCGGACGCATGGGATCGGCTGTTTGCCGCACCGCGCCCCG
This sequence comes from Acetobacteraceae bacterium, assembly GCA_035569235.1. Taxonomy (GTDB): domain Bacteria; phylum Pseudomonadota; class Alphaproteobacteria; order Acetobacterales; family Acetobacteraceae; genus JAMXLO01. Next base: position 3,691 of record DATMND010000001.1, on the reverse strand, counting down.
CCGAACTGCATCCATTCCGGGAGATCCATGACGGATCGCGCCACGCTGTCGCGACACCGGGCGATCTGCTGTTTCACATCCGTTCGCGTCGCATGGACCTCTGCTTTGAATTGGCGACGCGGATCATGGAACGGCTCGGTCCTGCGGTGTCGCTCGCCGATGAGGTGCATGGCTTCCAGTACTTCGACAATCGCGATCTTCTGGGCTTCGTCGATGGAACCGAGAATCCCACGGACCAGGCTGCGGTCGCCGCCACGGTCATCGGCGCGGAGGATCCGATGTTTGCCGGCGGCAGCTACGTCATCGTGCAGAAATACCTGCACGACATGGCCGGCTGGAACGCGCTGCCCACCGAAGCGCAGGAACGCATCATCGGCCGCACGAAACTGGCCGACATCGAACTCGACGACACGGTCAAGCCCACGTCCGCGCACGCCGCGCTGACGGTGATCGAGGAGAATGGCGAGGAAATCAAGATCGTGCGCGCCAACATGCCATTCGGCGCTGTTGGTCAGGGGGAATTCGGCACCTACTTCATCGGTTATTCCCGGTCGCCGCGCACCATCGAACAGATGCTGACGAACATGTTCGTTGGCCGACCTCCGGGCAACTACGATCGACTGCTCGACTTCAGCCGCGCCGTCACCGGGAACCTGTTCTTCGTGCCCTCCACCGACTTCCTGGACGCTGTGATGCCGGAGCAGCCCGCGCTTGCAGCACCCGAGACCACGCCACCGGTGCGAGACGCCTCGCTTGGTGTTGGTTCGCTTAAAGAAGGCTGACTTAGCGCATTTTCGTCGCCATTGGAAAAGCCGACACAAACGCCGGCCTTTTCCAATGGCCGGCGAATGCCAGCCATTCAACACTTCATAACACCGGCTGTTGGAAGGACATGATACGGGTAGGTCGCGTCGCTGACTCCTGCGCGGGGGCGTGGCTTTCTATGACTTGCACACATCCCTTGCTCGCCACGCAGGTCTCTCCGCTTTACGTGCCTTGCCTTCCAAGCTCTCCGTCTCCAACCACCTTGCCGTTCCCGGGATCGCTTTGACACCTGACCTTCAGCGTCCCGGACTTCCCGCTCGTCATGGGTCTCGGCTTCGCCATTCCATCCTCGGGTCAAGCCCAACGACTGGCTCGCCAATCGACACGGCCAAATCAAGTTCGCCGCCTACGGATTGCTCGTTCGCCTCGGGCTACCCCCACGCCTCCTTGCGGTTCACGCAGTTGCCTCCGGCTTCAGGATGGCAGGTTCTCCCCGGGTGGACTTGCATCTCCCCGACAGGGCACGCTCACGGACGCACGATGGCCGCGTCAAGCCCGCCATGACGGCGAAGGCCAGGCCGGAGAGCCAACCTTAGCGGTTATTGGTATAGTTACGCCGCCTTCGCTATCGACATGGCCTTCCACACCGTTTCCGATGTGGCAGGCATGTCGATGTCTGTCACGCCGTCCACCGACAGCGCATCGATAATGGCGTTGATGACCGCCGGCGGACTGCCGACCGAACCCGCCTCGCCTGCCCCCTTCACGCCTAGCGGATTGGACGCGCTGGGCACTTCCAACAGATCGACCTCGATGTCCGGAAAATCGGCCGCCCGAGGCAGTGCGTAGTCCATGAAGCTGCCGGACAGCAGCTGACCGGACGCGTCGTAGCTGGTCCGCTCGAACAGCGCCTGGCCGAGACCCTGCGACACGCCGCCGTGCACCTGGCCACGCACGATCATCGGGTTCACCGTCTTGCCGAAATCGTCGCACACACGGTAGCGGATGATTTCTACCGCCCCGGTCTCGGGATCCACTTCGACTTCGGCCATGTGGCAGCCATTCGGGAAGGTGTGCTCGGCGACATCGACTACTTCGGCCGCGTCGAGCGTAGTCGAGGGCTCGCCGGCCGCCGCCTTCTGCCGCTGCGCGGCGGCAAGCGCGATGATGTCGATGCCGCGGTCGGTGCCGACGATAGTGAATCTTCCGTCGGAGAAAGCGATATCGGCAGGTGCTGCCTCCAGCATTTCGGCTGCTGCCTGTGTGCCCTTTTTGATGACCGTGTCTGCGGTGATCAGGATCGCATGGCCCTCGGAATAAAGGCTGCGCGAGCCGCCGGTTCCACCGCCGACCGGGATGGTGTCCGTATCGCCCTGGCGTATGCGGATCTTCTCGGCATCGATGCCCAGGCGCTGCGACATGAGCTGGACATAGGCTGTCTCGTGACCCTGGCCGGTTGATTGCGTGCCGACATAGACATCGACGAGGCCATCATCGGCAAAGCGGATTTCCGCGCGCTCTGTTGGATCGCCCATCGTGACCTCGAGATAGTACGAGAAGCCGATGCCGCGAAGCTTGCCGCGCCGTTTGGCATCCGCGCGCCGGGCAGCGAAGCCTGCGTAATCCATCCGCTCGAGCGCCGCATCCAGCACCATCGCGAAATCGCCGCTGTCGTATGTCTTGCCGACGGGTGTTGCGTGCGGCATGGCCGAGGTTGGCACCATGTTGCGTCGACGCAGTTCCGCACGGTCGATATTCAGCTCGCGCGCAGCGGCGTCGACCAGGCGTTCCAGAAGGTAATTGCTTTCGGGACGCCCCGCTCCTCGATAGGCGTCCACCGGCACAGTGTGGGTGAACACGCCGAGCACGTTGGCATAAATCTGCTGGAAGCCGTAGACGCCGGACAGCACGGCGCCGCCGGCCAGAGTTGGGATGTACGGCGCGAACGTGGAGAGATAGGCGCCCATGTTGGCAAGATTGCGTGTGCGCAGCGCGAGAAATTTTCCCTCCGCGTCGATCGCAAGCTCGCCCAGTGTGACGTTGTCGCGGCCATGCGTATCGGACAGGAACGCTTCGCCGCGATCCGATGCCCACTTCACTGGCCGCCCCAACTTGCGTGCCGCATAGCAGGTCAGCACATGCTCGGCGTAGAGGAACGCCTTCATGCCGAAGCCGCCGCCGACATCGGGCGTCACGACGCGGAACATTGCAGGCTCGGTCTTGAAGACCGCTCCGAGCAGGCCCTTGATCAGCCAGCCGCCCTGCGTGTTGGCATACAGCGTCCAGCGGCCCGACGTGGAATCGTAGTCGGCGATCGCGGCGCGGGCCTCCATGGAAGCGACGATGACGCGATTGTTCACGACGGTCAGCCGCGTGACATGTGCCGCCGAAGCAAACAACGCGTCGGTCGCCGCCTTGTCGCCGATCTCCCAGTCGAACGTGACGTTGTTCGATACGTCAGACCACACCAACGGCACGCCAGGATCGGTTGCCGTGGCAACATCTGTGATGGCAGGCTCGACGGCATAATCCACAGCGATCAGATCAGCGGCATCGCGCGCGGCCGATGCCGTTTCGGCGACGATGAACGCTACCGGATCGCCGACATGGCGCACCGCTCCATCGGCGAGTGTGGGATGTGGCGGGCTCGCCATGTCGGACCCGTCGCGGTTCTGCACCGGCGCGGCGCACGGCATCGGTCCAATGCCATCCGCCCTGAAATCGGCACCGGTATAGATTGCCTTAACCCCTTCGACGGATGCTGCGGCCCTGGTGTCGATTCGGATAATCTTCGCCGCGGCATGCGGACTGCGCAGCACTATCCCGTGCAGCATGCCCGGCAACAGGATATCGTCGGTGTAGCGGCCTCGGCCCAGCAACAGCCGAGGGTCTTCAACACGGCGGATGGATTGGGCGAGGCCGAACT